>DAOTXA010000535.1:0-4504 GCA_034435595.1 Anaerolineae bacterium | reverse complement strand
GGTGTTATCGGGCAGGAACACGGCGAATTCGTTGGATTGTACAGGGTCATTTGCTTCGTCGCGGACCGGGGTCGCCCGCGCACGAATGGCGTTGAACTGGATGGGGTCGCGCACATAGTTGGTCAGGTTGGGTCCGCCCGCCGCCAGATAGATGACACCGTCATCGACACTCAACAGAATCCACGCCCATTCATCGGCGATACCTGTTAGCGTCCCGGTAACGACTGGCGGCTGTACCCGGTCCTCATCACGAATTGCGTCAAGTTCCCCGTTGCGCAAATCGAGTCGCCCGGTCAATTCGGGATCACCGCTGCCATCCGTCATGTTGTCAACGATCAGCACCGTATGCGGTTGTGCGTTCTGGTTGAGGTCGGGCGTAGATTGACCGGGCGGTAGTGCGCCGTTGACCTGTTGGATAATGCCGGTGCGCGTGTCGATGAGTGCGTAAATGGGGGGTGCGGGGTTGATATTGCTGACGAATCTGGTGTTGGAACCCCCTGGCGACTGTGACAAACCGACGTAGAACAACACATCCAGCGCGTGCGTTCCGCCGAACAGTATGGCCCCGACGATGACGGTAACGCTCAGCGTGGCTGCAAGCAAGATCAAGCGCGAGATAACGCGAAACATCTTCTTCCTCAAAAGTCTATTTGGGTAGAGCAAATGCGCTACAATCATCCCCACTGTACCGCACTCACGAGGATTCGCCCATGTTGCGCTCAATCGCCGCTTTAACTGTCATTGCTGTCGTTATCTGTGGCGTAGCGCTGGTCTTCGTCTCTGCGCAGACACCAGATTCGGGCGGATTGAGCAACATCGAGCAGACGGCGACCGCACTCGTCCGCGAACTGCTGGCCTCCCCTACGCCCGTTGTAATCCCCGGACCTCCGCAGCCAGGTCCGAATAGCAACACCGGGGCGGATTCACCCGATTTGACGCCGGTGTTCGTGGTCGGCGCGGCCTTTCTGGTGATAATCTTCGCCGGGGCACTGGCGCGGATGGGCAGCGATATGACGGAAGATCGCCCTGACAGATTTTGAACTCACCCACCCCCGCCATAAAAATTGCGTGGCTTGCGGTCGGTTCAAATTCGGGTCAGGTGAAGTGTGAGCATTTGAATGCTGCGTGCCGGACCTTGATCTACAAGCCCTCTTTGATGGCGACGGCGAGGTCGGCATTGATGCCCTGTACGGCGGTCAACTGCTCGATTTCGGCGCGGCGGATGGCGTCTATGCTGTTGTCGAAGGCTTTGAGCAAGGCTTTGCGCTTCTTGGGGCCAATGCCGGGGATCGCTTCTAGCCGACTCGCCATGCCGATCTTCTGCCGGCGCTTGCGGTGACTGGTGATGGCGAAGCGGTGCGCCTCGTCGCGGACGCGCTGCACCAGATACAGACCGGGCGAATTGCGTTCTAAGAGGATGGGCGTCTTTTGCCCTGGCAGGTAAATTTCCTCGAACTGCTTCGCCAGCGCCGCCACCGGAACCTTGTCGAACAGCGCGAACTCTTTCAGCACTTCAATGGCGACGTTCAACTGGCCCTTACCGCCGTCGATCAGCAGTAGATCGGGCAGCAGTCGCCACGTCTCGTCACGGTCAACTTTGCCGGGTTCGACCGGGGTCGGGTTCTCCCTGGCGTTGATATAGCGGGTGAAGCGCCGCGTCAATGCCTCGCGCATGGATTGATAGTCGTCGGGTCCACTGTGCGATACGCTGCGAATATTGAACCGGCGATATTCGGCCTTCTTCGGCACGCCACGCACGAACATCACCCGGCTGGCGACAATCGCCGTCCCCTGTGTGGTGGAAATGTCGTAGCACTCGATGCGGTTGGGCGGTTCTGGCAGACTGAGCGCCGTTTGCAACTGACTCAGCGCTTCTTCCTGCTTGACGGCGTCGGCTTCGTACTGTGCTTTGAACATGTTCAGCGCCTCGACCGCGTTGTCCTGCGCCATGTCGATGAGGTCTTTCTTGTTCCCACGCTTGGGAACGGTGATTTCCACCTTGCTACTGGCGCGTTTGTCGCTCAACCAGCGCTCGATGATGCGGGCTTCTTCGACTTCGTTGGGCAAAATCACCTCGCGGGGAATCTCGCCCGCTTCCCCGTAGAACTGGGTCAGAAATTGGCTGATGATGGCCTCATCGCTTGATTCTTCGGTGTTGTCAAGAGGGCGGGTGTCACTGCCGATCAGCTTGCCGTTACGGATGAACATGATCTGCGCGACGGCGGCCCCGTTATCACGGGCGAGGGCGATCACGTCATGGTCGGTCATCTTCGGGCTGACGGCGCGGTGTCGCTGGGTGATGTACTCGATGGCCTGCAACTGGTCACGGATGGCGGCGGCCTTCTCGAACTCCAGCGCATCGGATGCGGATTGCATCTCGCCCATGAGACGCCTGACGACCGGCTCGGATTTGCCACTTAGCGTGTCCATCAATTCCTTGATCATGGCGCGATACGCCTCGCGGTCCACCTTACCGATGCAGGGCGCGTTACACAGGCCGATGTCATAGAACAGGCAGGCCCGTTCGTCTTTCCCGTTGATGTCACGATCACAGGTGAGATAGGGGAAGGCTTTGCGCAGGGTGCGCAGGGTGTTCTGAACCGCCCACATCGCCGCGTAGGGGCCGAAGTAGCGACTGCCATCCTTGACGAGCCGGCGGGTGGTTTCTACTTTGGGGAAGTCGTTCTGCCACGTCACGCGGATGTAGGGATAGCGCTTGTCGTCCTTGAGCAGGATGTTATAGCGGGGCTTGTGCTGTTTGATCATCGTCTCTTCGAGGATGAGCGCCTGTACCTCGGTGTCGGTGACGATGAAGTCAATGTCCTCGACCTGATTGCGCATGGTGACCGTCTTGGCGTCCTGTGGGCCGGATTCGGTGAAGTACGAGCGCACACGATGGCGCAGGCGCTTGGCCTTCCCGATGTAGATGATCTTGTCGTTGGCGTTCTTCATCACGTAGACGCCGGGTTTGAGGGGCAGGTTCTTCAGGATGGTTTCGACTTGGGCGGTGGGTGTGAAGGCCATAAGAGAACGGTTCATCAATCGTTGGAAGTTTGTTCTATTGTATGTGCGCGGGGGCGGTTTGCAAGGGGAAGGGTTTATTGCAGTTTTTTGCGGCGGCAGTGAAGTTTTTTTGTGCAGTAAACGTATTGTAGGGACGACCAATTGGGCGTCCGCAGTGACGAGAAAGACCAGCATAGCACAGGTTATGCGTCAAAAGGTGCCGGTGTGTTCCGCGATTTGTTCCGCGATTTCGTTCATGTGTTTCAAGGCAAATTCAAGGCAGGTTCAAATGAACCGAATCTATTGGAAATACTCTACAATAAAGTCGATAACTCCAAATATGTTAGCTAGATGATCCAATGCAACAAGGATGAAACCAAAAATTGACGATAAGATTAACCATATGCGCCATTGTCTTTTGGGTCGCTGATTAGATTCATCTACTTGAACGCTATCTGGATGCTTTGTGTTTGAATTCGCATATGGCAGTATTGGCGAATCTTTTCTCAGCACATAATCTATTCTGATCTCACACTCGCTACGCTCATACTCCTGCTCACATTTGGAACAGTAAACCTCTTCGTCAGTATCAAAGACTTCTACAATCTCTCCGTCAGTGGGACAAAGATAGGTTTCGATCCGTCTAAGAGTCAAATGCTTAACATATTGTTCTGCGATAGCTTCCACAGTTGATAGACGAATACCAAGATAGGTTGATGCGCGAGTAACATTGAAGCGATTCCGTCTCAAATTAGCGAGGTAATTGTCCAATTTTTGAACAGTTTCTTTGGGGAGATCAAGTTCCCTGACAATAATATCTGATGCGGGAAAGTACATATCGCACATTTTCCTCTGTATGTTGCCCATATACACTGATGCCATCATCTTTCTTTGATAGCTTTGTATAGAGTTCGGTAGTTAGGCTGCCAGAGTCGCCTTGCACCGCTTGCCAATAGAAGCTGCCTTGTTCGCCGTCTTTATCATCAATAGAGTCAAAAGCTTCTGCAGCAACAGGCTCATCCAATAAGCCAGCATTTCTTCCCGAGCTTCTGAAATTGAGTTGACTATCATAGAGCAATCTATAATTGATACTACGCACAAGCACTTCACCAGAAACTTGCATATTGGTTATTGCTTGGCTGACTTTGACCGTTTTCAAGTCTGTCCGAATAGCAAGTATATGCCTCGCCTCTTGTTCCAATTCTTCACGTATCGGGTCATAGTTTGTGCCACTAGGTAACTGTCGTATCAATAGCATCGATTGACCAGTTTTTAGGTTTAGCTCGAACCATACTAAGCTACGGTGCTCCGTGACCTCATATGCTTGCCAGACTATGTTTTCATCGAATTCATCTCTGATACCTGCATCCAGAATTTCACGCCTTGAGAGATCTTCCTCGATATCTTCACGACGATGACGGGACTCGCGCCGATCAATCCAAATCACGCGCACTTTGAACTCAGTTAGTTCAATTGTGCTGAGTTCTAAGCTGTCTGGCAA
>DAOTXA010000534.1:0-2993 GCA_034435595.1 Anaerolineae bacterium | reverse complement strand
AGCGCCGCCAACGCACTCGGCTCGCTAAAGGATGCCCGCGCCATTGACCCCCTCATCCGACGCCTTGAGGGCGACAATTGGGAGGTCCGCAGCAGCGCCGCCGACGCCCTCAGCGAACTGGGTGACACCCGTGCCGTTGACCCGCTCATCCGTCGCCTTGAGGACGACGGTAACGAGGTCCGCCGCCGCGCCGCCGAAGCCCTCGGCAAACTCGGTGATGCCCGCGCCGTTGACCCGCTCATCCGACGCCTTGAGGACGACGATACAGATGTCCGCAGCAGCGCCGCCTACGCCCTCGGCAGATTGGGCGACACCCGTGCCGTTGACCCCCTCATCCGACGCCTTGATGATGAAGATGTAGAGGTCCGCAACAGCGCCGCCCACGCCCTCGCTCAGTTTGATGATCCGGCGGCGGATGCGGCACTCAGGCATATTGATGCGGCGACAATCGCCATGCTCATTGGGATTGCAGGAAATTCTAATTATAGCGATGATGACCGCGCCCCCCGCGTAACCGCCCTACGCAAGATCGGCACGCCGGACGCGCTGGCGGCGGTCGAAGCATTCGAACGTGAAATGGCAGAAAAGGCGGCGGAACAAGTGAAAAAACCCGCCGGTGACGAAACCGGCCCCACCAATGGAGACGATACCGTATGAACATCACCCGTATAGGCCACCTGATCCACGACAAAATCGACGGCTTCGACGCCGGTGCGCACAGCAACATCAACGGGCCGTCGCTGGTCCGCGTGCCGGATTGGGTCGAGAACCCGTTAGGCCGCTACTATCTGTACTTCGCCCATCACAAAGGCGACCATATCCGCATGGCCTACGCCGGCGACATCGCCGGACCTTATACGATTCACGGCGGCGGCGTGCTGGATTTAGCCGACAGCCTGTTTACCAATCACATCGCCTCGCCGGATGTGCATGTGGACGACGACGAAAAACGCTTCCGCATGTACTATCACGGCGTCACCACCGAGGCGGAACAGGCGCAGATTACGCCGGAAATCGACAGACCGTTTTTCTACCACCAGCGCACGCGGGTCGCATTGTCGCCGGATGGACTCACGTTCACTCCACAGCCAGCAATCATCACCTCGGCGTATCTGCGGGTGGTGGCGTGGCGCGATATGTTCTACGGTGTGACGATGCCGGGGCTGCTGTATCGCTCGGCAGATGGGTTGACGAACTTCGAGCGCGGGCCGCTGCTCACCGGCGACGACGAGGACCGTGAGGCGTTCTTCTATCGGGAGGGACGTGTCAACCCGCGACACTTCGCGCTACAGGTGCATGACGATAATCTGCGCTTCTTCTACTCGCTGGTTCCCGGCACGCCGGAGTCGATTTACTATAGCGACCTCGTCACGCCGTCCGATGACTGGGAAACGTGGTCATTGACTGAGGCGCAACTGGTTCTGGAGCCAGAAACCGGCTACGAGGGCGGTAATCTGCCGATGGAGACTTCGGCACGCGGATGGATTCCACGACCGGCGCGGCAGCTACGCGATCCCGGCATCTATGAAGAGGACGGGCGCATCTATCTGCTGTATAGCACGGCGGGCGAGCTAGGGATTGGTCTGGCGGAGATGATCGAATAGGGTCATAACGTAGCCCGTTGGGGCAAGCGTGCAACAGAAGCCCCCGAATTTATTCGTGGGGAGCGTCTTATAATCTCCAATTGGTGCAAGCACTCGCTCGTTGGCGTTGCTGCACTTCTGCATCCATTGATGCGGCGCGACAGGGCCTTCTGTGACAATCCGTTTCCGCCTGTGGTGGTCCAAATACGCGATTGAACCAAATACGACCAACCCACTTTGACAACCGCGCTCAATCTCGCTATCCTTACGCATGACAACGCTGTCATTAAGCTGGCGTTTGTCATGCAATAGGCTTTCGACAATACAATTTTTTACAGGAGCTTATTTTGCCTACGTATAGTGTCCTCGAATACGGGGCGGTCGGCGATGGCGTTACCAACGACCGCGCCGCCATCCAGCGCACCATTGATGCCTGCACCGAAGGCGGCGGCGGAACAGTCCTTATTCCCGCCGCGCACACCTTCCTCACCGGGGAAATCGTGCTCAAAAGCCACGTCAATCTGCACCTCGAACCGGGTGCGAAGATCATCGCCAGCACCGACCCCGCCCACTACGACGAGCGTATCTTCATCAAATCCGACGGCGCGGACGATATCTCAATCACCGGCTTCGGGGAAATCGACTGCCGGGGCGTGATGTTCATGCGCGAGGAAGGCGACTATATTTACTACCTCGACCGCGAGAACGACTTTCGCTTTAACGCCATCAAGTTCATCCGCAGCCAGCGCATCACCCTGCGCGACTTCACTCTGCGTGATACGCCCGCCTGGGGCATTCACCTTGCCGGGTGCGACGATGTGGTGTGTCACGGGCTGCGCATCTATAACAATATGAAAGTGCCCAACTGCGACGGCATTGACCCCGATCATTCGCGCAATGTCCGCATCAGCGATTGTCACATCGAGGCAGGCGACGACTGTATCGTCCTCAAAACGCGCCCGGAACATAACGACCTCGGCCCCTGCGAAAACGTGACCGTCACCGGCTGTACGCTGATTTCGGCGTCGGCGGCGCTGAAGATCGGCACCGAAACATACGACGACATCCGCAACGTGATCTTTGACGGCTGTGTGATTCGCGGCAGCAATCGCGGTCTGGCGGTCGTCCTGCGCGATGCCGGGAACGTCGAGAACATCTTTTTCTCTAACTGCATCATTGAGACGCAGCTTTATCATGATGACTGGTGGGGCAAGGCGGAGCCGATTTACGTCACCGCGTATCCACGCACGCCGGAAACCAAACTCGGCGTGTTACGAAACATCCGCTTTAGCAACATCGTCTGCCGGGGGGAAAATGGCGCGTTCATCAAAGGGCATGAATCCACCCCGGTTGAAAATCTGGTGATGGATAACGTGCGGATCGAGATTGTTACGCCGGGGCAGTGGACGG
>DAOTXA010000533.1:0-12034 GCA_034435595.1 Anaerolineae bacterium | reverse complement strand
CGGCTCCCCCGGTGATAACGTATGTTTCGGTCATGATGTTTCGCTTCCCTGTGGCGGTTTCTTCAGTTCAAGCTTATAACGGCGGCGAATCCACGTCATCACCGCGAACAAAGACAACAGCAAAATCACGTTAAAAACGCCCAGCACCCAGGCGACAGGCCGTTCCACCTGACTGATCAAGAGTCCCATAGTGCCAAAGAACATACACGCACCATACAGAACGAACAAGGTTTGCCGCTGCGAAAGTCCCAGGCTCATCAGGCGGTGCGAGGTGTGGTCTTTACCGGCTTCGCCCGGTGATCGACCTTCTGACAGGCGTGTGAAAATAACCAGATTGATGTCGAATGTAGGCAGCGCCAGCACCAGCAGCGGAATTACCCAGGAAACGCCGAGCGTGGTGGCCCCGAATTCAAGTTCGATACCGAGGATCGCAAGTACAAATCCCAGCATCAGCGCACCCATATCGCCCATAAAGGTACTTGCCGGGTTGAAGTTATAGCTCAAAAAGCCCAATGCACTGCCGAACACAGCCGCCGCCAGCAGACTGGCAACAACAGAATCCTGAAACACAGCAATCACCATAAAGAACCCGCCCGCAATCGCAGAGATTCCGGCGGTCAGGCCATCCATGTTATCCAGAAAATTGGTTGCGTTGGTGATCGCGGCGATCCAGAACACGCCAATAAACACATCCAATGGCACAATGCCCGTTAATTCCACGCGAACGCCTGCCGCCGTCACGATAAGCGCCGCGATCACAATCGCCACGAACTTGACGCGCAAGCCAAGTTCATAGCGGTCATCCACGAGGCCGACAAGAGCCAACCACGCCGCACCCGCCAGAATTGCCCAGATGGTCCCCATAGTTTCCGCAGGGCTAAAAAGCGCCAGTGACAGCGCCAGCGCGACGAAGATCGCCAGTCCGCCCATCATCGGCGTTGGCTTCTTGGTGATGTTGCGCTTCCTGGGGCGATCAATGACGCCCAGGCGCATGGCGATCTGCCGGGAAAGCGGCGTCAACCCAAGCGAAGCCGCAAAGCCGAACACCATCACCGGCACGTACTGAACGGTATCCATAGCCCTCCCCTGTGCAGTCCAAATTGCGTCGAGTATACCCGCATTATCCGCACACTGACCAGAGGCGACAGCGCTACACTCACCGTCACCATGATTCTGATAGCAATTCATCCGCAATCGCTAGATAGGTGTGAGCCACGTAGCCGATATTTCCACCTGCAACACGGTAATCACGCAGATGGCGAGACATCCGTGTGCGCAAGAGGGCCGCGTGTTTCTGCACCTCTGCACGAACGTCCTGCCCACGCAACAGACGCTTAACGTTCTTCTTTGTGAAGTGCATATTCACGGAAATCGCTTCTTCTTCCGGCGTAAGTTCCTGTAGAAATGGCATGTGATCTATCGCATCCGCCGGGTCAGCACTCGTTGCGCGATAGAGTTCTTGCAGTGGACCAAACCGCGCCAGCGCACCCGGCGCATCTGCATCATCCTGCGTCATTAAGTTGAGATCAAGACAGTGAAACACCGATTCTCCCTCAAACACGTTGCCGAGTGCGTGTGCCCCAGACGGTTCCGCCGCCGAAAATGGATGATGGTGGACAACAGGTCTGGCGGCATGGAGCGCTTCCCATACGGTACGAAATTGCCCTTCAGCAAGAGTTACGACCAGCAAATCAATATCCGACCAGCGATCCCAGTCTCCACGGGCCATCGAGCCGAAAGTATACACCCTCGAAACATATGCAATGGATGAAAAAATTGACGTGAGTTCGATCAAAAACTCATGCAGACGTTCAGCATCCGGTGCAAGTAGGCTCACAGATATACCCATTCCTTCACACAGTAATGAGCGCCTATCCTATCGCATCAATCACAACACCACCCAACGCTTTCTCTATGACATCACAGTCGTAAAACATTTCAAGACATTACGAACAGTCAGTTTAGACCTGCCAAAACAGATTTATCGCGCCACTAAGCTGAGGTGTTCCCTGTTGCCAAAGACGACAGAAACGTCATACGCTGTGTTCACTTACGACACAGGGATCATTGAATGCCAGATACGAACCCCCGGCAACAGGTACGCACTGTCCTGCGCCTCACACTGATTTTGAATCTCCTTGTCGCGGTCGGCAAGATCGCAGTCGGCACGCTGACCGGCGCACTTGCCATTACCGCGGACGGGTTTCACTCGCTGATGGACGGCGCGTCCAACGGCGTGGGGTTGGTTGCGAACCATCTGGCGACCCAACCGCCGGACGACGATCACCCGTATGGACACCGCCGCTTTGAGACGCTGGCGGCGCTGATCATCGGTGCATTACTGATGCTAACCGCGTGGGAAATCGCGGGGGCGGCACTCGGTCGCCTGCGCGACAACGTTCCACCAGAACTGACGCCAATTGCATTTGCGGTTATGGCGGGGACATTGTGCGTGAACATCTGTGTGAATCGCTATCAGGTCGCGCAGGGAAAGCGCCTACGCTCCGAGCTACTTTTAGCCGACGCCGCCAACACGGGCGCGGATGTATTTGTAACGCTATCCGTACTGGTGAGCATGACATTGGTCACACTCACCGGATGGGCGATCTTCGACCTCGCCGCCGCGCTGATCGTAGTTGGGTTGATCGCAGGTGCGGCATGGCGCATCCTCATGCAGACAAGCGCCGTTCTCGTTGATGAAGCACCTTACGAACCGGCGATTCTGGTCGATCTGCTACACCCGTATCTGGCTCCCCTGCCGGATGTAGATCGTGTAGTACGCGCCCGCAGCCGGGGTCCGCTGGACGCAGCGCAGATCGACATTGACATCGAAGTCGCGCCGGAAACGACAACCGCTCAAACAGCACTCATCACCGATAGCATCCGCCGCTGCCTGTGCGAATATCTGGACGGGATTGCCGAGGTTGAAGTGCACTTCGCGCCGAGCCGTGCCTCGTAGAACAAACCGGAAATCGCGTCCGGGCGGATTGTGCTTTAATGTGCTTTAATGGAACATACGGTTTCATAGCGCACCACGGACGACTTCATGCAACTCAATCTCCCGATACTGCATCTGTTTAAAGACGCCAAGCGTATCCTCATCGCCGGGGCCGGGGGCGGATTCGACATCTACGCCGGGTTGCCTCTGTATTTCACCCTGCGCGAACACGGCAAGACGGTACATCTCGCCAACCTCACATTTACCGACTTTAAGACAGCGAAAAAACTGAGCGAACACGTTTATCCGGTGGTCGAAACACTGGTGATGGGCGTCGGCGGCAAGGTCAATGGCGAATTGCCCTATTATCCCGAAGGCTATCTAACGCAGTGGTTCAAAGAAACACACGGCGAAGATATCACAATGTGGATGTTCGAGCGGCGCGGCATTCAGACCATGGTCATGATGTATCAGGAATTGATAAAGCATCTCGGCGGCGTAGACGCGGTAATTCTGGTAGATGGCGGCGTGGATGCCCTCATGCGCGGTGACGAACAGGGACCGGGCACAATGCTTGAGGATAGCATCAGCCTCGGCGCAATCGAACCGCTGGACGTGCCAATCAAAATACTGGCGAATGTCGGCTTCGGCACTGAGGTCGAAGAAGCAGTGTGTCACCACCACGCGCTAGAAAACATGGCAGCGCTGATCGCTGACGGCGGGTTCTACGGAGCGTGCGCACTCACCCCGCAAATGGACGCCTTCCAGCAGTTTGATGCTGCGTGCCGCTATGTATGGGAACAACCGGGTCATCATAAGAGTCACATCAGCACGCGCATCATCCCCGCTGTGCATGGTGAATTCGGGAATGTCCACATGTATTCTGGCTTTTATCAGAGCGAACTATTCATCTCGCCGCTGATGGCGCTGTACTGGTTCTTCGACGCCAACGCCGTTATCCGCCGCAACCAGTTGATTGCGCCACTGCGCGATACCATTACTTTTGAGGACGCATACCAGTTAAACTTGAAACTCCGCGTGCAGAACAAGAGCCTGCGTCCGCGCAAGAAGATTCCGTATTAGGAGCGTACATGATCGCTATCAACGAGTGGTTGAGCATAGGCAAATACCGCGACACCATCGACCGTGATGCACTGTACGCGGCAGGGATCAATGCGGCACTTTTGCTGGCGGCCCCGGTGGAACATCCGAATATCGAAACGCTGTATCTACCCGTTGAGGACGGCGAACCGACGCCGCAAGACCTGCTAAAACAAGGGGTTGAGTTCGTCATCGCGCAACAGGCACAGGGAAAACAGATTCTGGTCGCGTGTGGTGCGGGGATCAGCCGCAGCGCAACATACTGTGTGGCGGCACTGCACGAAATCACCGGAGAGTCACTGCTAGATGCGCTCCGCACCGTCCATAGCCAACATCCCGACGCCATGCCGAACCCGTATCTGTGGCAATCGCTGCTGGCGTACTATGGCGAGGAAATAACGACGATCGAGGCGATGCAACAAGTGATGAGCGTGGTACGCGCCAAGGAATAGGTGAAATAAATCGGTGAAACCTCCTTGTTTCCAGCGGATGACGGCAGTACAGTAGCATCTGTTTTTCTGCCATACCGGAACGTACCCGTACATGAACACAAGCCCTTCTCTGCCGCTGCACCGATTTACCACGTTGACACTGGCGCTGCTGGTGTTGACCCTGTTATGCGGGTTCTTCTTCTGGCGCGTGCTGACGCCCGAAGCGCGCGATCGTCTGATCTTCGCGCAGGACGGCGACTTCATGCTGCACTATCAAGCCCCAATAGCACTTCAGGTCGAGCGTGTGCAGCAAGGCGCGCTTCCGCTGTGGAACCCGTACAACAACGCAGGTGAACCCCTCGCCGCCAACATCCAGTACAATACGCTCTATCCGGTGCGCTATTTGCTGGCGCTGACGACGGACACATGGGATTTCCACGCCTACCAGCGCGAAGTGATCTTTCATTATTGGCTGGCGAGTGTGGCGATGTTTCTGTTTCTGCGCGCCATCCTGCCAGAATCCACCGAACACAGCGCGCTGGCTGTCACCGGAGGAGTATTGTATGCATACAGCGGTTTCCTGACCGCCTACCCTATGGTGCAGCCGAACATGGTCAACACCATGGCGTGGCTGCCGCTGGTCCTGCTCGGCATCCATCACAGCTTTGCATCTCCAGTATGGCGAATACGCGCGGCAGTCCTTTCCGCGTTGTGTGCCGGATTGATGATCCTCGGCGGACACCCACAACTGACCTTTTACGCGCTGGTACTGGTGATCTGTTACGCGCTCCGGTTCGGAATGACGCCGCGAACCGGGTTCGTTGGTTCTGGCTGGCGACTGGCGATACTTGGCGGACTCGGCACGGGAATCGCAGCGATTCAACTGCTGCCGATGATCGAACTGGCTGCGGTTTCAGATCGCGTGAATGATTTTGCCTATCTCGACAAAAGCGGCGGCATCGACCCGCAGCAGATTCGCCAGTTTATCTGGCCCAACGCAGATGGCACATGGTCGCCCTTATATACGGGTGTCGTCGCGCTGATCTTTGCCGCCGGTGCGCTGGCCCGTCAAACTGCTGGCAACCGTTTCTGGATCGCGGTGCTGCTAGTTGGGCTGCTACTCGCTATGGGTGGAAACAGCGTTCTCTATGATGCGCTGTATATCGTCGCACCCGGATTCGATCTGTTCCGCAATCAGGAGCGTGTGATGGGTCTGGTGATGCTGGCACTGGTGATGCTGGCTGTGATACAAATACATTGGCTGCTCTCGCCGCCATCATCACAAATCGAAGACAGCGAATTCCGTCCCCGTCGCACGTTCGACCGGATCACGGTTGCACTTGTTGCGCTATTGGGTGGCGCGTTTTTGCTTTCGACGATGATTGATACCGGGACGGCAAATCAAGCGTCGCAACTGGCCTATTCCGCGCTCATAGGCGGATTGCTGCTGCTGTGGCTGCATTGGCAGCGCGACACGTCAGCGACAACCGGGTCTAAAGTTGCAGTGTTGCTGATAATTATTGTGCTTGATCTGTTCAGTCTGGGCGGCAGATCGAGCAATTTTGTGCCGGATACAAACGAAAATCGCCTGCAACTGCCGCCCGCACTCGCAGACTATGCCCAAATCAACGATACCGAAATCACATGGCGGGTGGATGGTGCGACAGGTCTGCGGAGTACAGGGGCGTATTTCCGTGTGGCGGATATTTACGGCGCGAACCCGGTCACGCTGGATGCCATCGACAACCTGCGCCAATTGCCCGTGGATCGTCTGTGGGAGGTGCTGTCCGTACGCTATGTCACCACGTCTGACGAGCCGCCGCCGGAAGCCGCGCTCGAACTCGTCGCCTATGAGCGCAGCCGGGCTGATGAAGAGTTCCGCGTGTTCGAACTGGTCAATCCGCGCCCGGTGGCGCATCTGGTTTACGATTCCCGTCACGCCGAGGGTGACGCCGTGTTCGTGCGCCAGATCATGAGCGATCCACGCATCGACCTGCGCGAAATAGCGGTCACATTGAATCCGCTGCCTGTTGAACTATCCGCAGAACGGCCTGAAAGCGCGGTAATTGACGAATTCCAGTTTGCCTCGGCAAGTGATCTGTCGATGCAAGTCACCACGCCGGAGAATGCGCTCCTTACCCTGTCGATCGTCGATTATCCCGGTTGGCGCGCAACGATCAACGGCGAATCTGCGGACATTATCCGTGTCAACGCAGGCTTGATTGGTCTCGTCATTCCGCCGGGAGAAGCACAGGCAATTCATGTGTGGATGGTATCGGAAACGGTCAATCAAGGCGCGCTACTCACCGGACTCGCGCTGTTCGTCGGCGCGCTTCTGATGACTGCCGAATTCTGGGTGCGACGCCGTAGAGAACAACCCACTGCTGGGACGCTGCCTGCGCCCGACTACCGGGCAATCCCGGATACAGGCAGTTCGAGCGACGCCACCAATGCATCCCCTTAAACGCAAAACGAGCGCACCGGGTACGCTCGTTTTTGATGAGCCTCACTTATTGAGACGGTCTACTTTTCGCCGTCTTCTTCGGTATCCTTGCCATTCCGACGCGCAAAAGGCAGCACTTCGCCGACCCGTTCCTGGGTTTCTTCGACCTGCGTTTGAATGCGCTCGATCATAGAATTGAACAGACCGCGATAGCCCTCAACCATTTCGTTGACGGCGGCAGAACCGTGTTCGCGCACGGTTTCAGGTACGAGGGCCTCAAGCGCCTTGCCGACTTCATCGACGGCTTTGCGCTGGTGGTCGATGAAGCGGTCAAATGACGTGCTGATCTCCTCGGTGGTGTCCTCAATTTCCTTCTCGAATTCTGCTTCGAGGGCTTCGGCTTTCGCCATTGCCGCCTTCGCACGGGCGAGTGCTTCTTCGGCGGCGGCATTCTTGGCAACTGCGGTCGCGGCCTTCGTCTGCGCACCGGCAGCTTTCGCCTTTTCCGCTTCCAGTTCGGCCTTCGCCTGCTTCGCTTCAACCTCGACTTCGTCGGGGTCAATCTTCACTTCCGCCGGGGATTTGTCTACCGCAGGTTTTTCCGTCGTTTTCTTGGCGGTCGTTTTCCTGGCGGGTGTCTTCTTGGCGGTGGTTTTCTTCGGCGTCGTTGAGCGCTTCGCCGGAGTCGATTTTTTGGCGGTGGTAGACTTTCGAGTCGTCTTCTTCGGTGTCTCTTCGGCTTTCGGAGTTTCGTCAGTGTTTTGAGTATCGTCGCTCATCATATTACTTCCTGTTCTATTTTTGGGTGAAATCAACGCATAGCGCGTTTATCGTGATGAAGTTCACAAATTAGATATACGAAAAAAGTTGCCGCATAGTTGTAAAACCATTATACAGCTTGTGAGCGATATTCTTCAACACCGTGCTTTAATGGGCAGGGCGATCGCGTTCTAATTTCCCCTCACCCCGGCGCTTCGCGCCACCCCGCTCCCCAGTGAGCGCAGCGAACAGCAGTGGGAGAGGGGGTTGGAGGCTGTCACGGGTAGGTTTTTAATGGTTGGTCGTTTCGTGTCATTCCGCCAGACGCTAAAGCGATCCGGCTCCGAAAAGACAAGCCCGCTGGAAGGGGCTAAACCCCGAAGGGTGGCGCATTTGGCCTCCTTTGGTGGGCCTGTTCCTTGTCGTAGCCTTGAGGCTTCAGCCCAGGGCGACACGAAGTACTTTAATGGGGAATCTGCACTTCTATACGATTTCTATGCGGTTGGCCCGTATCCTCGGCTGTATAAACAACGTTGAGTGAGGAGGAAACCGCGTGAGTATCGCTTTTGCCACCAGTACCGGGGAATTCCCCGTTTATCGAAATTCCGCTGCGCGGAAAACCGCAACCCACGCTATACTGGATAGTGGGTCGTTTGATATGGTGGAAACCGTAGCGACCGGATTCGCGGCGAACGAGATCGCAATGACCGATTACGCCACACTAACTGACGAACAACTCGTGACACGTATCCGCGCACAGGATCAGGAAGCGCTGGCGCAGTTGTACGCCCGTTATGGGACGCCTGCGTTCAGTCTGGCGATGCGCACCCTGCAAAACACGCCGCTCGCCGAAGAAGCTGTGCAAGACGCCTTTATGAAGGTGTGGCGCAATCCTGCCGCGTGGGACTCGCGCAAGGGCAAGTTCTCTAGCTGGTTGCTGACGGTGACGCGGTACACAGCAATCGACCTGTTGCGCTCAGAGAAGCGACAGGCTACCACCAATGCCGATTCTATCGAGGACGTGCAGATCGCGTCTGACCTGGGCCGCCCGGATGATCCGCTGTTGCGCGACGGACGCCTGCTGCGCAGCTTGATTGAGCAATTGCCGCCGGAACAGTCGCAGGTCGTCATGCTGGGATTCTTCTACGGCTATACTCACAGTGATCTGGCAGAAAAGCTGAATCTACCATTGGGAACTGTGAAAACGCGTGTGCGCCTTGGACTCAAGAAACTGCGCGGCATGTGGATCACTGCGGATTCTGGCGATATAAATCCATAGTGCCCCACCGTGTCGATAGATCGACATGGATTATGTAAGCAAATGTATCACTATTGGACATGGACTCTACCAACGAACGCCGCACCACCAACGAAAACTGTGAATCTCTGCGTGATTTGCTGCCCGCATACAGCATGGGCATCACCGACCCCCACGAAACCGCCCTCGTAGAGCGGCTGTTACCGGATTGCCCGGAAGTGGAAGCCGAACTTTCTGATTATGAAAGTCTGGCTGATGTGATGCCCTTTTCCGCAGCACAAATCGTGCCGCCGCCCAATCTGGGTGAACGCATCCTGAAAGCTGCATCAGAAACCGCCACCTCACAACAGCAGACCGTCATCAGCCTGCAACGTCGAACCCTCTATTTTGCTGGTTCTATTGCTGCTGCCATCACACTGATTTTACTTGGCATCATCGTGGCACAAACACTCCAACTTAATGATCTCCGCAATGAGAACCGCACCCTGCTGGCACAGGTCACTACCCGCGACAATCTGCTGGCACTTGCCGGAGAAGACCGTCTCGCTCGCTTTCCGCTGGAACCTGCCGCCGGCAATTTGCTGGCGACTGCAACCGTTATCTGTAACCGCGATTCAAACGCGGGCGTGCTGCGCATTGATGGCTTCGCGGCCTCTACGCCGGGGATGGCGTATCAAGCGTGGCTTATCCGTGGCGAAGAACGCTTGAGTGCGGGCGTATTTGAGGTAGGTGCGGACGGTGTGGCGACACTCGTATTTTCGTCACCGGTTCTACTGGGCGAAATCGAATATGTTGGCATCACGCCAGAACCGGCGGGCGGGAGTGCCAGACCAACCGGGGATCCCATCGTGTTCGGCCCGCTGTGGCCCCGCAACGACGAATCCCAATCCTAAACTGCTGACATCGCCTTGACGCACCAATCACCTGATGCTCTAATGACCTCCGTCGCAAATCGGGGATTGCAAATCAAAGATTTGTTCGCGTTCAGCCATCACCAGGGAGATCATGCAACAGCTACCACCCCCCGCCAGTCTCGCCGATGTACTCGATTTCACATTCGATGACCTCGCCGCCAATCGCGCCGGGGAGATTAGCAATCGACAGCAACAGATTTTACATGAAGAAGACGCCGAGGAGACGAAGTCGCTCCTGTTCGGCCTCGCCATTTTGACGCCCATTTTTCTCATCGCTTGCGGATTATGTGCTGCGCTGGTCAATGTAGGCGCGATCATCGAATGGGCCAGCGATGGATTGCCCGTAATTGGCGCGATTGTGGCGCTGATGAGCATCATCATACTCTATGTCAATTATCAGGGTAGGCGCGAGCGCCGACGCCATCCCCCGGTGGTGATGCTGCAAGGTCCGTTAACGCTTTACACCGATTACCAGGACACACGCGAGTTCTACTATGCCGACATTGACGGCGTCAGCATCAAGCTCGAAGGAATAGTGATGGAAGGATTGCGCATCTACACGTCAAACTTCTCAACAGATCAACCGTATCGCGTCTATTATGCCCCCCGCGCCGACAAAATCCTTTCGGCAGAACACATCGATTAGCCAATCACACGATCAAGGAAAATCACCATGTCCGACCCGCGCAAATGGACCATCATCGAAAGCGAACATATCGTCAATCATCCGATCGTGCGCGTTCGTCGTGACACGGCAAAAATGCCCGATGGCACGCAGATCAACGATTATTATGTGGTGGAAGAAAACGACTTTGCACTGATTTTCGCGCTGACACCGGAGCGCGAGGTCGTCATTGTGGAGCAGTACAAGCACGCACTAGGCGACGTATGCCTCGAAATCCCCGGTGGATACTTCGACGGCGACGCACCCGATCCGGTCGCAGAGGCGCGGCGCGAACTGCGTGAGGAAACCGGCTTCGACACCGAAGAATGGCACTTTATCTCCAAGACGGTCACGCACCCGACGCGCATCCACAATCATATGTACGTCTATGCAGCACTGAACGCGAAACAACTCCACACGCAGGATTTGGATGAGGCCGAAGACATCACCGTAAAGCGCATCCCGATTGACGAACTATTCGCCATGATGCGCGATGGTCACTTTAACGTGGCGCTGTCAATCGCGGCGATTTACCAGTCGTGGGATTATCTCAAGATGCAGGGGTTGGTGTAGGGACATGGCGGACCATGCCCCCCGTACAACGAATTGCCATCGATTTACCGCAAATCAAAGGGCAGCAGGAATTGTGCGCGAACGTGCAGCGCCTTCGCTCCGTCGCGCATATAGTTGACCAGCGCACCCGGCCCCTTGAAGAGTTGCGGCGGCAACGGGTCCTGACGTATCCCGCTGCCGAGTAACATCAGCGGCGCGTCCTCCGGCAGATTCGCCAGTTCGCGGGCTTTGTTCAACGCGGTACGCAGATCACCGAGTTCATCGACCAGCCCGTGTTCGAGGGCCTGCACCCCGGTCCACACACGACCACCACCGATAGCATCAACTTCTTCGACCGTCATCTTGCGCGAAGCTGCGACCCGCTCGGTAAACTGCCCATAAATCGACCTGATCTGGTCCTCAAGGGCGGTGCGCTGCTCCTCGCTAAAGCCTTCACCATCACTGAGGATGTTGGCATTGCGCCCGCGCAAAAATTCCACACGGTTGATTTTAAGGCGGTCGAACAGGCCGCGTGTAATCGCTTTGCCTAAAATCACGCCGATAGACCCGGTAATCGTGCCGGATTGCGCGACAATCCACTGTGCGGGTGTCGCCACATAATATCCGCCAGATGCCGCGACGTTGTTCATATAAACCACTACCGGGCGATCCTTCGCAACTTCTTCCAACGCCGACGCCATCGCTTCGGAAGCGGTTGCCGATCCACCTGGGCTATCGACATAGACCAGTACGGCGGCGGCGCTTTCGTTTTTCGCAATCCGGCGAATATCCTGTACGACTGACATATCGCCCGCACGATCGCCACCCACAAAGGGCAGCGGGACCGGCGGTTCGATGGGTGGACGGCGGCTTTCCCCATCCATAATCATACCGGTGATGCGCACCAGCGCGACAAATTTTTCCGGGGGATCGCGCCATTCCAGCAGCAAGACCCGGTCGGCCTGCTTCATGGT
>DAOTXA010000532.1:0-5376 GCA_034435595.1 Anaerolineae bacterium | reverse complement strand
CAGCGGAACCCGCACCACATAAAAATACCGCTCTACCGTCCCCGCCGCGACTTCCAGCCACACATGCCGCGATTCATCATCCAGCCAGATACGGCGCGGCACATCCATGTCTGTCTCTACCGGCTCAAACGGCACAACAGTCAATTCATCGCTCTCAAGATCATACAAAACGATGTAGAAGCTTTCGCTGTCCGTATGCAACGCGACAACTTCTCTACCATCATTGCTGAAATCCGCTTCAATCACACTTGCCGGCAGATCATCCACCACATACGTATACGTATCGGTGATTTCGCCCGTAACCGTGTCATATACGACCAGCCCGCCATCCTGCCGGATCACTGCTGCAAACCGCCCGTCAGGACTCATCACAAACCAGCCTGAATCCACCGAACCAACATCTAACGGATTATCGGTAAAATCAATCTGAAATACCGGCTCAAACTGAGTGACGTTCTCTGGCGAAATCGTAGGGAATGAGTCTTCGTCCTGCGCCAGTAGCGAAATACTCAGCACCGAGGCAATCAGGACAATCAAGATACTGTGCTTTTTTCTAATCACCGTTACAAAAATCTCCGGTTCTGTGCTACTCTACCATTGAATACATGAGAAAATTCTAAGCGAAGCAGTGGAGCATCTGTGTCCATGATACCGCAGGAAATCGAACGCAAACTGGAACGCATCTTACTCAATGTCGAAAAGCCTGGGCGCTACGTCGGCGGTGAATACAATAGCGTCGTCAAAGATTGGGACACGACCGATTTTCATGTCGCCCTCGCCTTTCCCGATATTTACGATCTAGGCATGTCGAATTTGGGCATCATGCTCCTCTACGAACAAATCAATAACCAGCCAGATATGCTGGCAGAGCGCGTGTTTTCGCCCTGGATGGACATGGAATCCATTATGCGAGAGCAGAACATTCCGCTCTATTCGCTGGAAACCAAACACCGCATCCGCGACTTCGACCTACTCGGTATCAGCCTACCCTACGAGCAATTGTACACAAATGTCCTCAACCTTCTAGACCTTGCAGACATGCCTGTGCGCAGCCTTGACCGCGATGAATCTTACCCGCTCATCATCGCCGGAGGTCATGCGTGCTACAACCCGGAGCCGATGGCCCCGTTCATCGACGCCTTCGTTATCGGTGAAGGCGAGGAAATTATTGTCGAAGTCGCTCGCACAATCCAGCAGATGTGCGGCGCATCACGTCACGAGCAGTTACGCGCTATCGCCCGCATTCAGGGCATGTACGTCCCCCGCTTCTACGACGTGATCTACAATGATGACAACACCGTAGCCAGCATCAAACCGAATACGCCCGATGCACCCGCACGTGTCCTCAAACGTGTCGTCCCGGTGCTGCCGAAACCGTTCACGAAGTTCCTCATACCCAACATCGACACCGTCCACAATCGCGCACCTATCGAAATCATGCGCGGCTGCACGCGTGGATGTCGTTTCTGCCATGCCGGGATGGTAACTCGTCCCGTCCGTGAGCGCCCGGTTCCCGAAGTCATGGCAGCGATTGAGGAAATCGTCGCTAATACCGGCTTCGAGGAAATCAGCCTGCTCAGTCTATCGTCATCAGATTATGTATATGTAGACGAACTCACCGAGACAATTCAGGACACCTATGCCGAATCTGGCCTGAGTATGAGTTTGCCCAGCCTGCGTATCGAATCCACCAGCGCTGAACTACTTGATCGAATTGGAGATACGCGCCGCAGCGGGTTCACCTTCGCGCCAGAAGCCGCGACCGAACACATGCGCAAGCGCATCAACAAATACGTACCGGATGAACAGGTGCTACAAACCGCCCGCGACGTATATTCGCGTGGCTGGCGCACCATCAAATTCTATTTCATGATCGGTCATCCCGACGAAACGCTCGAAGATGTGCAGGCTATCATCGACCTGTGCAAGGCCGTCCTCAAGGAAGGCCGTCGCATTCTCGGCAACAAAGCCAATGTCAACGTTGGCGTCAGCACCTTCATCCCCAAACCGCATACGCCCTTCCAATGGGTCCCGCAGGATACGCACGAACAGATCGAGAAGAAGCACAGGCTCCTCAAATCACAGATCACCGGGCAGGGGATGCACCTGCGTTGGAACGACCTCGCATCCAGCGAATTTGAGGGCTGGCTCAGTCGTGGCGACCGGCGACTTGCAGACATCATCGAATATGTGTGGCGCAACGGCTGTAAGTTCGACGCCTGGCACGACGAACACAAACACCATATCTGGCTGCAAGCCTTCGAGCACGTCGGGTTAGATACCACATTTTATACCATTCGTGAGCGCGGCATTGACGAGGTCTTCCCCTGGGAACACATTGATGTTGCCGTTCACAAGAAATTCCTAAAAGAAGATTATCTGATGAGCATGAAGGGTGAAACTCGCGTCGATTGCCGCGATAAATGCTTCGCCTGCGGGATTCTGCCCAAGTTCAAGGATATTCGCTCAGAAACCGAGAAAATGGCATGGGAATGTCCGCCGGTCAAGCCGATTTCCGAGCGCAAGCGCGGCGAACACAGTGACAGCGAACGTGTGCCGAATGTAACCGTTCTGCCCTGACTCGCGTGACGGGTTGCTGGTATAATCGCGCCGATAATCGGCGGCAATTCTAACGGATACTCTATGCGAATTCGCGTCACCGGCGGCCAGCCGCTCAACGGAACCTACCGCCCATCTGGCAACCCAAACGCAGCAGTTGCCCTGATCGCGGCATCACTGCTGACGGATCAGCCAGTTACACTGAACACGATTCCTAATACGGGCGGCACGCGGATAATGCTTTCATTGTGCGAAGCCTTAGGCGCGACTGTAACCCGTGACGAAAACGCACACACTGCGACGATTCACGCGGCGAAGTTGGGCAAGCGTGAACTCACCCGCGAAGAAACCAATGGCACAGTGGCGTCACTTTTGCTTCTCGTGCCTGTTTTGGTCCGGCGGCAGTATGTCAAAATCGAACTTGACTTCCCACTGAACCGCATCCGCACCCATATCGAAGCTCTGCGTAATCTGGGTCAGGATGTCGTCGTCGGCAGCAACAGCATCGAATGCCGCCCCATGAAGTGGGCGTTTAAAGACATCGTTCTCTCACAAACCAGCGTCACCGCCACCGCCATTACGTTGATGCTTGCTGCCACGCTTGGTGAAGAAACACTCATTCAGAACGCCGCCAGCGAACCACATATTCAAGAACTCGCAAACCTGTTAGAACGTATGGGTGCGCAAATTCACGGCATTGGCTCCAATGTCCTGCGGATTTTCGGCGCGGCTTCGCTCAACGGCACCACGTTCGATATCGGCCCCAACCACATCGAAACCGCCAGCATCGCCGCCATCAGTGCCTTGTGTGACGGACGTGTCACCATCGAAGGCACGCGCCAGAATAACCTGCGCGTTATCGACATGATTTACCGTCGCCTCGGCATTACACTAGATATTGACGAGAACTCGGTATTTATACCGCGTCACACCGATTTAATAGTGTCCAACCGCGAGGAAGACGTAGACTCGTCCATCGAAACCGCCCCCTGGCCCGGTTTCCCGTCCGATCTTGTCGCCGTCGCCACTGTCGCCGCGACTCAGGCACGCGGAACCTCACTCATCCACGAAAAGCTGTTCAACAATCGGCTGCTTTTCATTGACAAACTCAATGCAATGGGTGCGCAAATCGTTCTGTGTGACCCGCATCGCGCAATCGTTATCGGTCCGGCTCCATTACATGCAATCTACATGGATTCACCCGATGTGCGTGCCGGTATGGGAATGCTTGCCGCTGCGCTCATTGCCGATGGCGAAACGGTCATGGATAACGCACATGTCATCGATAATGCCTTTGAGGGTGTGTTGCATAAATTACAGGCTCTCGGCGCACAGATTGTGATTGAATGACATGACCGCACCGACTACCCCACCAACACAGCAAATTGTAGTCAATGGTGTACATATCGCTCATATCGTCGCTGGGCCACATGATGGCCTACCCATTGTGATGATGCATGGATGGGGTGCGAATAGCAGTCTGGTGTGGCCTCTCGCACAGAAACTCGCAGCATTGAATTATCGCGTTTTTGTGCCGGATATGCCTGGCTTCGGTGCTTCTCCAGAACCGCCTTCAGACTGGGGTGTATTTGACTATGCGAAGATTTTACTCGCATATTGCGATCACCTCAAACTCGATCACTTCGCCTTGTTCGGGCATTCCTTCGGCGGACGACTCGGCCTCATTCTCGGCGCAGATCACAGCAACCGCATCACCAAAATGATCCTCGCCGATGCTGCCGGAATTCGCCCCAAAACATCGCCTGCGACACAAATCCGCCTCTCAATGTATAAGAGTGTGCGTGATGGACTCAAATCCATCGGCCTCACGAGATTCTCTGACTCTTTGCGAAACTGGTACAACGCCCGTTACGGCTCCGCAGATTTCAACGCCGTGTCCGGCGTCATGCGCCAGACTTTCGTCAACGTCGTCAACGAAGACCTGTTACCCTATGCGCAACGGGTCAAACCATCGACATTGCTCTTATGGGGCGATCAAGACGAAGATACACCGCTCTGGCAGGCCCGGAAACTCGAAGCCGCCATTCCCGACGCCGGACTCGTCGTGTTCCCCGGCGCAGGGCACTACAGCTACCTCGACGCTCTCGCCGAAAGCACCCGTGTCATCGACTACTTCTTAAAACAGGAGTGAACCCGCGTGGAAGACTTTTTCAACCAACTTGCCGCGAATCTGCTACCGTTCTTTTTGTTGTTCTGCGTTGCGCCAACAGTCATTACAATCGGCGTGCTATACTGGCTCTGGCGACGGCTCAACAACATCGCCGCACCCGATATCAACGCTCTCAACGCACGATTCGCCAAACTCAAAGCTACAAATGCCAATCAAAACGATACTGAACTTCTACACAGAATGATCCGACGCCAATCCATGAAAGCTGGAATCGTCGGCGGCATTACCAGCATCGGCGGTTTCTGGACGCTGCCCCTCGCGCTTCCGGTCGATATGGCCCTCTCCACACAGATTCAATCTACGATGGTAGAGTTTATCGCCCGCCATTACGGTCACACCAGTGAAAACCAGATCGAGCGCCGCGTCCGTGCGACATTGGTTACCAGTGGTAGCGCCCAACTATCCGAGACAACAACGCGCATCTTGCTAGGATACGCCACGCGCTTTATCGGAAAATCCTTCGCCAAACTCATCCCCCTCATCGGCGCCGCGATTGGCTTCGGCGTGAACTACACCATCGCCAACGCGACCGGAGAAGCCGCTCTCCGCTACTACTCCGGGCGCTGATTCTCCTGCAAGGCGATCTGCGTCTTGATGGCTTTGAAAAACTATATCGCACCGGCTGC
>DAOTXA010000531.1:0-11694 GCA_034435595.1 Anaerolineae bacterium | reverse complement strand
CAGGAGTGCGAACTGCCCATCCGGTGTGATTTCGCCCTCTTCGACCTGATAAGCCTCTGCCAGAGATTCCGCCATGCGGTCGCTACCTTTGATGTAACAGGCGGTTCCCAGGCATACAACACAATTATGCTCTGCCGGGGGTTTAAGGCTAAAGAAATGGTAAAACGTGGCGACTCCATAAGCTTTGCTCAGTGGCACACTCAAGCGTCTGGCGACAAAACTCAACGAGTCGTCATCAAGATACCCGAACGCTTCCTGAACAGAATGCAAAGACTCAATTAGCGCCTGTGGCGTGTATCCATAACGCCGCATAGTGGCATTGACAATGCGCCATCGCTTATCGTCGGTGGGCGGTGCAATTTCAACTTCTCTGGACATAAAGGAATGCTCCCCATAAGAATCTTTAAATTCGCCACCCACACCAGCAAAAAAATGCAGATGATAAATTGTGCATATTTTCACAAAATTACAGGTACATGACGAAGTCTACTTCAAATTCTCTCAGAAACACTCTGAACTGTTTGATTATATATGCACTAAATAATAGGTGAAGAATGTCACAAATGTCATGGAATATTTGTGAATAATTGCACAATACAATTACTGAAGTTCGAGCATGAGCCGAGATTACGAAAATAAAGCCTCGTGAATATGCACAAAACAGAGTCACAACGAATCAATATCAAGTTGTACATTTCGCATAACATCTTACGTGAGCCATAAATATGAATGTAAGTTCAATTACACAGTATATTGCATAAAGTGCTACGAGGCCTTAAATGGGTAAAATCAAATAGGGTGCATGATGGTCGTATAGCATTTCTAAGGGGGATTTTCGAGCATCCCCCACCCTATCATGCAAAGTTCTCAAAATCGGGGAGACTAGCTTTCACAGGCCAGTACGAAATAATAACCGGGGTTCCATGCCTGACAAATCAGATACAGTTCATCATTGTGAACATGCCAGGTCACATTGTGCATATGGGTGGCAAGCCCAACGCCTAGCTCATCCTTCGGGCGAATTATGGACAAAATCTCGAATGTTGACGCGTCCAGCACATAAATCGAGGCCGCACGCTCACGATTAGAATCATAAAGGTTCGGGATGACTGCAAGTTGCCGCCCCTGCCATTCAATAAAATCAATGAAACAGGGCCACGCTTGATCCGGCAACCCATGAGAAGCCACAAAAACCCCGTCAAACCCGTGCACCTGCAATCGAGAGTGATAGCGATCAGCGATGATGAAATTGGAATCATCTGGCAAAAGTGCAATCCCATGCGCCGTGCCGAACTGACCATCTACAGCTTTTTCCGTGTTCTTGCTGCCGAAGTGCGCCGTCCATGTATGCGACCTCAAATCGTAAGCGCTAATAACATTCGCGCCATAGCCATCGGTCACATACAGCGTATCGTCGATCAGGAGTGTATCGGTTGGAACATATCGGACATCTTCTGCTATGTAGGGTGCTGTATCTGGTCGATCCAGCAACAATTTAAGATCGCCATCCAGTGTCACCATAGCAACAAGTCCAGCGTCATTCGCCGTCAACACCAGAAGTTTTTCGCCATTGAAGGTAACGAGACGTGTGCTATGGATATTTTGCGTCTGCAATGGATCGGGCAATGGCATCAAGGTCTGCACCCGCATATCCGCTTCAATGCGAACAAGCCCCTTCCCCGGCATTCCATAGTACAAAACACGGTCGTCTGCACTTCGATCTTCCGCAAACGTGCCATGCAAATTCACCTCTGCATCTTGCGTCCCAGCAGGCAAAACATGCAAGTCATCACGATAAGTGAAACGATACGGCATAGAACCACTTTGTCCGGGCATCATGAAATCCTCATTGAGTCAATGATAAAGCAGTCGGCACAAATGTCCTCGTATCTCCACCGACAAATACATCATGCCCAAATCATGCGTCCAATGCAAATGTGTGATACACATAAAAGAGGTGCCGCATGATCCCGGCACCTCTTTTGTTTTATTTGTAATGCTCCCTATGGATAAATTCAGAAGCGTTATGGCGCAATCACATCATGAGCGCCACCTGCTCTACACAGGCGCATCCGCAAATTCTACCTGCGCCCGAATTGCGTAGCCGCGACCATGACGTGATTGGATAATCGACGGATGATCAGGGTTGATTTCGAGCTTGCGGCGCAAATTGCGGATGTGATTGCGCACAAGCGCCGCATCGCCTACCCCGTCAGGGTAATTCCAAACGCCAGTTAGTAAATCCTGTGTCGCGTGCCAGTGATTCGGCGAGTGGCACAGGAAGTTGAGAAGATCAAATTCAATACGTGTCAATGCGACTTCGCGGGTATCTACAAACACCTGATATGTCCCCGGAACAATGCGTAGGAACGGTGTATCATCGTCTTCAAAGTTATTCGATCGGCGCAGATGTGCACGAATGCGTGCCAAAAGTTCGCGAACAGCAAAGGGCTTGCGGATGTAATCATCGCCCCCGGCCTCCAAAGCTTCAGCCGCACTATAGTTATTGTGCTGCCCCGTAAGGAAAATGATTGGTGTATGCACCGCCTCAGGATTGGAGCGTAGCTTGCGGCACAACATGAGGCCATCCATATTGGGCAGGCCCACATCAATTAGGAAAAGTTCGGGCTGAACGGTATCCAACATTGAGAGCGCCTCTTGACCAGAATAGCTCTTGTAAACGTTATACCCTTCACCTTCTAGCGCCTGCTCAATCATACGCAGCACAGCGGGATCATCATCAATGACTAAAATTTTTCCACACATCACACACTCGCCTGCCTGGTAATCCGTGTACGTTACACAGCCAGTATATCGTGAGTTCGCTCTTAAAAGCGTGTATACGCTCCTAAGTTTTTATGAATTTTGTACAGATATGAACTCGTGTGCGATTACGATGACATCATGTACCCCACACCATGAATCGTGCGAATATACTTCCGATCCGGGTCCTTCTCAATTTTAGAGCGAAGGTTGCGTACATGTGCACGCACAAGGTCCGGGTCCCCGGCATCTGACGGATACTCCCAAACAGCCTGTAACAGATGGCTCAATGACAGCGCTTGATCGACATGTTCCATGAAGTAACGCAACAAACGATGTTCCGTCGCCGTCAACTGCACAGAGTTTTCATGAACATGCGCCTGATAAGTATCCGAATCGAGCCGCAGATTGCCCAATTGCATCACGGAATTTGAGCGACGCTCACGCATCCCCCGGCGAAGCAGCGCATGAACACGCGCACGCAGTTCCGAAAGCTCGAATGGCTTCACAACATAGTCATCGGCCCCGGCATCCAACCCTTCGACAATATCGTCGGTGCTGCCTTTTGCCGTCAGAAATAGAACCGGCAACGCGGTAAACCGCGAATCGCGCCGCACCTGCTGGCAAACCGAAATACCGTCCATTTCTGGCATAATAATATCGAGGATCATCAAATCCGGGCGCGTCGTCTCCAAATAAGCTAACGCCTTCTTGCCAGAATTGACCGCTTTTACTTCGAAATTCTCACGTTCAAGCACGCGTTGGAGTGTTCCCAGCACTTCGGGATCGTCATCGACGGCGAGAATGTGTGTCATATCGCCCGCCTTTCACAATTATTAGACACGAGTTTATTATAGGCCCAGTTGCAAAACTTAGCCCATTATTCGTCGTAAGTAGACACCGGAAGTCGTACAACAAAGCTGGTATGATGCCCCGGCACGCTCTCCACATCAATTGTCCCACCTACATTTTCTACCACTTCACGGCAGATATGCAAACCAAGACCGGTTCCTTCGCCCACCGGTTTCGTCGTAAAGAAGGGGCTAAAGATTTGTGCACGAATTTCATCAGGGATGCCAGGCCCATTATCCCAAACAACGACATGGATAGATTTGCGCTCCGGTACATAATACACCTCAATGCCGATTCGAGCGTCCTCAAGGCTGCTCAACGCATCATAGGCGTTCATCAGCAAATTGAGCCAGATATCATCTAACTGCCCTTTTACCGCCAGCACAGGCGGCAGCGGTTCCTCTGGTAAATTGGCGATGATGCGCACATTTCCACGCTCGATATGCGTTTGCATCAGCGACAAAATCCCTTTAACAGTATCCACGACATCAATCATTTCCGGCTGTGCATTCGGATCGGTCGGACGTGCAATTGCTAGCAACCTGCGTGCAACATTTGCGGCACGTTTGCCTGCACGGTGAATCGCCAGCAGTGGCTTGTAATTGCGCGAGCCTTCCTGCTCATCCAGTAACATCAGTTCGGTATCGACAATAATCGTCGTAAGCGGGTTATTGATCTGATGCGCGACCACCGCCGCTAATTCACCCATTGCAGAAAGCCGCGCTGTCTGCACAAGACGATCTTGCGTATCGCGCAATTCGCTCAAGCTAGATTCAAGGTCGGTCACCAAATTTGCGTTCTCCAGCGCCATCGCCGCCTGACCAACAATCGTCCGCGCAAGATCGATTTCACGACTCGTGAACAACCGAGATCGTTCCGTATCAGCAAACAATACAAGGCCCTGCACCTTGCCGCGCTGCACCAGCGGCACACCAAGAACGCCACGACTATGGGTGCGTTCAAGCAGCAACTCCACCGCCGGTTGTGGAGATTCATCATCCGGTTGCTTATACACCAGCGTCCGTGACCGCAACGCTTCCACCAACCCAGTATGTTTATTGAGGTCAATCGACGGGCGATTTTCAGGATTTAACCAAACCCCATTCCCAATCTGCGATTGAATAGATAGCGACCGACCACCTTTCACCAGTACAGAGAAATCACACCAATCCGAACCAACAAGCTGATTGATCCGCAGTGCCAACCGGAAAACGTCATTTGCGTAACGCGTCTGGTCGGTCGGATTCAACAAATTGACCATGACTTCCATACCGACATTTCGCACACGTTGAATTGCCTCAACAGCAGGCGGTTGTTCCGGCGCATCAATAAAGAACATGCGCACAACGCCCAGCACCTGCTTGTCAGTACGAATTGGAATCGCCAGCATCGCCGCCGCGCCAACCACCTCAAGATAATTTTTCTCGTTTGAAATCACCGGATCATCAATGCTCAACCAGCGATAGCGATCGTTGTCAATGGAGGAGCGCAAAATCGGCTGGCGCATCAATTCCATCAAAGGCCCTTGCCCAAGCGGCCACATCGCATGATAAAACCGTGCCAGCGTACCAAGAAGCCCGTGCTCACGATCCCATTGATAGATTTCTGCATAACCCACATTCAACACGTTCGCAAGCTGGCGACAAATATTCGGAAGCACCTCTTCAAGTGACAATGATGCATTCATCACCTGACTGGCAGCAACCAGCGTCTGCAACTCGCGGGCATGATCAAGAATTTCCTGATGAATACGTGCGTTTTCGATGGCAATCGCCGCAAACGACGACAGATTCATCAACAAGTTCTGGTGATGAATGTCGAACAAATCTTCACGATTCTTGTTGTTGACACCCAGCACGCCAATCGGTTCGCCTTGCAGCAGAATAGGCACATACAGCAGTGAATTGACGAAATATTCGGTTTTTACTTTTAGCGGACTGCTGGCACCCAGCAATGTCGGTTGCCCACTGCGATAAACTTCACCCGCCAGTGTATCCCGCGTGCGAATGCGGAAATTTCGCGCACTTTCCACGTCAATGCCGACCTTCGCTCGCAAATACAGCGTCTCGCCATCACTGCGATCACCGGGCATAAGAATCATGCCCTCTTCGGCCTTAGTCAAGCGCCGCGCCGCTTCGACAACACGATTTAACACCTCGCTCAAATCAAGCACTTCGGTCAACGATTGCGAGAGTGAAAACAGCGTTTCGATCTCTTCAACACGCCGTGACAGCACCTCATCACTGTTCGACTTTAACTGGCTCTTGGGGATCGTGATCGGCGAACTCGCCCGCTTCGGTTTAATTACCTTGATAACATTGTTCAGTATGGTCTTCTGCTCGACCGGGGTCATAGTCACGTTTTCGGTCAGCTTTGAGTCAATACGTGCGGTGTCACCGTTGGTCGTCAGGGCGATAAGTGGTGTCTTTGATCGCTTCTCAATCAGCGAGTCAACAGTGCGCACGCCTGTATATCGATCCACCATCGCCAGATCAACAACCATAGCGTCAAACTGACCATGATCCAGCGCATAATGCGCTTCCCTATGATTAAAGGCACTTTGAAGATGAAAACGGCTTCCTGGAAGCGCATCTACGACCTTTTGAATAACGTCGTAGTCGCCCGCGATAAGGAGAACTTGATGGGTATTTTCTCTTTGCATGATGGGCTAGTCCGGCTTGCTCAACCGCTTAAGGCGGGCAGCGAGGTCATCATCTACGGCTTGTACAGCTTGATCATCAGGTGAGTGCACGTCAGCATCCAGGTTGATCTGTGCCTTCCCTGCTTCAGACTGCACAGCATCGTCGGCTCGCGTCACACTTTCACGAGCATCACGCAGCATATCAGATAACCCTTTCAATGGCCCGGATGCGTTGGATTCCGTATTTTCGGCAAAAGGAACTTCCGTCTTTTCTGCTGGTACGCCCGTTTCCTGCTGCCGCACTTCTGCCACGACCGCATCCAGCAGATTCACACGCTGGATTAATTCCTGAGTAACGATCTGGTGCTCGCGCAAATCCGCTTCCGCCATCTCAAGGCGCTTCTGAATGCGCTGCATTTGTTCAATGCGATAACGTGCTCCGACCTCGTCACCTTGTTTGACCGATTCATCAGCAGCCTGATCCAATTGGGCAATCTGGTTTCGCAGCGTATCGGTATTCGCCCTCAGCGTTTCCTCGTGGGCAATCGCTTCATTGATCCGCTCTCGCAGCGAAAATATCTCCCGATCCATATCCTTACCCAGGCGGGCGGGATCAATGGATCGACGACGCGAGTCACCGGGCAACACATCGCCCAGCGTATCGTTGATACTGGCTCGAACCAGTGTGTTTAGTTTCTTAAATAGTCCACTCATAATCGCATTCTACAATTTTGTTCGGTTCGGACGCAAGTCAGATGATTATCATCACCCTCTGCAACCCCCACCATTCCAGTTTATACGGTACACCGTCATCTTCGGACCACCCACTGAAATTGATGTACGCCCCGATGACTGAAATACAGGGCACAAACGCGGGTCATTCTGCGGATTGACCCCACCCTTTCCCGGCAATTGATCGGGAAATGCCATCAAATACACAGCATCCCGATCTTCTATGAATGCCCATAAACCCGCCTCATCCCAGTAGATAGGCACAACTTCCGGCGTGATTAATCCAGCGATGTCGAGAATCAAACGCGGCGCAAAATACCCCACCGCTCCAATATCATGCACCGCCAGAAAATCATCATTCGGGATGTTCTCCGCGATCCACTGCGCAGAAGCGACCATTTCCTCATCAATAATCGCCACATCTTGATCATAGACATCTGGCCCCAGAATCAACCCGAAGTACAAGAACGCAGCCCCGGCAGAAATCGCCAGCGAACGCACCAGCACCCGCCCAACCATCGACTTGCGCGTATCTAAAAGCAACCATCGGGTTCCGATCACCCCGGCGACGATCAATGCAGGCAGCGCCGGAATCACATAGCGTCCGTGCTGGTAACTTGCCGGTAGCCGCGCCGCATACAGCAAAATCAGCGCCACGACCCACACCACAGGCAACAAATGCAACCATACGGCACGGTCTGTACGCAAATTACGCAACAACTTGAACATGAAATATACGAAACCGGGCAATAGTAAAACTTGCCCCCCGGCGATGATCGGAATCACCATACTCAACACGCGCAGCAGATACGACTCTGCGAGAATCGGCGCGTGCTGCGCGAATTTTGCATCAGAGGTCGCGGGCAGCACGCCGCCCGTTAGATTCAAGTTCAACAGCAAATACGGCGCAATCAATACCCCAAAGCCAATCCCCGCGCCAGCGCTCCACAAGAGTGTGTTTCGCCCCGGACGCACCGCCAACAATGCCAGCCCGCACAATCCCGCCAGCATCACGCCTTCAGGACGTGTCAACATCGCCAGCGCCGCAATCAATCCAAATACTCCACCACGTGCCAAAAAACCGGATTCTTGACCATATTCACGCCACATCAGCAAAATCAACGCCAGCGCCCACATGCTGAACAATGCCGTTTCCATGCCCGATGCCGCCGCCCACAACAAATGCCATGTCACAATCAGCGTGAGTCCGGCGATAACGGGCGTTAATGTATCCGTCACCAGATGGGATACCAGTCGCGCACCAAGACTCGCTATTCCCGCCAGTGCCAGCGCCCCCCACACATGCGTCCAAAGCGCATAATCAACATGCAACACATAGCCAACCGCCACCAACACCGTATACAATGGCGATGTCGATGCCGCTGACGGTTCGCCGGGGACAAACGCCCATTCGCCGTGCTCCGCAAGATTGCGCCCGTACACCTGATGAATCCAACTGTCATCTAGCGGAAAACCACCATTCGCCGTCAGCGCATACAGTCCGACTCCGGCAATCGCCAGCAGCAGAAATAGCGCGTCATACCAGCGCAGACTAGCCCGGATCGATTGCATACAGCCTCACTCCGCTATGATCTACTGGAATCGACTCAAGGAACGCTGGCGGATCATCAATATCAAACACCATCGGCTCCGGCACATTGATCGCATCGTCTGACTCACGAACGTTCACCATCAGATAGTCAATCTTGTACACACGCGCAATCTCTTGCACCATCGCAATATCTTCGTTCACAAGGACCGCGCCGCCCATCCCCGTGTAGTGATACAACGCCGCCGGATCATTGACCATCACCCGTACATCGTGTGGCAGCACATCTTGCAATACCCGGTATGTTCGCGGCGGAACCGGATCACGTCGCTCAAAATCCACCCGATTGAGGCCAAATGTCCAACTCAGCGCGACCGCCAGCACCAGCAGCCCACCTGTATACACGACTTTCGCCGTGCGCGGATTCCATGTCCGGCGACGTTTTGCAATCCAATCCACCGTATCATCCAGCCCGACGATACCCAGCGCTGCCCAGAATGGAACCAGCGCCGCTGCCGAGTGGAACAATCCTCCACGAAAACCGGGGAACGGGAACACGAATGTCATCGCCAGATGCAGCCCCAGCGCATATAACCAAAATGCCCGCAAAAAACGCGACTGCCGACGGTTCCAAAGCCCAATCAGCATCAGCGGAGCCATAACGACCAGTCCCTCAACCGCGATGAACGTCCCCAAATTGTTAGTGAACGCGATCCATCGCGACTCAATAAATGCGCCCCACCCATCCGCAAATAAATGATTCGGCCCAATATCCATTGGATAACTGAACAGGTCATTGTAAGTCGTAAACCAGATCGACGCTGTACCGCCGACCGCAAGCGGCGAACCAACCGCATCGAGATTACGCGCAAACCACGCAGCCATCACCAGCAGATACCCAATAGCAAGTGGAACAATCGCCAGCAGGCGATGTTGCAGCCGCGCCCCGCTACGAAAGTCGGAAGGCCATAGCAACACCATTACCGCGACAATGCCCAGCAACATGCCGTCAGCGCGTGTCAGATGACCCAAACCAGCGAAAATCCCCGCCAGAAACCACAATTGATAACGAGGCTTTTCGCTGTCGAGTGCCAGCCCTGTGAAAACGAGCGCCAGCGCTCCTGTAATCGCATACGGTGCGAAGGTGTCTATCGTCCCCCACCAGCGTGTGAAGAATCCACTGAACAGTACCAGCAATCCTACCGTCCATCGGTGCCGATTCGTCCCGCCCAATCGACCACCCATCCAATAGCCCACACCCGCCGTCGCCGCCAGCATTAGCGTAAAGGGCAGTTGCGCCGCCCAAAACTCACCGGGTTCACCCATAATCCACATGCCAAATGCCGCCGACAGTGTCGTCAGCGGCATCCAGTACGTATGTGAGGGGGTTTCACCGCTATCGGGCCACACTTCCGGCGCACCAGTATAAGGCCACACAAACGGGACCGTCAGCCCGTCTCCGCGCACAACACGCTCCGCGACCACATAATGATAGAATGCGTCCGTATGCAGTGGCGCATTGACGATCCCCCGCGTAATGACGAATGACATCCCCAGCGCGACGAGTCCAAATAGCAGCACCCCACGCGACAGACGAATCGCGCTCATGCGGGTTGCTGACCTTCCTGCGTCATGGCCTGTTGCATTTCTGTTGCCGGGGATTCAACCATTTGCGCCTTCAGAGCATCTCGCCACCACATCTTACGTGTGACCCATAGCACAACCATAAACACAACCGGAATCGGCACAAACAACGTCGGATGCTCGAACTTTTCCGCCCCAAGTGTCGGGACGAAGTGCATCCACGGCAGCAAGAACAGCGCGATCAGTGCCACACCAATCAACCATCCCCGGTGCTGGCGGGCGAATCGACGCAGATAAAACACCAGCGGCAGCACAAATACAGAAAAATGCGGTGTCGCTGTTCTAAACGCTACCAGATGTGTGACCGTAATCGTCACCATGACCGCCCACAAAAAGCGCTCCTCACGCTTCTCAACCAGAACCGTGTACCATGTCCACAGCATAACCGCGTAGAAGAAAAGATTGACCGCCCATTCTGCCCCATCACCGAAATCGAACAGATATTGCGTCACCACCCATGCCGGGGTCGAAACTTCAATATAAGAGGGATATAGTCCTATTTGGTACAACATCCCATCCACCCAATCAGGCAGCAGTAAAAATGACGCCAGATTCAGCGCTACGAATGCCATACCAAAAGCAGATAGAAACCGCCAGCGCCGTGTGAACAATCCCCACAGCAGCAAAAACGGTGCGAACAGCAGCACCATCTGCGGCTTGAACGTCGCCGCCGCCAGCGCCACACCGCCCAGACCATCACGTCCTTTCATCACACCCCACAATGCTGCGATTTGCAGCAGCAGCGTCAAGTGACTCACCTGTCCCAAGAACAACCCCCGCGCACCGGGATACCAAACCAGCGCGAACAACAACAACCCGATTAGTGTTAGTGGTTTCGGTCGCCAATTGAAAATACTCAGTGACAGCAGCACCCCGCCGATCAAACTCGCCTCAAGAATCACCATCCAAATTGCCGTTGCCCATGCGTAGTCAAAGTGGATCGTAGGCCACACAAAAAACGTCGCGTAAAACGGATACGCATAGTGATTGGGGAACTCGCCCACTTCCGCTGGACGCCCGTAAATCCGCATCTGAATATTCGTGCTGACTTCGTCGCTGTATGGGTCAAGTCCGTCATAAAAGTAGGCTCGCGAACCTTCCCACACGGTCAAAAAGTCATTGTGACCGGGGAACTGACTCGTAAACACGCTATAGTGAAAATAGATATTCACGGCGAACAATACAGCAAGTATCCCGAAAGCGATCAGGGTGGACCGATTCAGCATCATGGTAAATCACTCCACATCGAAGAAATCACGGTCAACTTTCTTGACAACATAAGTCGCCTCAACACTCACACCTACGTCGTGTTCTATCATCAACTGTGCGAGTTGCTGACCATCAATCAGGATGATTTTGAAGTTCTGAACGCCACTCGCGTATTCTTTTGCGTTCTGTGAAAATCGTGATGTGGTAATGAAAACACCCTTTGTCGCACCTGCACCAATCAGACTACCAACGAACCCTTGAATCTCAGGACGACCTACCGTGTTTTCCGACCAACGCTTCGCTT
>DAOTXA010000530.1:0-3377 GCA_034435595.1 Anaerolineae bacterium | reverse complement strand
GCGGATCGTTTCCGCGAGAAAGTCGGCCTGCCGCTTTCCACCTACTTCGCCGGGACGAAAATGATCTGGTTGCTGGAAAATGTAGACGGCCTACGTGCAAAAGCAGAAGCCGGAGATGCGCTCTTCGGTACGATTGACACGTGGCTTGTCTGGAATCTCACCGGTGGAACCAATGGCGGTGTCCACGTGACAGACGTAACCAACGCCAGCCGTACCCTGCTGATGAACCTCGAAACGCTGGATTGGGACGACGAGATTCTCGGTGTACTAGATATTCCCAAAGCCGCACTGCCAGCGATCAAGCCGTCGTCGGTGGATGCGTATGGCACTGTCAAATCTGGTGGATTGACAGACGGTATCAAAATCTGCTCGATACTGGGCGACCAGCAGGCGGCTGTCTTCGGACAAACAGCCTACAGCCCCGGTGAGGCGAAGAACACCTACGGGACCGGCAACTTCATGCTCATCAACACCGGGACCGAGATCATACAGTCAAAAAATGGCCTGTTGACGACACTCGCCTACAAAATCGGCGACCAGCCCGCCGTCTATGCGCTTGAGGGCGCAATCGCGGTAACCGGTTCGCTGGTGCAGTGGCTGCGTGATAACCTGAACATTATCAACACGGCCCCGGATGTTGAGAATCTGGCGCGGACGGTCAAGGATAACGGTGGCATGTACTTTGTCCCTGCCTTTAGTGGATTGTTCGCCCCATACTGGCGCAACGATGCGCGTGGCGCGATGGTTGGCATGACGCGCTTTATCAACAAGGGACATCTGGCCCGCGCCGTTCTTGAGGCGACCGCCTACCAGACCCGCGAGGTCGCCGACGCCATGGTGCAAGATTCCGGCGTCGAACTCAAGGCACTTAAAGTCGATGGTGGTATGGTCCACAATGACCTGTTGATGCAGTTCCAGGCTGACATCCTCGGCGTACCGGTTGTACGTCCCGGCGTCAGCGAGACAACCGCCCTGGGTGCAGCTTACGCCGCCGGACTTGCGGTTGGCTTCTGGTCCAACACCGAGGAACTGCGCAATAACTGGCAGGTATCGAAGCGCTGGAACCCGGAAATGGCGGTCGATCAGCGCGAAGCCCTGTATAAAGACTGGAAGCGTGCCGTCGAGCGCACGTTCGATTGGGTAGAGGAATAGACACAAGCAATCTGCCGGATCAAATGGTCCGGCAGCGATTTTGGCTTCATCATTTAAGTGCGACATACTGCGCAGCGCTGCGACCCAAACCTAATCCGCAAGCCGTTGTATCATTGCTGTGTTCATGTATTCATAAATGGGATTGCCAATGAGTGTATTTTCGCTAGAAGGGGAAGTCGCCCTCATCACCGGGGGCGGTACCGGAATCGGCTATTCCGTCGCTGAGTGTATGATCACACAGGGCGCACAGGTCATCATTATCGGGCGGCGTGAGGACGTATTGGCGGATGCCGTCAGCGCACTCGGTGACAGGGCCAGTTACTATGTTCATGACCTCACCGATTTTGCCGCCGCGCCAGGTCTCGTCGCACAAATCTGCGGGGATATTGGCCCGGTTTCAATTCTGGTCAACAACGCTGGCGTTCACTTGAAGAAGCCAGTCACCGAAACCAGCGTCGATGGCTTTCAAGGCGTGCTGAACACACATCTAACCGGTGCTTTTGCGCTGTCGAAAGCGGTCGTCCCTGGTATGCAACAGATGAAACATGGCAGTCTGATTTTTATGGCGTCCATGACTGCTCTGATGGGAATGCCCTATGTGGTCGCATACGCTGCGGCGAAATCGGCCTATCTGGGAGTGGTGCGGACCCTCGCAAGCGAACTCGCGGCAGATGGTATCCGCGCCAATGCTATCGCCCCCGGTTGGATCGAGACACCGATGCTGCATCAGGCCCTTGACGGTGACAAAGCACGCACGCAAAAAATCCTGAACCGTACCCCCCTTGCTCGCTTCGGCGAACCGTCCGACATTGGCTGGACGGCGGCCTATCTGTGTTCCCCTGCGGCGAAGTTTATCACCGGGCAGCTAATCGCGGTGGATGGCGGCGCGTCCATCGGATTTTAGATTTTAATGGGTGGAAATCAGAGGTTCAACCTTGCCCTCCTCCCGTGTAAGAGCGAGATTTAGAAGCCGTTGAAGTGCGGGATAGCTTGTATTTGTTCACCTATCCGTGAAAATACTGGCGGATGCCCTGTAGGTCGTGCCTATAAATCAGATTTCTCCTGTAGGGATGCGCTACAGCGCGTCCGTTTATGACAAAATGCAGTCATTCTCGTGGCAAGATGAAATAGATACGATAGCTATTGGCCCAATAGCTCTAAAGGGCAGATCAAGGCTTTGGAATCTACACTAGAGTGCATTTTGAAGCGATCACTCTGCGTTGTGGTCAATGTGGACTGCGGTCCAGTGCTTGACTGTGATCACAATGCAGAGTTACAGTGAGGAGTAAATTGTATTTGATGCAGGTGCAGCAGATGTTATAGCATCAGACGACAATTTTTTCGGGGGCGTTATCGACAATGCCCGATGCTCACAACTGGCAAACGCTCACCATTATCTGTGTGAACCTGGCTATAATCAAAAATGATCGTCGTCAACATTTAATTGAAAGGATCAGCATCATGTCGAACGACAATGCAATCGACTTATCGGCGCAGGCGGCTGTTAACCGCCAGAGCACGCTCGAAAAACTGTGGAGCGATATCAGAGCCGCCATTGACGATAGCAGCAAACTCACTGTCATGACCTGTGTCACCTCTGCTACAGATGTGCAGGACGCTAACAGCGGCGCGTTGAACGAAACCATCAATGTTGATGTAGATGGTGGTCTGGTCAAGATCAGTCAGGCGAGTGTCCGCATTGCCGCGCTGACGGAAATCGCGCTCGATTCCGACACGAAAGTGATCCTGCCCATCATCAAGGCCGAAGGCGAGGACGCCACCGAAGCCTATGAAATTGACGAGAAACTGCTCGCCATCCACGAACAGCATGTGTCCAAGGCGCTTGAGGCGCGGCAAGCATTGCTCGATTCAGTCATTAACCTGCTGAAAATCGATATCTAGTCACGAGTTAGTCATGTCGAACGATCTGGCAAACTGGCTGGAAAACTTCGAGCTGGCGTTTGACAACAGCTATCTGGCACCTGTCATTACGCAGGCGGCGGATCGAGTGTCTCCGCCGCCTGACAGTCCGGCACCGGTACTGCGACCGTATACGTATAATCCGTTCTCTGTCGGGTGGGGCGATCCGCCAGAAGCGCCTGTCAAGCTGCCGAAAGACTCTACGGAGTGGTTCGCACGCTATGTATCACTCGCGGTTGAGTCGCCCCCGCGTCCGTTAGAAATCCCCTTCGATTTTGACCCGGATTCATGGTCGTTGACAACTG
>DAOTXA010000529.1:0-6356 GCA_034435595.1 Anaerolineae bacterium | reverse complement strand
CGCCGCGACCACTGCCTCCCCTTCGCCCTCCTCGCGGATCATCAGCGCCGGGACGATCGCCACCACGCACAGAATCGCGCCTAATAAACCGAGTTCGCCCAGCACATCGACTGTGACCGTCGCGTAGGCGTTCGCCAGCGCCCGCGCATCCACCCCCGCATCTGCGAATTCCGCGCCGACTAGTCCGTTTACACGCTGCAAGGCGAAAGCGGTCAGCGATGAGACGCTAATCGTCATACCGACCAGCCGCAAAATAATCACCAGTGCCGACGCCGACCCGCGCTCGCTATCCGGCGCAGTGTTGATGACCGCCGCACTGATCGGCGAGAAGGTGAGGCCGAGTCCAACGCCGACCAGCGCCATTTGAATCGAAATCGTCAGCGTGTCGATGTCAATGTTCCACGTCAGCCACACGAAGGCAAAGCCGACCGCCGCCATCCCTAACCCGGCGACAATGGTCCAGCGCTGCCCGATGATCTCGCTCAACCAGCCGCCGGGGACCGCCGCCAGCGCCATCGGGACCGTCAACGTTGATAGTAACAGGCCGACTTCCAGCGCGGCGTCACGCAGTTGCGTGCTATCTTCCAGACGGACGTTGACCAGAATCGGCACCACTACAAGGCCAATAAACAGACAGTAGCCGATAATCAAATTGGTGAACAACCCGGCGCTGATATTGCGCTGCCGGAACAGTTTCAGGTTAAACAACGGTGACTTGACCCGCGCTTCTACCAGCACAAACAACAGCAGGCTAATCACGGCGACCGTCACCAGCGGCGCGGCGTAAGTCGGCAGCACAGATGCGTTCTCGAAGTCGGTGACGTTGCTGGTGTCAATGTTCGCGCCCAGACCAATGTTAAGCGCTGTCAGCGCGAGGATAATCAGCGCCGCGCCCGTAAAGTCAAAGCCGCCTTTAACGCGCTGCATGGGGACGTTGCGTGTAGCCCACAGCGTTGCAACAAGGGCGAAAATCGTCAGCGGTACGTTGATCCAGAACAGTGTGCGCCAGTCAGGAACAGGCCAGTTGAGGCCGAGATTGGCGAAAGTCTCTGCGAACCAAGATTCGTTGCGGTAGAAGAAGTTGACGGCTAATCCGCCGTACAGGTGGCCCAGTACCCAGCCCAGCGTATCCATCGCGCCGATGAAGCCCAGCGGTCGGGCGCGTTTATTCGCCGGGAACATATCGCCCACCAGCGCCAGACTTACCGGGACCAGCGCCCCGGCCCCCAACGCCTGCACAATACGCCCGAAAATGAGCATTTGCAGTTCTACATAGGCGATATCGGGCCGTTCGCCCATACGTCTATAGAAGCGGTACAACGTTTCCGTAGGCCATGTGTGGGCCGTCGCCACCAGAATCGACCCGACGATGAACAGTGTCAGACAGATCGCGTACACGGGGCGGCGACCGATCAAGTCGCTCAGGCGTCCGGTAATCGCCATGCCGATGGTGTAGGCCAGCAAATACCCGGTCAAAATCCAGGCGGCGTCATCAAGCCCGGTCTGTGGTGGCAGTTCCAGATCGACAATGAGTTCCGGCAAAAACGCCGATAACACCGTCAAATCCAGCGAACCGACGAACACCGGGATACAGATCACCGCGATCACCAGCCAGCGATTAAGCGGGCGCGTTCCGGCGGTGTTAAGCACGGGGGCTTGCGCGTCAGGTTGGGTCATGCACTGCTCCTGATGGACGTGATTGCAAAGCGATTAAACCACGAAGACACGAAGATAAGAAGAAAACTCTTCGTATTCTTTGCTATTCGCGCCTAGTTTTCCACCTGCGCGGCCCGGATTTCGTCCACCTGCGCGGCGATGTCGTCCGGCGGCGTTAATGCGGGATCGTCTGCGAAGTCATACACTTCCAGTTCCCAGAAGGTCGGCGCGTCGGGGTCATCGTTGAGAATTGTTTCCAGCACCAGCCGCACCGGGTAGCCCGTTTCTACATCTACGAACACCTCGACGGGAACAGGTCCGGTCGGGTCGATCAGATCAACGAGCAGCGCCGTCACCGCCGGACCCTGCGCAATGCCGCGAATGTGATGCGCCTGCGTGCCATCAATCAGCGTTTCCACGCCAACATATTCCAGTTCGCTGAGTTCGCGCAGCACGGCATCAAAGCCAGAGTCGTCTTCCATTAGCGACTGCGGGTCAAAACCTTCCGCGAAGAACTCCTCGAACCAGCCGCCGCCGACGAAGCGCACCCACTGCCGCTGGCTAAAACCGAACACGTCCACGTCAATCGTGATGACACCACTCGCCAGCACGCGCACCGTCCCCTGCAATATATTCGGCGAAACGTACTGAAAGCGTGCCGACCGGAACGAGACATTCAGGCGCTCGCTATCCTGCGTAATGCCGATGGTGTAATCGGCTCCGCTTTGCGTCACATCCAGGCGAATCGTATCCGCTGCCCGCACCTGATCGGACGCAGTGAGCAGCAGTGTTAGCGGATCGACATCCGTTTCGGCGTCATCGCCGCCGCTTTCACATGCGACCAGCACGACAGACGCGATTAGCAAAACAACGAGCAATCTCATGGAACGCATGGGCGGGTATCCTCTCATAAGGAGTTTTCGGTTGGTAGTTTTCGGCGAAAAAGTTTTTGCCGCCACCGGCTAAAGCCGACGGCTCCAAATTGCGCCGGAAGCGCACCAAAGGGCGCTCTGACCGGCGCGTCGCCAGATTTTACAGCCCCTTACAGTGAACTTGGCTTTTTGGGTAGCCGGATTGCTTCAGCATCCGGCGACAAATCAGCGTAATAAATCAATTTACATACACGCTCTGACAACTGTTGACAGATCACGACCTACTGCTAAAACAACATACCCGACCATCATAGGGCCAGGTATGCCGTTGAGTCTATACGCGCTATGTCAGGAATCGCTAACACCGCATCTGGTTGTGGCGGGGGACTGCTCTCTACTGCTCTCTAAGGAAACACCACCACCCATGTTCGAGCAACCGTATCAAACTCAATAAAGCCGCCGGTAGGCTGTCCGAAGCGGTAGGTGCCGCGCCCGTTGTCGCGCTGGAACGGTGTAAAACGCCCCTGTTCCGACGAGATGGCCCAACCCAGCGCATTGCGGACCTGTGAAAAGTTGCCCCATACCTTGCCAAAGCCGAACACCGGGCGGATGCGTCCCGCCGGAATGCCCAGGTTGATTGGGTTATCTGGCAGGGTCGCATACTGGAACACCCGAAACAGGTCATACGTCCCGGTGTTATATAGCACAATAATGTCCCCTGTCCCCGCCAGCCAGAACATACTGCCACCCTGATAGGACTGGTATGTGGTCGCAATCTGACTGCCATCCCCAAACGATGGGATATAGCCACCTGAAGGCAATGATGTCGCAGTTGGTACAGGCGGCGGTGGCGGAACCGGGATGTCGCTGTATGACCATGTCCCCGCCTGATAGTCCACCAGCACGCGGCGCTCGTCTTGCGGCGTAAACCACTCTGGCAGCGTAAACCATGTGTGGAACCCGGACGCGCCGCGTGTCACAATCGCGGTGTAGGAAGTCTCGCCGCGTGTCGGCCAACCCAGTCCGGTCCCGACATCGCTATAGTTCCACCATACCTTGCCAAACCCGAACACCGGCGGGATGCGACCTGCCTGCGCCGGGACATACGGGTTGAACGCGGGTAGTGAGCCGTACTCGGTGACGCTAAAAGCGCGAATTGCCCCGCCGTCGTTGCCGAAAAACACGGTGATCGACGCATCCGACTGATTGTACAGCATGAAGCCGTTCGCGTAAGGTTGCCACGTCATCGCCTGCACGAACGTCACCTCGCGCTGCGCTGAGTCGCTGGCGAAGGTCGCCAGCCCGCCAACGGCGGCAAGCGTCAGCAGCATCGCCGCGACTGTGATCCTGATCCGTGATTTGAACATTGTTGCCTCCCATGTGTGGATATCTGTACTGGATGGGACACGGAGGCAACACAAAGGGTTTCACAGCGTCAGCTTTACATGGGGGGCGCGTATGGCAGCAGTCAGGTTCGGCGACCTATCTATGCCCAGGCATCCCCGCGCAGTTGCAGCAAATAGCCGAGGCGCAGCGCGGCACGTTGCAGCAAGGCATCGGCGTTTGTCAGGGCGTCAGCCAGCGGCATCGGCTTATCTACGATGGGCAACACAGCATGAATCCCGGCCTCATGTAACACGGCGTCATCAACGTTCAAGCCGCCGACCAGCGCGACAGTCGGCACACCCTGTTCGGCTGCCAGTCGCGCAACGCCCACCGGCCCCTTGCCGTAGATTGTCTGCTCGTCCATCTGGCCTTCTCCGGTAATGACGAGTGATGCGCCGTCCAGCGCCTCGGCGAAGCGGTTGTGTTGCAGCAGTAAATCAATGCCGGATTCGATCTCGCCACCGATGAACGCCATAATCCCGGCAGAAAGCGCACCTGCCGCCCCACCGCCGACCGTCTCGCGCACATCGACCCCGGTTTGCTGGCTGACGACAGTGAAGAAGTGGCGCAAATTCGCCTCCAGGGTAGCGACCTGCTGCGGGGATGCGCCCTTTTGCGGGCCGAACACTGCCGCCGCGCCTTCGTCGCCCAATGTGGGATTCTCGACATCCGAAGCAATGATAACGCGGGTATCCTGCCAGCGAGGGTCAAGCCCGCTGGTGTCAACGGTCGCCACGTCTGCCAATCCGCCGCCGCCCCGTGTGATTGGCTCACCGCCGGCGTCCAGCAAGCGCACGCCCAGCGCTTCAACACAGCCAGCCCCGCCGTCAACGGTCGCGCTGCCGCCCATGCCAACGATCAGACGTTTCGCGCCCCGTTCGAGCGCGGCCCGCATCAACTGCCCGGTGCCGAAGGTACTGGCCCGCAGGGGATCGCGTTCGGCATCGGTCAGCAGTTCCAACCCGGAAGCCAGCGCCATCTCGATGACCGCTGTCTCGCCATCTGGCAGCAGACCAAACGCCACCTTCACCGGACGACCGAGCGGGTCGTCTACAGTCAGGCTGACGCGCTCTCCGCCACGCGCCAGAAACGCGTCAAGTGTGCCGTTGCCACCGTCGGCAATGGGCAACTGTTGCAATCCGGTGTTGATACCGGCACGCCGCAAGCCACGTTCGATGGCAGTTGCCGCCGCCGATGCACTCAGACTGTGCTTGAACGCGCCCGGTGCGATGAGAATTTTATGATCATTCACCAGATTCCCCCTCAATTGTCACAAAACATTTTTATTTGAATAATTGAATAACTTCATAAAGACTCTTATAATTGCATCCAGACAAAATCGCGGGAATGAGATCATAAATCGGTCTTGGTTGGAGCAAAACCCATGCACCTGAATGGACTACACGCCATGGTCATCGAAGCCGATGCCAACGATCTGCTGATGATCGGCAATTTGCTGAATGCGCTGGGCATCACTTGCAAGCGCAACACGACTGGCGATGGGGTCATGGCACAGGTTCGCCGCCTGAAGCCCACTCCAGATTTTATCCTGCTGGATGTCGATTTACCGCAAGGGGATGTCAATGCGATCTGTCACGAACTTCGCAACGACCCCGGTTTGATGATCCCCGTTATCACGATTGCGGAAGCATTCACCCCGGAAATGCTGGCAGAAGCAGCCCTGTGCGGGGTCGCGGCGTGCGTGGAAAAGCCACTGCCGCGCCATTATATGAACAGGATCATTTCCACTGTCATCACCGAACCGCATTCACCGGGCGAGTCGCCTATCTTATATGTGCCGTGCAATTGAGAGAGCATCCCCCCCGGCAACGAAATGTACCTGCCGGGATTGGGTGAATTCACAGATTCGTCAAATTTACCACAGGCTGATACGGGTTATTCGCCGATGGCACGCCGCAATGCCTCGATCTGTTGGATCAGTTCCGGCGTCAGATTTTCGGGGACGGTGATGAGGATACGTGCATACAGGTTGCCGAACTCATCTTTGCTCTTAAGTTTAGGCATCCCTTTGCCGTTGATGCGAAATTTACGTCCCGATTGCGTCCCGGCAGGAATCTTCAGCTTGACCGGGCGCGACAGCGTCGGCACGCGAACCTCACCGCCCAACAATGCCGTGAACATATCGACTTTGACTTCGGTTGTCAGGTTGTCGCCGTTGCGCTCGAACTGTGAGTCCGAGTCTACGGTGACGCGCAGATACAGGTCGCCCGGTTTGCCGCCCACCGGACCTGTTTCTCCCTCACCCGTAAGCCGGACCCTCGTCCCGGTCGCGGCCCCGGCGGGGATGCTCACCTTGATACGGCGGCTGCCTTTGGTAATGTAGCGCGTCGTGCCATCATGGGCTTCGCGCAGGCTGATGCTAATATCGTGTTCGAGGTCCTGCCCCGCCACCTGCGCCTGATTGAAATCCTCTGGCCCGCG
>DAOTXA010000528.1:0-33569 GCA_034435595.1 Anaerolineae bacterium | reverse complement strand
ACGACCCGCCACGATGAGCAAATCGGCCTGACGCGGGCTGGCTCGGTTCAACTCCATCCCAAAGCGTGCAAGGTCATAGTTACCAGCCTGCGTGCTCATGTACTCAATCGCGCAGCAGGCCAAACCGAACAACAGCGGCCATGTCGCACCAGTGCGCGACCAGTTCACCGCCTCTTCAAGTGTTGTCGTTACAACACCAAGATTACCAAGTTTGGGTGTTATTCCCATTCCAAAGCACCCTTTCGCCACTCATATATCAAACCAACAGTCAAAATGAAAACGAACAGACCCATAACAACGAGGCCATAAAATCCGAGGTCACGGAAAACAACCGCCCAGGGCAAGAAGAAGATCACCTCAATATCAAAGAGGATGAACAACACAGCGATCAAGTAGAACTTAACCGGCAGACGACGCATCGCCGGACCAATCGGAGCCATACCACTTTCATACGGATCGGTCTTGCGCGTGGTCGGATTGTGCGGTCCTAACAAGCGCGAAAGATTGAGGATAATGAACGTCAACGCAATGGCAACGATCAGTAGGACGCCGATAGGCGCGAATTGCTGAAGTACGGACATCTCACGTTCCTCTAATGCGATTGTTCCAAATAGAACAATAATAAGTCAGGCAAAGACTAGCATAATGACGATGGGCTGTCAACAAAAAATGAACGGTCGTTTGCCCCTTCGTCAAGCCGCGAAACGAACGAAAGTAAGCGTAACGCATCTTGCGCATATCGTAAAGGCGAAAGCGTGCAATTTTTCACCCATGCATATTAGTATTTGACTAACCGACAAGATAACCTTCCAGTTGCATAGCATAGGCACGCTCGTGCAGCATCAGAATGTCCTCAACGACCAGCTTGCGATTTTGCACATGTTGGAACGCACTGGTCATATCATTATTATCGACACTGAACATGTAGTGTGTTCCGGCAACCACCCGGATATTGGCTGCCGGGAATTCATAGCGGTGAAGCAAATCCATCATTTGGATCAAACCGACCAGCACATCACGGTGGCCCAGCATTACACGGCACAATTCCCAACTGCGGGCGATCTCATCATTTTTCAAGCGCCCCATTGCCAGAAAGGTCGCACCCGTGATGCCGCGTGCAGTCTCGTCATATTGCTGGCGATGCAGTTCTTTGACGAGTTCGCTGCTGCCCGCGCACAACGTGTTGACGACGGTGGGCTTAACGAAGCGCTCGACAATTTCCAGCACCGGAAGGCGCTGTAAAATACCGATCCCGAATCCAAGTGTAGAATAGAACGCACGGTGCATATCATCTTCGAGCAGCAACGCCGGGGCCAGGGCATAGCGTGTAGACTCGCCAAAGTTCCAGCGCAGCGGGTCCATATAGAACAAAGTCGCGCCGCCCATACTGTGACCGACAAAATTCAGCACTTTGCGCTCGCGCTGACCGGGTTGGCGGCGCAAATGCATCAGTTCGACCCAATCTTGCAGGGTGTGCATGGCTGCCGGTGGATTACACGAGTCAAGTGTCGGTGTGCGGTCGGAAAACGGCGACATACCAAACCCGTTGTGATCGACGGAAATCCCCACCAGGCGACGGTTGGCCTGCACGACTTGTCCGGGCAGTTCCTCCCAGATGTGTCGATTGCCCGTCCAGCCATGCACGAAGATCGCGTATCCCTGCGCATTCTCGATGACGTTGACGAGCATCTCGTCGGGAGTCTCGAAGTCTTCCGGCCAGACGAGATGCCAGCCAAAATCATCCAACCCGGCTTTGCCTAAAAAGCTGTGCCCTTCATCGGCATCAAGAAAGCCCCGTTCAATCAAGCCACGCACAGTATAGTCAGCGGTGTATGTCCCGCTCAATAGTCCGTGCGAACGTCGTTCATAGCCAAGTATCCATCCGTGTGGTGACTGCTGCGCCATCGTTCCACCCGTATTCGTATGGTTTCTTCAAAGTATAAAACCAGTCTACACAAGACTTGAATTCGCGCAATTTAGCGTAATTTAAAGGTGAGAACGTGGCTCTCTGAAAAACCGAGTGCAGCGTAGAAGGCGCGGGCCTGATCGTTGGCACGCTGGGTGTTGACCATCAGCGAAACAAGATTGAGTTGGTTGGCACGCCGAACAACCGCTTCCAGCAGTTCCGCACCGACGCCCTGCCGCTGATAGGTGGGCAGCACCGCCATATCGTTGATAAAACCGCGACCTTCGGTCAGACCACGCACGACAGAAAGCGCCACACAGCCGATAATCAACGGGGGTTGCTGGGTGGTCTGCGCGACAAAAACTTCGACGGTCGCCGCTTCGCGCAGGCGCAGCACCACATCACGCCATTGGGTTTCGTTAAGCTGGCGGTTGGCGGGAATCATCGCCAGCAGGCCGATGACTTCTTCCGTATCGCGGATTTCGTAGGCGCGAATCGCAAATGGCGTAAGCGGTTCATCCGTTAACTGCGGTGCGGGTACACCCTCGGCGTATTTCGCCAGCCACTCGGACATAATCTCGCGGTGGGTGCGAAACGGCAGCGGCGGCATCTCTGAAGGTTGGAACACGCGCACAGCAGCGGCGTCGTCCCCGGCTCGCAATTGACCGCCAACCGGCTTCATGCGGTAGAAGATCATGATGCCACTGACCGGCGGCCCTTCTGGGAAGGAGTTAATGCCCATCATCTCAGTAATTTCGACCTTGAGGCCGGTTTCTTCCTCGGCTTCTCGAATAGCGGCTTCTTCGGCAGATTCATCGGCTTCAACAAAACCGGATGGCAGCGTCCATTCGCCTTTATGCGGGGGATGCCCGCGTTGAATCAGCACAACCCCGCCGTCAACCTCAATGAGCAGTCCCACACCGGGGACCGGGTTCACATAATGCACATATCCGCAGTTGTCGCAGGCGGGGCGAACCCGTCCACCCTCTTCACGTTCGGTCAGTTCATGGCTACAGATTGGGCAATAGATGAGTTGTCGTGTTGCCATAGCAGTTTGTCTCACTGAGTAAAAACGTATCGAGTATACATCGGAGTGGCAGCATTTGAGCAGGTTTGAGCAAAAATTACTGAAGAATGACGAGGCTCGGTTATCGGTTATAAGTAAAAACCGGGACGATGAGTCCGCCCCGGCAGTGTTGTGAAAGAGATATGCGACCTACATTTCGAGGTAATCGCGGAGTTGGCGGCTGCGCGTTGGATGACGCAGTTTGCGCAACGCTTTCGCTTCGATCTGGCGGATACGCTCGCGGGTCACGCCAAAGTGACGCCCGACTTCTTCCAGCGTATGATCCTGCCCATCCTGCAAACCGAAGCGCATTTCGAGCACTTCACGCTCGCGGTCGCTAAGGACGCCCAGCGCAGAGCGAATCTGCTCTTTGAGCAACTGGCGACTGGCGGCATCTACCGGACCCAGAATCTTGTCATCCTCAATGAAATCACCCAGCAAACTGCTATCTTCCTGACCGATAGGCATTTCAAGACTCATCGGTTCCTGACTGATCCGCATGATCTTGCGAACCTTTTGCGCGGCCCGGCGCAACTTGCGCTGTAGACCGGGGTCAAGATGCGTACCGCTGCGGCGCAGGAGCTTGATCGCCTCTTTTTCCTCTTCGGCAAGGAAGTCCATTTCCAGCGCGATTTGCTCGGCACTGGGTTCTGCACCCAACTGCTGGATCAACTGGCGCTGCACGCGCATCAGGCGATTGATCGTCTCGACCATATGCACCGGGATGCGGATAGTACGCGCTTGATCGGCGATAGCGCGGCTGATGGCCTGACGGATCCACCATGTCGCGTAAGTGCTGAACTTGTAGCCCTTCGTATGATCGAACTTGGCAACCGCACGCAGCAGGCCAATGTTGCCCTCTTGAATCAGGTCAAGGAAGTTGATCCCACGCCCCATATAGCGCTTTGCCACGCTGACAACCAGACGCAGGTTCGCACGGGTGAGGGCTTCGGCGGCGGCTTCTGCACGCACCTCGACCTGTTCGAACAGGAAGGGCAGATCGTCCATCGCGTCTTCATCAGCAAAAAGCCCGTGCTTGAACGTCTCCGGGTCTGGCAATTCGCCGTTTTCGCGGTAATGACGGCGCACTTCCAACTGCTGGATCGAAGGCACCAGGTAGAAGCCTTGCACCACATCGAACATGCGGCGTGCGAGTTCGGTCCACTGTTCGTTGCGGCCCCAGTCGTTCTGGCGCAGATACTTGCGGATGTACGAGTCGGTGTTTACATCCCAGTTGGTGGTAATCGACTGCACCTCATCAATGACCTTGCGCAAATCCGGCAGTTCGACCTCCTGCGCTTCTGCCAGGGGCTTCATCTGTTCCCACGCGCCAAGAATATGATTGTAGGCAGACACCACGACATCGGCGGGAATCGGCAGCGCGGCATGGTCGCCGCCGTTTTCGCGCAATTTTGAGAGTTCGTCGTTCAGGTCTTGTAACAGACGCTCCGCCGCAATCTGCGTACTAAGCCACATCTCGCGGTTGGTGTCCAGCAGCGGAACCTGCCCGATTTCCTTCAAATACATGCGCACCGGGTCATCTGCCAGTGATACCGCCTCTAATGCAGCACGTTCCAGACTTTCCTCGTCAATTTCCTCAAGTTCTTCTTCATCTGGTTCGTCGTCCGGCAAATCATCGGTCCCGCGTGCTTTACTGGTTGCGATTTGATTCAGAATGCTGTCTTCTTCAAATTCCTCGTCGTCATCGTCGAAGTCGTTGTCGACTTCAGTTTTCCCTAGCTGAACCGGCGTCTTGGCTTTGGCCTGTTGGTTACGTTCGCGTTTCTTACTCATCAGCTTCCTTATGAAGTAATCACGGACTTCTGACGGCTCATCTCGGCATCAAGAACGCGCAGCGCCCTGGATACGAGACCTATCTGAAACCCCACCTTCAAAATGACATCTTCGTCAGCAATTGTCTGCGCATCCTGCTGGATGAAACGCATCTCGTCAAGGTCGCGCTTCAAGCGTTGCACGCGCAGCCCCAATGCCCTGGACAATAATTCGTCCCCGGTACTGGCGGGCATACGCCCGCGCCGCTCATGATCTTTCCAGCGCATCTCCAAATCACTCTCAAAGCGGCGGCGCATCCGATTGCGCACCCGCTCGACATCTTCAAGGCGTAGATCGTCAAATTGCTGGCGTAATACCGGGTCCAAATCCCGGCTCATATAGTCAATCACTTCTAACTCGTACTGGTCCAGCGACCGCAGCAGCGCATCCATCAGGGCGCGATACTCAATCTGCACAAAGTCATCGCGGTCGAAATCACGCAGCGGACCATCAAGTAGCGCGTTGTCATCGGCAGCCAATTCGCGCAGCTTACGATTCACCTCGTATAGCGCATCAGGATTTAGCAGTAAGGTGCGCAGGCAAATCATTTCCGCCGTTTCGATGAATATGCCACCTGTCGGCTGTGCAGGATGCTGCACTCCCGCCATATCAGGCGCGATATAGTCGTCGTCCCAATCCGGCGGCGGCGGTTCCAGCCCGTCAATATTCAGGGGTGGTAGCTCGTCGTCTATCGGGGCCGCTGGGCGCGGTTTCGGCGGATTCTTCTGCTGCTCGGATAGCGCCCATTCTTCGAGTATCCGCTCGGAAAAACGGAGTTTCCGCGCAAGTTTCTGTAGATTATCATTCGTATATAGCTTGCTTTCCGACGCCATCAGAATTGGCAGCACGCGCCGGGCGATGGCCTCGCGTTCCTGGACGGTCGCATTCTCCGGCAAGTCCGCCGTTTCGAGTTCGATGACGAAATCCGCCACCGGAGTCGCATCATCGACCAGTGCGGGCCAGGCATCCGGGTTTTCGCGGATCAAGTCGTCGGGGTCTTTGGCATCCGGCATCTGCAACACGCGAATATCTACTGAAAGGCGTCCGGCATAATCGGCTTCAAGCGCCTGCCGCGCCGTTTCCAGACTGCGACGGGTGGCGTTTTGTCCGGCAGCGTCGGAATCCAACGCCATGACGATCTTCTTCGCATAACGCGGAGCCAGCAGCTTTAACTGCGGTTCGGTCAATGCTGTGCCCATCTGCGCGACAACGTTGAGATGTCCGGCCTGATGTGCCTGAATCGCGTCCAGATAGCCTTCTACGATGACGACGGTATCCTGCTGGCGGATGGCATGTTTGGCAATATCGAGTCCAAACAGAACATGACTTTTGTCGAACACATCCGACTGCGGTGAGTTGATATATTTTGCGTTTTCGTCCGGGTCCAGCGCCCGTGCCCCGAACCCGACCACACGCCCGCGTTCATCGCGGATAGGGATCATCAGGCGATTGCGGAAGCGGTCATAGGTGCTGTTTTTCTCCTCGTTGCGGATGGCGATCCCGGCGTCGAGGATTTCCTGCTCGTTATAGCCGATGTTGAGCAGGTAATTCATCATGTTCTGCCAGCCAGTAGGCGCGAAGCCAATCTGGAATTTTTGCAGGGTTTCGTCCGTGAGGCCGCGCTTCTCACGCGCATATTGCAACACACTGCGTGAATCCTCGCGGGATGAGTCTATCAGCAGATTATGAAAGGCTTCGGCGGCAGCATCCAACAGGCCGCGCAGCTTATCGAGATGTTCATCATGCTGCTTTTCCTGCGGGGTCTGCTGGCGCACCTGCACCCCGGCCAACTCCGCCAGATTGTGCAGTGTGTCCTTGAAATCCCACCCGTGATGCTTCATAGCAAAGCTGAAGATGTCGCCACCTTCGGCGCAAGCACCGTAACAGCGCCAATATTGCTTGTCCGGGTCAACGACAAAAGAGGGGGTATTCTCTGCATGGAAGGGGCAACACGCCTTATACGTCCGTCCGGCTTTCTTCAGCGGAACGTGTTGTTGAATGTAGTTTACCAGGTCCAGACGGGATTTAATCTCTTGTGTTACCGACGACATGCGCTCGTGGGTTCCCCTACTCGTTGGAAGTGTATTATATGTGTGAATTCAACACGCGCAACAGAAAACACCATTTCACGACAAATTTTTTATAAAAAAGGCATTAGTGTAACACCCTCCACTACACCTGGGTGCGCACTTCATCAAAAAACGATCTTAATGGTTGAACAGGAACGATTATCATCCCGAAGCGCCGGGGGGATGTGGCATTTGTGACGATCTCACACATCCTATGTGGCGCGAGTCTCGCTTGCCAAATAGTAACGATCAGGCGGCAAATCATCCGGTGCTTCACGCAGACGAAAAGCAAGTATCACCGTAGCATCAAACGGGGAGCTATTTATCAGATGGGGCGAGGCGGATAAATGTTACCGCCTCACCCGAATTGTTTGTATTTAGAAACCGCTCAGTTCGCTCAGGTCAGCGCAACCGGTTTGCATATTGCTGATCGCTTGCAGCAGGCCATAGCGGTTGTTGCGGACCGCCGGATCGTTGGCGTTGACCAGCACATGATCGAAGAACTCGGTGACTGCCGGCATAATTGGGATAAACGCGCTTAAGAAGGCATCGACATTGGCGTCAGCGTCAAGATTGCCGACTGCGTTATTGAACGCCGTGTAGAGTGCCTTTTCCTGCGGTTCAACTAGCAGAGATTCATCGACCGACTGCTGTGTTTCTTCGGTGCGGGTGATGCGGACGCAGCGTGCGAAACTGTCGAGTATCTCCGTCCAGTCATCGCGGGCCACCCACTTCGACAACTCCTGCACGCCGATGAATGCGCGATACGGGTTGGTAGACTGTTCCGCAAGAACGGCAGCGATCACATCGGGCGCAAAGTCCTGTTCGCTTAACCATACGCGCAGGCGTCCGGCGATGAATTCGAGAACCTGTGTTTTCGCGCTGTCACTCACCGATAGCGGCTGCGCGGCGGCAACCAGATTGACCGCCTGCATGAGATCGACATCCAGCCTCTTCGCGGTGACGATCTGAATCACGCCGAGCGCGGCGCGGCGCAGCCCGTAGGGGTCGGCGGTGGATTTAGGTGCGAGTCCGGCCCCAAACAGACCAACCAGACTATCGAGGCGATCCGCCAGCGCAAGGAGTGTCCCCGGTTGGCTGGTGGGGAGATCATCATCGGCGCTGCGCGGCAGCCAATGCTCGTATACGGCATCAGCCACATCCTGCGGGTATCCGGCCTTCAACGCATAGATACGGCCCATCGCCCCCTGTAGGGACGTGAGTTCCACGACCATATTCGTACCGAGGTCGGCTTTAGCGATCTGTGCAGCGCGTTCCGCAATGGCGACTTCGGTCGCGTCCATGCCCAACAAATCACCCAACCCGGAGATCAACCCGGCAACACGATGATTCTTGTCAAGCATGGAACCAAGTTGCTCCTGGAAGGTCAGCGTGCCTAAACGCGGCAGGAAGTCGGACAGTTCGGTCTTGCTGTCCTCACTATAGAAGAAATTGGCATCAGAGAAACGCGCCCGAAGCACGTGTTCATTGCCGTGAACGACCTTATCGAGATGTTCACTGTCCCCGTTACGAACCGTGATGAAGTAGGCCATTAGCTTGCCATCAGCGTCTTCCACCGGGAAGTAACGCTGGTGCTTGCGCATAACCGTCACCAGCACTTCACGCGGTAGCTCAAGGCGCGATTCTTCAAATGTGCCGCGCAACGCCGTCGGGCGTTCGATCAAATTCGTGACCTCTTCCAGCAAATCAGGATCGTCCGGCACACGTCCACCGACCTCTTCCGCCAGCGCTTTAACCTGTTCGATAATAGACGCCTGACGCGCCTCATAATCAAGGATAATGCCCTGCTGCTGCATGTGATCAAAATAGTCGGTGGCATCTGCGAAGGCGTGCGGCAGCGATCCATATGGACGCAGGCCACGAGTCACATTCCCGGCAGGTAACCCCGCATAGCTAAATGGGATAATCGCACCGCCGAATGTCGCGGCAATCCAGCGAATCGGGCGCGAGAAGGCAACATCGGTACTGTTCCAACGCATGGAACGCCCGAACTTGATGTCTTCAATCACCTGCGGCAATGCTTCCGCCAGCACCTCTACAACCGAACGCCCTTTTTCATGGACGGTGACCATCACATATTCGCCGCCATCGACCTCTTCGACACGCAGTTCACTGACATCGACACCCTTGCCGCGTGCGAACCCCTGTGCGGCTTTGGTCGGGTTGCCATCAGGGTCAAAAGCGCGATTGGCAGGCGGGCCTTTTTCCTCACGTTGGATGTCCGTCTGGCGCGGGGCAACGTCTTTGGCATGGATAACGAGTCGGCGCGGTGTAGCGTAGGCATTGATCTCGCCATGCGACAGGCGCAGATCATCAAACACTGTGTCCGCCATTGCCTGTAGTTGCTCACGAGCATCATTGACATTATCAGCGGGTAATTCCTCAACACCGATCTCAAACAGCACGTCGCTTGGTTCATCGGGGATCGACTGCCCGGTCACACTGGGATTGAGTTCCGCCTGTTCAGGTTCGCGCCAATCCTGCCCCTTCTTGCGCAGCGGATAACCGAGTTCCTCACGCTTTTCGACATACGACTTGGCAACGGTACGCGTCATGTCACGCATCCGGCGGAAGTAGCTAGCACGTTCCGTCACACCAATTGCGCCGCGTGTATCCAGTACGTTGAACAGGTGGCTGCACTTCAACACATAATCGTAGCCGCTGATGAGCGCATCGCCTTCAAGGGCGCGGGCATATTCACGCTCGTAGGCGTCATACACTTGCTTAAGCGCATCTACATCGGCGACATCGAAGTAGTAGCGGCAGTGTTCAACCTCTTCATTGAACATCATATCCGCATAGCTGACACCGGGCATCCAATCAATTTCCCACACAGAATTCTTGTTTTGCAGCGCCAGCACGATACGCTCAACACCATAGGTGATTTCCACCGAAACGGGATTCAGCTCAATGCCGCCTGCCTGCTGGAAATAAGTAAACTGCGTAATTTCCTGCCCATCCAGCCAGACTTCCCAGCCGAGGCCCCACGCACCGAGCGCGGGTGATTCCCAATTATCTTCTACGAAGCGGATATCGTGCTCACGCGGGTTGATGCCGAGCGCCTCTAACGACTTCAGGTAAAGCTCCTGCGGATTGCCGGGATCGGGCTTGAGGATGACCTGATACTGGTAGTATTTCTGCATCCGGTTAGGGTTCTCACCATAGCGACCATCATCCGGTCGCACACTCGGCTCAACATAGGCAACGCGCCAGGGTTCCGGGCCAAGGACGCGCAGCAACGTCGCCGGGTTTCCAGTCCCCGCGCCGACCTGCACGTTATATGGCTCCCAGATTACACAGCCTTGATCGGCCCAGAATTGATGCAACTTGAGAAGCACCTGCTGAAAATTCAAAGGTTGTGACATGGACACATCCCGTCGTTTGTGAAATTCGGTGGTAACGGAGCATATTATAAAGGGAGCGGGGAGCTTATGCGAGGGAGGGGTTGTTCTCACAAATCCCTAACAACGAATTTCAGGACAATCCCGCAACCGAATCACAAAAAATGTGTTTTCTTATGTGATGAACATATTCAACCGCAAATCCAAACCGACAGATTATAAATCGCTATCCGACAGCGAACTGGTCGAACTGGCGAAAAGCGATCAAGACGCATTCGGCGAGATTTACGAGCGGTACGTGAAGAAAATCTATAACTATATCTACTACCGCACCAGTAATCAGCACGACGCCGAAGACCTGACCGCCCGCGTATTCTTCCGCGCTATGTCGCATATCGAGAATTATGTGGATAAAGGCGTGCCGTTTCAGGCATGGCTGTATCGCATTGCACACAATCTCGTCGCCAACTGGCACCGCGACCGGGGTCGGCGCAAGATCATCCCGCTGGATGAATTTGTCGCCAGCAGCCTGCGTTCGGAAGCGCCAGATCGTGCCGCCGAGGACGAAGAAGAACGCCAGCAATTGTTAGCGGCCATTCGCCGTCTGCCGCCAGAACGCCAACAGCTATTGGTCCTGAAATTCGTAGAACGTCTATCCAACGCGGAAATCGGCGAAATCATGGGCCGGACCGAGGGCGCGATCAAGTCACTCTATCATCGTACACTGCTTGCCCTGCGTGATGATCTACAAATACAGCAAATCAACCCGACACGCGGTGATCTGCACCAGTCGGGAACCCGCACCGACACCAAAGAAGGTTAAATCGCAATCATGTCTCACTCCGACCACAAAAATAGTTCATTGCAAGATTTGTTGGATGCGATCACCGATGCCATGCTGCAAGAGCAGGATGAAGAGGTCAAGGCGATGCTGCGCCGCGCAAATGCAGAACGCGCAGAGGTAGAGTCTGCGACTGATTTAATCGACCGCTTGTGTTCGGTACTGGTGAAACAGCAACCTTCAGAAAAGTTCGTGCGCAAACTGCGCGAGGACCTCATCGGTGTCGATTATAATGTCGTCAATCGCCTGCGCTACATGCCTGCACGCGTTCACATCGCTGCCGGGTTGACTCTGGTCGCGGGGGGTCTGATGCTGGTCACACGACGGCGCGGCGCGGAGGATGCCGACACACTCACAGAAATCCCGGTGCTACAACAACAATAATCACCCCTGTGGGATGCCTTGTCACACACCATCACAGTCATTTTTCTTTATCCCGCACAGACAATCTAAAAAATTGAATCAATGACTTGACAAATGCGTTAGGATTACGATATACTGCCTGTTCGCATTGCCTCAATTGAAATCTAGTTCGTCTCAAATGGGACTCACTCTGAACTCGACTTATCCATCACTCCCCGGAACACCGAGGAGCGGCATTTAGCCCGCTCAACTTTTGATTCACCAGCCCGTCTTGTTATCGTACTGAGGAGCGGTGCATTGGAAAACAATAAGACGAAGAACTACGCCCGTACCGTCGATGTGCATGCATTGCCATCTTTGATTGAGGTCCAGTTGCAATCATTCAACTGGTTCATTCAAGAAGGACTTGCAGAACTCTTCGACGAAATCAGCCCAATCGAAAGCTTCAACGGCAACCTGCGGCTGTATCTGCCAGGGAACAGCGATGAAGCCAAAGAGTTCGGCCTCACCTACTGGTTCGAAGAACCAAAATACGATGAGGACCTGTGCCTGGAACGCGACATGTCTTTTGCTGCGCCTCTGTATGTGCGTGTAGCGTTGGTCAACCGCGAGGCCGGGGACGAGGTCGTGACCTCTGACATCTTCATGGGCGACTTCCCGCTCATGACCGAAAAAGGCACGTTCATTATCAACGGAACCGAACGTGTCGTCGTCAGCCAGTTGATCCGCTCTCCTGGCGTCTATTTCGATGTCGAAGAAGATCGCACAACGGGTCGTCTGCTGGCAAATGCCAAGCTGATCCCGGATCGCGGCGCGTGGATGGAATTTGAAACGCGCAAAACGGACTACCTGACGATTAAATTTAACCGCAAGCGCACGATCCCGGTAAGTGTATTACTGCGTGCTCTGGCGGCTGTCAGTGACGGAATGCCAGACAACATGTCGCCGATTCAGGACGGCAGTGACGAAGAGATGATGTCGCTGTATGCCGAAATCGACAACGATGAATCACACCAGTTTATGGCTGGCACCCTGAAAGCTGAACCCGCATGGGAACTGAAGAAAGGTCAAACGGTTGCAGAGGCCGCCCTGCTTGAGTTCTACAAGCGTATGCGCCCCGGCGACCCGCCCACCATCGAAAACGCCCGCGAATATCTGGAAAGTCAGTTGTTCGACCAGCGGCGCTATGATCTGGAGCGTGTCGGTCGCTACAAGTTGAATCAGCGTCTTGGCCTGGACGAAAGCATCTCGCGCAAAACGCGTACCGTCACCAAGGCGGATATTGTCAAGCTGGTCGAACGCATGATTTTGATCAACAACGGCGTCGCCGGGCCGGATGACATCGATCATCTGGGCAACCGCCGCGTCAAGACGGTCGGCGAACTCATCATGAACAAACTGCGCGTCGGCCTGCGCCGTACCGAGCGTGTGGTCAAGGAACGCATGTCGATCCGCGAGACGGACAACCTGACACCGGTGAACCTCATCAACATCCGCCCGGTGGTTGCGTCAATCCGTGAGTTCTTCGGTTCGTCGCAGTTGTCACAGTTCATGGAGCAAACAAATCCACTGGCAGAACTGACGCACAAGCGCACGCTGTCGGCGCTCGGCCCCGGCGGTCTGCGCCGCGAACGTGCAGGCTTCGACGTGCGTGACGTTCACCACAGCCATTATGGGCGCATCTGCCCCATCGAGACACCGGAAGGCCCGAATATCGGTCTGATCGGGCGTCTCGCGAGCTATGCACGGGTCAATGAGTACGGCTTTGTGGAAACGCCCTATCGCAAGGTCGTCAAGTTCCTTAAGACGAGCGATCCCGATCTGATCGGGCGCGGCGTGCGCGATGATGTCGAAGATGCCAGTGGCAACGTCATCATCGAAGAAGACGAGATTATTGACGAAGCCATTGTCAAAAAACTCGTAAAAGCCAAAATCGACAAGATTCCGGTAATCCCGTTTGTCACAGAAGAAATCATCTACCTGTCGGCAGATGCCGAAGATGATTTCGTCATCGCACAGGCTAACGCTCCGCTGGATAAGCGCAACCAGTTCACCGTTGGGCGCGTCTCTGCACGTCACAACCAGCGCTTCATGGTGACAGCCTCGCAGCGCGTTGACTATATGGACATCGCGCCACGTCAGATTGTCGGCATCAGCGCGGCTTTGATCCCCTTCCTGGAACACGACGACGCCAACCGTGCGCTCATGGGGTCGAACATGCAGCGTCAGGCGGTTCCGTTGCTGAAGCCGGATGTGCCGATTGTCAGCACCGGTATGGAAGATCAAGCGGCCTATGACTCCGGTCAGGTCTTGACCTCAGACGTTGAAGGCGAAGCAATCAGCGTACAGAGCGAGCGCGTCGTCATCCGTCTGGACAGCGGCGAGGAGTTGATCTATCGTCTGCGCAAGTACGACCGCTCGAACCAGTCCACCTGCATTGACCAGCGCCCCGTCCTGCGTAAGGGCCAACGCGTGAATATCGGCGATGTAATCGCGGATAGCTCGTCTACCGAAAACGGCAATCTCGCCCTCGGTCATGACGTGCTGGCGGCCTTCCTGTCCTGGAATGGCGGTAACTACGAGGACGCACTGCTCATTAGTGAAGAAATGCTGCGCAACGACAAGTTCACCAGCATTCACATCGAGAAGCATGAAGTTGAAGCGCGTGATACCAAGCTCGGCACGGAAGAAATCACCTACGATATTCCCAACGTCGGCGAGGACGCACTAAAAGACCTCGACGAATTCGGTATCGTCCGCATCGGCGCAGAAGTCGGCCCGAATGACATTCTAGTCGGCAAGATCACACCAAAGGGCGAGAAAGAACTTAGCCCCGAAGAGAAACTACTGCGTGCGATCTTCGGTGAGCAAGCCCGCGAAGTCAAAGACTCATCGCTTCGTCTGCCACATGGTGAGCGCGGCAAGGTCGTGGACGTGAAGACGTTCACCCGCGAGGAACACCGCGATCTACCCGCAGGCGTCGAAAAAATGGTACGCGTCAGTGTAGCCCAGCGCCGCAAGTTGACCGTCGGTGACAAGATGGCAGGCCGTCACGGAAACAAGGGTGTCATCTCCAAGATCGTCCCGATTGAAGACATGCCTTATTTAGAGGACGGTCGTCCGGTAGAAATCATCCTGAATCCGCTGGGTGTGCCCGGTCGTATGAATATCGGTCAGGTGCTGGAACTGCACCTCGGTTGGGCGGCAGATCGCCTCGGCTTCCGCGCAATTACCCCGGTGTTCGACGGTGCGAAAGAGCTTGAAATTCAGGCGGAACTTTCTCGTGCGTGGATGATCGACGAAGCATGGCGAGTCATCACCGAGCGTGCGTGGGATTGGCTGCACGAATACGACTTCGACACCGAAAGCCTTGAGGACGACGACGAAGTGCGCCGTCTATATGTACAGGCATGGCTGGCGGAAAGTGATCTGTACGACCATGACCTCATCATCACTGATCAGGTGTATGCGCGTCGCGTCACGGCGGCGGAATGGCTGCGTGAGAGCGGCTTCGACCCGGATATGACGCTGATGTTCGTCGCACACGGCCTGCCTGTTGCCGAGCGCCAGATGCGCGATGAAAACGCCGTCGAAGCGATGCTGCGACTGTGGGTCGCCAAACACTCGTCGGAAACGGAAATGCCTGCCGGGGCCAGCCTCAAAGAACTGTTCACTATCGCAGATCGCGTGATGTTCGAGACAGGCATCGCCAACCCGATCTACGGCAAGCAGATCATCTACGACGGGCGCACAGGCGATCCCTTTGATCGTTCGGTCGCCGTCGGTTATGTCCATATGTTGAAGCTGGCGCATCTTGTTGAAGACAAAGTTCACGCCCGCTCGACCGGACCCTACAGTCTGGTCACGCAGCAGCCGCTTGGCGGTAAGGCGCAGTTCGGCGGTCAGCGCTTTGGTGAAATGGAAGTTTGGGCGCTGGAAGCCTACGGCGCGGCCTACACGCTTCAGGAAATGCTCACGGTCAAATCCGACGATGTACAGGGTCGCGTCAAGACCTACGAGGCCATCGTCAAGGGCGAGGCCATCGAAGAACCGGGCATTCCAACCAGCTTCCGCGTCCTGGTCAAAGAACTTCAGAGTCTCGGCCTTTCGGTAGAAGCAATTACCGATTCTGGCGAGATCATCAGATTTGGCAAGGAAGACGATCAAGCCAAGCAGCCACGCATGAACACGGGTCTGCTAAGTCTCGCGGATGGTGGCGGCAGCGACTAATAGTCACAATAAAATGGAATTCAAACGGGATGGGCAAAACGCTCATCCCGTTTTTGTTTCCGCCATATAATCAATATATGCGCCGAATTTATCTGTTCATAGCGTTGCACTTTTCTGACCAAGCACAGCAGTAACGCCTGTACCTGCGCACATTGTAAAGACAACATTCACCCCAGAGGCATCGATGAAGTCACTCAAGGAACTCGAAAATACAACACTCGTATGGCAGTCAAAGGGATGGCTCGGCAGCGCCAGACATGAACTCGTCAACGGCAAAGGCGAGGTCATCGCCCGTGTGAAACATCTCTCGTTCTGGACCAACGATGTCGAAGTTGATGCACCCGGCAACCGCTGGACCTTCGTGCGGCGCGGTCACTTCAGCGGGCGACACATCACCATCCGCTCGGTAGGAACGGGTGAACAAATCGCCCTGTACCAGTATCGCATAGCGAAACCCGGCATCCTCAAATTTCATGACGAACGCACATTTACATGGCAGTCGGCGAACTTCTGGGGATCCAAATGGGTATGGCTGGATGAAAATGAGGAACCAATCGTCGGGTTTCAAGAGCGCGGCACGTTCAAATTAAGCAGTGATGTCGATATTAATCCTGACGCGAGTGAAAATCGCTCTATTCCATTGTTGATCTTTCTTGGCTGGTATCTGGTGCTGCTCAACGCGCAGGAAAGCCGTTAACCATGCAAATCCATCATCTACATGACTGGAACCTGACACCCAAAGAAGCTGTCGCACTGCAAAAAGACCTCGCTGGTCGTGTTACCCACCATACACCGTTGAATATCGCCGCGATCACGCACGTCGCCGGAGTAGATGTCAGTGTCAAAAATAACGTTTCGCAGGCGGCAGTGGTCGTGCTGACGTTCCCTGAATTGCAAATCGTGGAAACTGTCACCGCCAAACAGCCGACGCCCTTCCCCTACATCAGCGGCTTATTGAGCTTCCGCGAGGGTCCGGTGCTGGTCGAAGCATTCGAGAAGTTGACAACCACACCGGATGTGTTCGTTTTCGATGGCATGGGGAGAATCCATCCCCGGCGAATTGGCATCGCCTCGCACATGGGCCTATGGCTGGACTACCCGACTATAGGTTGCGGCAAAACGCATCTAATCGGCGATTATGACGGTCCCGCACCGGAAAGAGGCAGCCGATCCACCCTGACGCACAAAGGCGAGACACTTGGCGTCGTCCTCCGCACACGAACGAACGTGAAACCAGTCTATATTTCCCCCGGTCACAAAGCAGACATCGACTCGACAGTTGATCTGATCATGCGTATCACACCAAAGTATCGCCTGCCAGAACCGATCCGCGCCGCCCACAACGCCGCCGGGACTTTATGAAACAATTCGCCTTGAATCACATATAGGCTTCTAAGTCCATTCAAGAGGATATCCAAAGGCCAGCCTACGCAATAGTCGATTCGTAGTCCTCAATCGCAGTGCGAATATCGCCCAACACCTCAAGCGCGGTAAATTCGCCGTCCATGCACATAAAGGCAATCACATAGCGTCCACTGTCAAATTCGACGATGCCCGCGTCATTGATCACACGCCCTACAGGAGAATCCGCTGTAGGCAGGACACCATCTTTCCCGGTATATGGACGCTCAAAGGCGCGTTCAAACGGCGATTCATAACTTTCCGCCGGGATGCTGTGCAAATCCAGCACAACTTCAATCGCAGTTTCCGCACGCGGCACATCGGGGAAGGGATCGGAAGCCAGCAACCGGGCATACCCATTCGCGAGATCGGCGGGCGCGAACAGATTGTCCATCAGATAGCGTTCACCGCGCACCTCAACATAGCGTTCATCCGGCGGGACAAGCGATGGCGCGAACCGTCCATCTGTAGCGACGGGCGCGGGCGTCGCCAGAGACACATTACTATCGCCATCTGCTGAACCGGGCGACCAGCGATAGATTCCGTTGCGCAAGCCCATAGTGTAAATCAAGAAGTCGTTGAACTTCTCGATAGCATTGCGATTGGGCGTCTCAATACGGTCCGCGACCTCGTATAGCAGCGTCGTCGTGGCGCGATTGGCGCTAAACACAGCGATCCGGTAGAGGTTTGAGTCCTCATCCGGCGAACTCCACTTTAGATATGGCATATTCCAGCAATAGTAGAGAATGGTGAAGGTCTTGAAACAGCTTGCAACCGGATACAAGATATCGCCGTTTACCTGCACGCGAAACTGTTCCTCGCCCTCATCATCAACCCGGCGCAGGTCAATGCCGATGGCGCGATTGCCTATCGCTTCGGTGATTGCGGACGCAAGCTGTGATTCCGCCGGAGTCTGTGCGGCGACACCTGACATAAATGACAGCACTGCCCCGCCCCCGGTTCCCAGCATCGCCATCTGCAAAAAATCACGTCGAGAGATCGTCATGGATCAGTGTCCGCGTTTGGCTTTGATCTTCTGACGATACCACGCATCTCCCGCCCATGCAGAAATCAATGCGGGCAAACCCTCATAAGCCACATCCGGCCAGATATCGTTGTTCGTGTCACTGAGTGCATCCGGCGTCGTCACCCCCGTGAACAGGAGCGTGGTCGGCATCCCAACCCGCTGCGCACCGAGAATATCCGTGTTTAAACGATCACCAATCATCAGTGTTTCCGCTGCCGAAGTCCCCAGCGTAGCAAGTGCCGTATCGAACATGGGCGCACGCGGTTTGCCGATCACCGTCGGCGATACGTCCGTCGCCGCTTCCAACGCCGCCAGCAGGCTACCCGTACCGGGAATCAGCCCTTCGGGACTGGGGAAAGTCAAATCAGGATTGGTCCCGATAAAAGGCACGCCAGACCGGATGTACAGCGCAGCCTGTTTAAGCGTTTCGTAGGTCAGATTGAGGTCCATCCCCGCAACGACCGCTTGCGGCAGCTCATCTCCACTCAGGTCAAAACCCGCCCCATCGAGGATACGGCGCAACCCGCTCATGCCGACGACATGCAACGGCGTCCCGGCGGGGAACTGCCCGTGTAAATACGCAGCGGTGGCGGTGGCACTGGTTACAATCGCAGATTCCGGCACATCGTCCACGCCCATGCGCGTCAGTTTCGCCACATAATCGGATTGCGTCTTGCTGCTGTTGTTGGTCGCCAATGCGAACGGTGTCTCGCTCTCGCGTAGCCACTCGAACATCTCAATCATACCGGGCAGCGGATCATCACCACGCCACAGCACACCGTCCATATCCATCACGACAGCACGAATCATCGCAAATTTCATGCGGGTTGTCTCATTTCCCATATCAGTCGCACGCATTATAGCGCAGGCTGCGTTACAATCGACGGGCGATTTTTGACCGTAAGAGTGCGAAGAGTCCATTATGCAAATCAACACCTATTCGATTGTAGCGTATGATCCCGATGCCGAAGCATGGGGCGTCGCCGTGGCCAGCAAGTTTCTTGCCGCAGCCGCGGTCGTCAGTTGGGCACAGGCCGGGGCCGGAGCTGTCGCTACGCAATCCTATGCGAAAGTCGGTTTCGGGCCAGACGGATTGGCGTTGATGGCGCAGGATAAATCCGCCGACGAGACATTGCGCACGCTGCTGGCAAAAGACGACCGTTCCGCGCATCGTCAGGTAGGCATTGTGGACGCGCAGGGGCGTGCCGCTGCGCACACCGGCACCGATTGTCATGGTTGGGCGGGGCACAAACTCGGCGAGGGATTTGCCTGTCAGGGCAATATCCTCACCGGGCCAGAAACACTGGAAGCGATGGCGGAAGCCTATCAGAAAACAGGCGGCGAACTGGCAGATCGTCTGGTGGCGGCACTGTTAGCCGGGGAGACCGTCGGCGGCGACAAACGCGGCAAACAAGCCGCCGGGGTACTGGTCGTCAAGGCCGGGGGCGGTTATGGCGGCGACAACGACCGCTATATTGACCTGCGCGTCGATGACGATGAAGAACCGGTCGAAAAACTGGTCAAACTCGTCAAAATGCATCACATCTTCTTCCAGCCCGTCAAGCCAGAAAATCGCATCAGCATCACGCCAGATATCAGCACCGAATTACAGCATATCCTGGTTAACGAAGGCTACTACGGTGGTGATCCCAACAGCAAATGGGACCAGCTATCAGTTCAAGCGTTCTGGGCGTTCATCGGCAACGAGAACCTCGAAGAGCGCTGGACACCGGACAACGACGCTAATCATATTGACAGCGTAACGCTGGATTATCTGCGGGACCGCTTTAACGATTGAACCGCCGGAACGCACCACATCGTTTCGCGCTGCTGGCGATCTTGCTGTTAGCAGCCGGGTTGCGCTTCAACGCGGCAACGCGGGATATTCGCTTTCACCCCGATGAAGCGCTTTATAGCACATTCGCCCGCAATGCCGTCACCTATGGCGATTGGTGGCTACCCGGACCATTAGACAAGCCGCCTTTAAGTATCTATGCATCTGCCCTTTCAATGCACTTCTTCGCCTCAAAAATCACCCCGCTAAACATCATTGACGTACCGCTTGTCAAAGGCGAATTCGCAGCACGCCTGCCCAATGTATTCGCCGGAATCCTGCTTATCGCAATGTTATATACGATCACTGCCACGATCTATAACAAGCCTGTCGCGTTATTGGCGGCGTTGCTGGTGACGATATCCCCGCACGCAGTCGGCTTCAGTGCATCCGCGTTCACAGATATGTTGATGATTACACTTGGAATGGCGTCGGTACTGGCGATGCTACGCGGTTATCCGGCGGTGAGCGGACTTTTACTGGTGTTGAGCATCGCGGCGAAACCACACGGGATATTCTTTCTCACGTGGCTGCCATTCACGATGATACACAATCGCAGGCTAGAATGGCGGCATTTTCTGGCGGCCTTCACGGTTGGAATCGCAGCCCTGGTTTTGTGGGACGCACTGCGTCCCGGCGAGAGCTTCTGGAGCGTTGGCAACCGTCACATTAACCCCGGACACCCGTTTTCCACACCCGACGAATGGGGTGACCGTCTGCGGCTGTGGCTCGAATTTAGCCCTGAATTGTTCGGCCCCGCATGGTTGACAGGAGGATTGGTCGCAGTCGGCTTGTGGAGGATCATCACGCGGGGTCGTCCCTACGAACGATTATTGGGACTGTTCATCGCCGGATACAGCAGCGCACATATCATCAGCGCCCTGCCCATTTTTGACCGCTATCTGGTGCTTGCCGTACCACCAATGGCAATGCTCGTCGCGGTGGGATTAATTACAATAACAAAGCGCTTCAACATGCCGCAAAGCGCGGTCATGCTGTCGGTTCTGCTGTTCGCGCTGCCTGTTATCCCCTACGATACCGGGCAATACGGGCGACGCGGGGGCGACATTCTGGCGCTGGCGGATGCCGTCAATACCCGCGAATTCGGCGCGATCGTCTACGATCACTGGTTGGGCTGGGAGATGGGTTACTATCTGGGCGCATGGAGCGATAAACGTCGCGTATACTATCCCACACCGGACGATTTGAGCATGGATGCGCCACGCAACCCGGACCGCGCACCCCGCTATCTCATTGCCCCCGCAGATGTGGATTTTATAGCGTGGCTGCAAGCAGCACACGAGGCAGGCTTTCGCGCCGATCTTGAACGCAGCGTCCCCGGATTTGTGATGTACCGCCTGACTCGTTCGCCCGATTAGACGCGTTTGCGCCCGCTTTTCAACACCTCTTGCAACGTAGAAACAAGGTTGTTCGCCAGATACGGCTTGGTCAGGTAGCGATCTGCACCGGATTGCAACCCTTCGCGGATCTGGTCAGGATCAGCCAGCGCAGAGAGAATCACGACGGGCAGGTTTTCGAAGACTTTTTTCTCGCGCATCTGTTTCAGAAAGTCGATCCCACTGACATCAGGTAGCATCAAATCCAGGACGATAACATCCGGCAGCGGACGCTCGCGCAGTTTTTGCGCGGCTTCCGTCGCATTCATGGCGGAAATTGGCTCCATCCCCGCACGTTGCAGCAAAATGACAACCAGCTTGTGGAGTCCCGGATCGTCATCGACGACCAGAACCCGCGATTTTTCTTCTGAGGTCACTAGTCCATCCCTCTCGTTGACAGTTTGTATAGATGGGCCACAACATAGGTTTAACGCAGTCAAGATCACAATGCAATGCCGGGGTCATGCTTTGGCCAGCAAATTGCACAAACATGCAAGCCAGCAGATTTTCCGTCTCGGTAAAACCGGCCTATGCTCGTTTCTGTGGCATAACGTTTGATTTTTCTATTCTATTGTAGAACGATTTTGGCAGTGGACCGTTAACTTTTGCCGCCGAAACCGATACGATGTATCTTTAGAGTTGCGATACTATGCACATTGAGGGATGTATGCGGGAAATGATGCCAAAGCGACACACAAGGTTCGTATGGATGATCATGCTGGTCATGCTGCTGGTCACGGCGTGTTTCCGTCAGGCCAGCGAACCGTTTGAATCTTCTGACGCACCGCTAACACCGACCTCCCCGGCGGACGCCAGCGAGAACAGCGGCGACGATGTCACACCAACGATCAACATCCCGGTTATTACATCGACGCCGATCACATTTTCAGACGAGCCGACTGCAACAGTCACGCTGTCTGAGGCCACCGAGGTTCCACTGGATGCGGGTACAGCGACAGCAGAACCGACATTGATTGTCCCCGGTTTGCCTTCTGGCCCGGTAGAAACCAACACACCATCGCCAACGGATACGCCGGATGCACTGCAACCGACACTGGTTCCGCTGGCAACCCCGGTAGACCCGTTTGCCGAAGCCGCAAATGACTGTATCTATATCGTTGTGGGCGGCGACACAGTTTTCCGCATTGCACTCAACAACAACACAACGGTTGACGAAATTCAGGCAGCGAATCCGAATCTCAACCCCAATCTCATCGACGTAGGCGACGAGATCATCCTGCCCAATTGTGAGCCAGCCACCGCGCCCGACCCTGTGCCGCAGGGCGCAGGCATAGACCCGCCACCGACCAATGCTGTCGGACCTGTCGCGCCCGCTGGGCCGCAACCGACTGCACAGCCAATTATCCATGTAGTAGCAACAGGTGAAACACTGGGGCGCATCGCCGCGCAATATGGCGTGACCGTTCTGCAAATCGTCCAGGCGAATAACCTCACCGATCCAAACCGTCTATCTATAGGGCAAGAACTTGTCATCCCGCCCCTAGACGAATAGATCAGTAGCCACAAATGCCAGCGGGCGCGTCGTTTGCGCCCGTTTTGGGTTCTCTACTTGTCTATCATCGCGGCCCAAATACGCAAATTATCAAATTCCACCTCGGTGACACTGCCTTCCTCGGTCACAGCGACAAACCCCGCATACCCGGCCTCAGAACTGCCATCGCGTGTTTCGGCGACGAGTTCGCCGTTGACGTAAAGCGCCAGTACGTCGTCTGCACACACCACACGTAGCCGGTTACGTGCTATGCCCTGCCCGACAGCATCCGAACGTGCCCACTTGACCAACCCGTGTAAATCCCCGGCCCGCCCCTCCCGGATCGAATACGAACCATCGCCGCCAATCAGAAAATAGTAACCGGACGCAGAGTCGTTGCGCAGCGAGCCGCGACAAATCACCCCATAACCATTGCTGACAGCAGCACCACTCAGTTGCAACACGTCAACTTCAAGTACGATGTTCTCATAGCGCTGCGCTGCATCAAATCCACGCACATATTGTGTGGTGGCAGTGCGCATCCGGTAAACACCCGCATCTACGCCAATTGTCGCTTCCGGCGCACTGCCAGATTCCCACAACCCCGCCGTAGAAAAATCCGCCTCATACAACAATTCGCCGGTGACGACCTCCACAGAAGGCGAAGCCCCTCCACATCCGGCAAGCAAAACGGCAAGCAAACCGAGCATATAAATCGCCACTCTACGCAAAGAACACTCCTCAATAGACTGTTTTCGTAATAGACAGTGTCTCATACCCAACCGAAGCCAGGTCTGAAACGCCTATGAGAGAACCGCGACCACAGCATGAATTCCGGTTGCTGTTTAAGGCCATCAGTGTATAATCGTTTGCAGTTGCCCGTGTGGCGCTCATCATGCGCAGTCCGGCAGCGGCCTGTTGCAAGCCAGCGTCCATTGTCCGGCATGTTCAGCCCAACGTGTACGCTGAGAGTATTGAGAAAAGTGGGATATGATCGAAGTTGTTATCGATAGTATTCGTGTAAGCCTGATGTCGCAGCACCGCATTGTCGTATTACGCGACACCAATAGTGACCGTTATTTGCCAATCTGGATCGGCCCGTATGAAGCGGACGCGATCACGGTCGAATTGCAGGAAGTCCCGCCCCCGCGACCCTTGACTCATGATCTACTGCGGAATGTGATCCGTGAATTGGGCGCAAGCGTAGTGCATATTCTCATCAGCGAACTACGCAATGACATCTATTATGCTCGCGTTGTCGTAGAACAAGACGGCAAGCAGTTGGAGATCGACTCCCGTTCCAGCGATGCAATCGCGCTCGCTGTTCGTGCAAAAGCGCCGATTTTCGTTTCCCAACAGGTGATGGATAAGGCCGGCATTGAACCGGATGAAGATGTCGAAAATGAGGTCGTCGCAGAGAGCAGCAACGCGCCTGCGAGCAAAGACGACGATGAAGACGTGGACGAAACCAAACTCAGCGCGTTCGCTGATTTCGTAAACTCGCTAGATATTGACCTCGACGAAGACGACGAGCAAAAGAACTAGCGGCATTCTGCGGCGGATTTTGCCTGAATTCAACCCGATGCAACGACTATGCGCACGGTGCGGGACCCGCACCGTTTTCTTTCCGTATTGACCGAACGGACGGGAAGCCCCTAAACATATGTTTGAACAACCTGCCCCACGTAGTGAGGAAGCCGAAGCCGCAGTTCTCGGTGCGATCATCGTGAACCCAGACGCGTTCCTGACAATTGCGTCTTTTCTGAAGCACGACGATTTTCATAATGTCCGCCACTCGCAAATCTGGCAGGCGCTTAACCGTCTGCATGATCGCCGCGAGGCTATTGACTATCTGACAGTCGTGCAGGAACTCAAAGACCTCAAATGGCTGGAAAACGTCGGTGGTGCGGCCTACATCACCTCGCTGATGACCGCCGCGCCATCATCAGCCCATGCAGAAGTCTATGGTCGCATGGTCGAACAATCGGCGGTGCGGCGCAAGATGCTGCTTGCTGCCGACGAGATCAAAAGCCTGGCCTATGACGAATCGCTGTCCATCGACACACTGACCAGCGAAGCCGAGAATAAACTTTTCGGCGTGACAGACGCACAGGTGCAGCGCGACTTCATCCCCATGAACGATGCGATTGACGAATACTTCGACCGCATCGACCATTTGATGAACTCGTCAGATCAAGACGGACTCGGTATCCCGACCGGGTTTAACGACCTCGACACACTGCTGGGCGGCTTGCAACGCTCCGACCTGTTAATCTTCGCCGGACGCCCCGGCATGGGTAAAACCTCATGGCTGCTGTCGGCAGCGGTGAATGTGGCGCGGCGCGGCAAGCATGTGGGCATCTTCACCATGGAAATGGGTCACGAGCAGTTGACGCAGCGTATCATTGCCATGGAAACGGGCATTAGCTCGCAGGCACTCCGGCGCGGTAATTTGACCAGCCGCGAGTACGCCCGTTTCGTAGAAGCCGCCGGACGTGTCAGCAACTTCCCCATCTTCATTGATGACACGCCCGCCCTTTCTCCGGTGCAAATGCGAACCAAGTGCCGCCGCCTGTATCACGAACAGGGCATTGACGTGATTATCCTCGACTACATGCAGTTGATGAACGCAGGCGGCATGTATCAGAACAACCGCGTGCAGGAAATGAGCTATATCAGCCGCTATTTGAAAGAACTCGCCCGTGAGTTGAACGTACCGCTACTCTCTGCCGCACAGCTATCGCGTGCGGTCGAACAGCGACAGGAAAAGCGCCCGGTACTTAGTGACCTTCGTGAATCCGGCTGTCTGGCGGGAGATTCACCCGTATATCTGCCGGATGAGGGACGACACGTACCTATCCGCGATCTGGTCGGCAAAACAGATTTCCGCGTACTAAGTCTGAATACAGAAACGTGGAAACTCGAACCGGGAACTGTCACCAATGCCTTCTGTACCGGGACAAAACCCGTCTACAAGATGACCACCCGCCTGGGGCGCAGCATCCGCGCAACCGGCAATCATAAGTTCCTAACGCGTGATGGATGGAAACGCTTGGATGAACTAACAGTCGATACCTATATCGCTGTGCCAGGCGAGACACACACTTCTGTGACAGGTGAAACATCTAACAAGGATAATGCATTCGCCACCATGATTGCTGGCCTCACTGGAAACGACACGATGTGGGACCCAATCGTTTCCATTGAGCCAGATGGCGAAAGCGATGTATATGACTTAACAATCAATATATATCAAAATTTCTTATCTTGTAATATTTTTTGTCATAATAGTATTGAGCAGGACGCGGATATCGTGATGTTCCTGTACCGCGATGTCGTCTACAATCAGGCGACCGAACACCCCAACTCCGCAGAGATTATCGTCGCCAAGCACCGTAACGGCCCCACCGGGACAATTCAACTCTACTTTGACAACAAAATCACCAAATTCATGGATGGCGTGGTGCGCAATGTCGATATGGGGGATGAGGGCTAGTGAGCGACGCACGCGACAAATTCCCCGGCTTTGCGCCCGGCAGTGCGGCGATGGTGCAGCTACCAGAGTCGTTTTTTAGCGAATTGCTGCCACTGGTCGATAACACCGCCGAACTCAAGGTGCTGCTGTTCTGCTTCTGGGCGCTGCCACAAAAAGAAGGTCATTTTCGCTATCTGCGCCGCGACGACTTCGCCGGGAGCAAATCGCTGATGCGCGGATTGGCGGCGGTCGATACATCCGGCGAACCGGGTGCAATTCTTGATGCCGCGCTCAACTCAGCCATCAATCGCGGAGCGCTGGTATCTGCTGAACTGACGATAAACGCCCAGCGCGAAACGCTTTACTTCGTCAACACAGAGCGCGGGCGCACCGCCGTCGCGCAGATCAAAGCCGGAGCGTTCCGTCCGGTAGATGAAGATCGCGCCGTCGAGATTCTGCCGCCGCGCCCGACCATCTACCGCCTATACGAGGACAACATCGGCCCCCTGACGCCCATGATCTCCGATAACCTCAAGGACATGGCGCAGGAATTCCCCGCCTATTGGATTGAGGAAGCGGTCGGTATATCCGTACAGGCGAACAAACGTAGTTTGCGCTATATTCGCGCCATTCTAGATCGCTGGCGCACCGAAGGCCGCTCTGAACTGGAACCAGACGCACAGAATACAGAGGAGGAATCCCGCTATGTCTCAGGAAAATATTCCGATTTCATCGACCATTAGCGAAGACGGTTCCTGCTCGCTGTGTGGACGCGAACCCATCTGCGGCGGCCTGGGGATGCTGCGCTACAACGTCGAGATTGATCACCCGAACTTCGGCAAGATGTATCGCTGTCCAAATCACGACACCATTGACGACGAGCGCCTGAACACCTTGCGGAAAATCAGCAATCTGGATGCATTCATCGACAAGCGCTTCGAGAACTTCTTTATTGACGCTGCCATGTTAACAGAGCAGGAACAGCAATCGCTGACGATGGCGTTTGAACTGGGGACGCAATTCTCACAGCACCCGCAGGGGTGGCTGCTGCTGGAAGGCGCGTATGGGTCGGGCAAAACACATCTCGCGGCGGCAACCGGCAACGTGCTCGTCGAAAATGGCGATCCGGTCGTATTCATCACCGCGCCCGATTTGCTCGATCACCTGCGTAGCACCTACTCCACCGGGGCAGAAACCACCTACGATGAAACCTTCGACCGCCTGCGTAACGTGCGCGTGCTGATTCTGGACGATCTCGGCGTCGAAAATCCGAGTCCCTGGGCGCAGGAAAAGCTGTTCCAACTTCTAAATCATCGCTATAGCTACAAACTGCCGACCATCATCACTACCAATATGGATATTGACCGTCTTGACGCCCGTTTGCGCAGCCGCCTGCTGGACGAAGAGTTCACGAAACGCGTGAAGATCACCGCGCCGGATTATCGCTCGTCGGTAGCCAATGAGAGCCAGCAAATCCTGTCTAATCTTGGTCTGTATCGTGACATGAACTTCGAGACATTCCAAATTGAGCGCAACCTTATGCCAAAGGAACAGGAGAATCTGCATCGCGCCGTCGATCTCGCCCGCGCTTTTGCAGAAACGCCGCGTGGCTGGCTGGTATGGATGGGGTCGTTCGGGTCCGGCAAAACACATCTCGCCGCTGCCATCGCCAACGATCTGGAAATGCGCGGAACAAAAGTCACATTCGTGACCGTCCCTGATTTGCTGGATTATCTGCGCGTGACCTTTGACCCTTCTGCGAACACTAGCTTTGATCAGCGCTTTCAAGCGGTACGCAAATCAGAATTGCTCGTCCTTGACGATCTCGGCACCGAAAACGCGACTTCATGGGCGAAAGAGAAACTGTTCCAGATTCTTGATTATCGCTACGTCGCTCAACTGCCGACAGTCATCACGACGGGCAAGCCGCTGGAAGAACTGGATACCCGCGTGCGCAGCCGACTGATGGACGACCGGCGCTGCCACCTGTTTGCTATCACTGCCGAAAGCTACGCCCTGCGTCGCAGACGCCGTTAAACCACCTTTTGAACACGGCTTAACCAGAACACACGACTCTATGGCCCGCTCACCTCATTTCACAATCACGCCTTATAAACGCCGCCACCGCCAGATGGTGCTCGATTTGCTCTTTCAGAGCGGGCGCATCCATACTCATCTGGACTGGCACGATTCCGCCGCATGGATTGATTCACGCGAGGTTCCAATTCAACTGGCATGGCTGGATAACGGGCGGCTGGCGGGGATTATGGCAAGCAGCGAGATCATGAGCAGCATGTGCTGGTTGCGTTTGATCGCGGTGGATGACTCGGTATCCGCACAGGCGGTGCTGCCGCCATTGTGGGATGCGATGTCCGCCGAATTGCGCGAACTGGGCACGACAGAGGTCTATGTTCTGGTCATCAACGATTGGCTATTACCACAGGTTCAGCGCACCCTCGACTTCGAGAGGATCGAAGAGATCATCACGCTCAAGCGAGATGGACCGAATCTGCCACCGTATAATCCTTACAGTAGCGGCGCACCCGTCATTAGAGTGGCGGAAGATGACGATCTGCGCATCATGACGGCAGTCGAGCAGGTCGCGTTTACACCGCCGTGGCAGTTAACCCGCAGTGATCTGTGGCAGGCGCGGCGCATGTCGGCCTCTTGTACGATTGCCACACATGGCGACCAGATCGTTGGCTACCAGTTAAGCACACTCTTCCGGCAAAGCGCGCATCTGGCCCGACTCGCTGTTTTGCCAGACGTACAGGGCAACGGCGTCGGCAGTGCCCTGGTCGATCACATGATCCGCTATTTTATGAAGCGCGGCGTGCGTTCGATCACGGTCAACACGCAATACAGTAACGAGCGTTCGCGGCGGCTATACGAGCGCTACGAATTCCGTCGTAACGGTTACGACCTTCCAGTATGGCGCATACAGATATGACGAGGTGAATTGGCATGACCGTCATTTATCACGAAGACCAGGCCGACATCGACCAGATTTTACCAAGACCGGTTGCCGTCATCGGCTATGGTGATATCGGCAGACCATCAGCGATTAACATGCGCGATGCAGCGGTAACGAATATCGTCATCGGCGACGATTCATCAGAGGGGCAAGCCAATGCTAAGGCCGATGGATTCAGGGTGATGTCTGTCGCAGAAGCGACTCGTTCGGCAGAGATTATACTCGTCGCGTTAGCCGTCGAAACGATGACGCCCGTCTATATGACGCAAATTTCGCCCAATCTCGCACCCCAAAATGTACTCATCTTCATCAGCGGCTACAACGTGGCGTTTGGCTTCATCGAAGCACCGCCCTTTGTCGATGTCGGGCTGGTTGCACCCCGCACCATTACAGGCGCACCACGATCCCGCTTTTCCAGCGACGGCGGCCCCTTCTCTAGCTTCGTGGCAGTTGGGCAGGATTCCACCGGGAACGCATGGCCCGTCGTGCTGGCGGTCGCACTGGCACTTGGCGCATTAAGCGGCGGCGGTGTCGAGGTTAATCTTGAACAGGAAGCGGAACTGAGCCTGTTCATTCAACAGGCGATCATCCCGGCATTTCACAATCTCATGCGCACAGCAGCAGCCCTGCTGCTCAAGGAAGGCTATCCGCCAGAAGCCATCTTCCAGGATTTGTATATCGGCGGCAAATTCCCCGATTTTATGCGCAACATCGCACAAACCGGCATCCAACAAACGCTCAACCGTACAACCCTCAGCACACAATACGCCACCTACAGCCGCTTCGACCGCTTCAACGAAATCAAGCTGGAACGATTGATGGAAATTACGCTCGATGAGATTCGCAACGGCGACTTCGCACAAGAATGGAATCGGGAAAACACAGATGGGCATCGCCGTCTGGACCGCCTGCTCAAACAACACAACGATTCTGAGCTATGGGATTTGGAGCAGCAAACGCTCGATTATCTGGAGGAAGACTTTCCACCCCTGGACTTTAACGACGATATGTAACAACGGAAGTTTAAGTCTCTATTCAAAGAAACGATGCTACCATGTTGTCAAATCAGCTACCGGACGAATCGAGACAACATTATGTACGATCAAAAAGCCGACAGCGTGACGCAACTAGTCAACGACCTGGAAACCGCCAACCACGATGCACGCCAATCCGCCGCGATTCAACTCATCGAAATCGGGGCCGAAACCGTCCCGCAACTAATTCAAGCGCTCGAACACTCAAGTGCCGATGTGCGCCACATCGCGGCGTGGGCACTGGGTGAAATTGGTGACGAACGCGCCGTAGAACCACTCATCGGCACCCTGCGCGACAGCAGCATTCATGTGCAAGACTGGGCCGCAAAAGCGCTGGGTGAAATCGGCGATGAGCGTGCTGTACAACCACTCATCGCATGTTTGAACGACACCGACCGGTTCACGCGGCGCAACACCGCGTCTGCCCTCGGTTGGATCGGCGATCAACGCGCCGTAGAACCGCTCATCGCGATCCTGAACGACGCCGACGCCGCCGTTCGTAGCAGTGTAGCTGCCGCCCTCGGCGATATTGGCGACGATCGTGCAATTGAACCGCTTATCAGCATACTGCGCGACCCCGACGACTGGGTGAGAATCCGCACCGCGAAATCACTGGGACGCATCAGCGATTTGCGTGCAACCGAACCGCTGATTGATCGCGTGTGCAACGACACCGCCGAGTGGGTGCGCTATAATGCGATATGGTCATTAGGGCGAATCAAAGACGGACGCGCACTCGAACCCCTGGTAACGGCCTTACAAGATACCAGTTTCAATGTGCGGCGCGGCGCGGTCGAGGCACTTTGCCGTCTGGGGGATCCACGGGCAATTGACGCGCTGAATACCGCGCTGACAAACGAAAAAGAGGATGTGATTCGCGCTACCATCCACGATGGCCTGACCAAACTTGGATACTAAACGCAGCACGAGGAAGAGCGTTGTCACAACAGAAAGACATCCTGAGTCTGGTGCGACAGTTGCGCACCGAAGACGAGGACACGAAAGACGAAGCCACTGCCGAACTCCTGCGCATCGGGAGTCCGGCGGTTGACGCCTTGATTGACGCCGTCAACGATGGTGACGCGACGCTGTGCGCAAATGCGATTGAGGTTCTCGGTCAGATTAAGGACCGGCGTGCTCTTGGACCGCTGACAGTTGCTTTGCACGACAGCGACGACACCGTCGTTTTGACCGCAATTCATGCACTACGCCGCATTGGGGATCCCGGCGCGGCGCAACACTTGATTCCGTTTTTGAGCGCAGACGACATCCAACTGCACTTTTATGCCACACACGCGCTGGCAGAACTCCGGCATGATATCACGGTGAATGCGCTGCTGGATGTGCTGGATAGCCCCAACGAACGTGTCCGGCATGGCTGCACCGTCGCGCTGGGGCGCATCGGCAACAAACGCGCCCTCGTCCCCATCACAGCACGCTTGCAAGATAGCGCACCGCGTGTGCGTTACAGTGCGGCCTATGCGCTGGGCGATCTGGCTGCGGCAGGTGACAAAATCGTCATAGAAGCGCTAAAGAAATTACTCAGCGATTCTGATAAAAGCGTCCGTGACGCTGTGCAGGCAGCGCTCGACAAGCTCACAGATCATTAGAAAAGCGCAGCACGCTGAGACGACACCATGGGGCGCAAGAGAATTATGCCCAGCGCTACAAACGCCAGGTCGTTTGGTTTCTATTTGTCTAAACTTGAGGCTCAAAATTTCTGTGGTTTACATCTAATAGTGACAGCAACTTTTTCAACAGAGCAGACGCCTAAACGCTGTTGGCGTTAAGTAGCCCGGTTCTTTCACTCCAGCATCGCGTATCTTTCCACTAACGCGCTTTCGCTGTGCAGTGTGCTGTCTTCCAATGCCTCGCCCGCCAGACGCATTAACTTGTCCACCGTGTCCCGGTCGATGACACCATTTTTGATGTGTTTCTCCAGATAAACTGCACCTTCATGCTTAACCGGGATCGCCACTACCACCCGCAGATCCGAGAAATTGGTGTTGGTCGTCGGAGCCTGTGCAGGATCGGTGATAACATTGTTGGTGACGATGGGTTCGCCCTGTGCAATCGCATCGCGTAGGATTTGCGTCGCACTTTCGATGAAATCGGCTGCCGCTGCAATCGCAGGGTCAAGGTTGACGGTTTGCAGAATGTGCATATTGGTATCAACGACCAGACCACGTTCTGCTCCGGTGATGCTGCGGGCGGCGTAGAGAAAGGGTTCAAGGATTGTGCTGCTCATAGGTCACCTGACAAATCACTGGGAAAATGAGAAGGAACCGTACAGTTTTCTCAAACGTTAGTTTACCGCATTCCCAGTACACGTGCGATGCTTTTTCGAGCGTCTGCACCGCCGATCTCTTCCAACACCGGCAGCAACACGCCCAAACACGTCAGCACCTCGCCCAGTGGTAGCTGCGCCAGACGCGGCCCTATCGTTTCCCATAGCTCAAACCGGTGATTAGCGTCAAGTTCCTGCCACAAGAAGGTACTGTCCTTAAGTAGCTCGCTGCGCCATGACGGGTAGGGGATTTCGACAATGGTCTGTACCGCCTCATAAAACGCGCCGATATGATCCGGCAAGCTAGATGTTGCCGGAGAGTCGCTGCCTTCGCCCGCCAGCAGCGGCGCGAGGATCGTGATCGCACTCGCCTGATCGTATTCGTCCATGATCGCACCAATGACCATTCCGGCAGCCGCAGCCAGGTCCCCTCGTGATTTTTGAGGCAGAAAAGGCGCGATTGCCGACAATGCGCTGGCACGATCATACCCGTCTTCGATTTCCATGATCAGTCGCCACGCCTGTTCAATGATTTCCGGGCGTTCTACTGGCGGTAGATTTTGCGCCAGCGCAATGTAAGCACTCGTTCGGTCGAACGGATCGCTCAGTCCATCCGCCATGCCCAGTGCGCGGGCACGCAACGAATCCGACAGATGCGGTGCAACGCTGATGAGGGCACGGGTCCGCTTGTAATCGAAGGGCATCGCCGCCGCGCTGTCGAGGATGTGTTCAAGCGCCTGGTGACGCTTCTCGTCATCAAAACGAGGTAGCAGGGTCACCAGGGCATTAAGCCGTTGCTGCGTGTCCTCAATCTGGTAGACGGCTTCTTCTGTGCGCGGAATCATCGAATCAGGCAAACTCGCACTCAGCAAACCCAGTGCGCGTGCCCGTGCGTTCTCGTTGGTCATCAACCGGACGGTTTCCAACGCCTGCGCAAGGGCCTGCTCCTGCTGTGGTTCTGCCAGCACATCACGCAGC
>DAOTXA010000527.1:0-3576 GCA_034435595.1 Anaerolineae bacterium | reverse complement strand
GACAATGCAAGATGACACTGCCGAACCACCGTCGGATAGCGGCCCCGGACCAGAAACAGAAAAAATCGAGCAACCGTCACCCGGTCCGCGCAGCGTAACACCTCGTTTCTATGATGAACCGGGCGCTGTGGATGCCGTCACCAGCAAAAAGAACGATGATATATGGCGCAAATTCGTCAACCGGGCGCTACTGCTGGTCGAAGTCGCCGCCGTGTTCGGGTTGGTTTTCATCGGTGTCAACATGGTAACCGCGATCAACACGCTCGACAGCGAAACGCAAGAGGCGCAACGCCTGCAAAACGAGGCGAGTCTGGCGTCAATCCCCACGCCAGAGCCGACGCCAACGGTCAAACTGGCGAATGTCGTCCTCCCCGGCGGGCATGTCCTGCTGGAAGGCGGCGGCGCACGCTTTAACACCGAAGAAATTCCGGCACATCTGCGCACACGCTTACAGCATCAAATCTACCAGCCGATTGTCGAGGCACCCGCAGAAACCGACGACACCCCGCTGGAACTATTGATCCCCGATCTTGACCTGCGCGAGGCCATCAACCCCGGCACAAACTGGGAAGCATTGCGGCGCGGCGTGGGAATGCACCTTAACGGCGATGAACCGGGTCTACGCAGTGCGAACATTGTGCTTGCCGCCCACAACGATATTTACGGCAAGCTGTTCGAGCATTTGCCCGATCTTGAAATCGGTTCGCGCTTCCAAATTCGGACGCGTACCGCCATCTATACCTATACCATCACCGGGACCGAAGTCGTGGAACCGACCGACGTTCGTGTTATGGAAACGACCCCCGGTGTATCCGGTGCAACGCTAATTAGCTGCTATCCCTACGGTGTCAACACGCACCGCTGGATCGTATACGCCGAACGTGTTGATATCACACCGCTGGCCTGAAGACGCCAGCATTTAACCAGAATTTGAAGCGATTTAAAACGAATGGAGCAAACGCCACATGGCGAAGCGAAGTAGAAAACGGAAATCAAGCGCACCGAATTTGCCGCAAGAAGCACTCGACCGTGCCCGCAAACAGCTAGATGGCACGCTGGAAGATGAAGAAATCGAAGAGGACGACACCCCGCAGGCCGAAGCAGTCGAAGAGGCGAACGAAGAAGACGAAGCAAAGGCAGAACCCGCCGTCAAATCCAGCCGCACTACCATAGAGCGCAGCAGTCGACGCCGCGAACGCCGCACTTCGGGTAGCTCATCGTCCAGCCGCAGCAGTGGATCGTCACCGACAACCTTCCAGAGTCGCAAGCGTGGCGGTGAACTGGACAATCAGGAGATCGCGCACTTGCTGGCGAATCCGACCAAAGTCGTCAGCGAGGAAGAACTGCACGAAGAATACGGGTATGTGCTGCGCGACCTGCGCAACATGGGTGTACTCGCCGCCGTGTTGATGATCTTCCTGGTGCTGCTGGCGCAGTTTATCTAGCCAGCAGCACCCCAGCCTCAACGACCGCGGGCGATGTCTTTACATCGCCTTTTATCCGCTATTTTAACCGCCTGCTGACGGCATCAGCGGGAAATGATTTCTTTACCAATAGCAATTACGGTGCACAATGACTCTCGTAACATCGACAGCGCAAGAAGAACTGGATTTCGACTGGCACGGCATCCCCTACTTCACAGGGATTGATGCGCATGGGTTGCGGCGCATCGCGGCAGAAACGCACCGCCGAACTTTCCAACCGGGCGCAGATATCATGATTGAGGGGGCCGAATGTGCCGGATTCCATATCGTGATCGAAGGGCTGGTGCGCATCTTTCGCGTTAACCCGGAAGGACGCCTGCATACCCTGAGTCTGCTGCGCCCCGTGTGGACGTTCAACGAAGTCGCCGCGCTGGATGGTGGACCCAATCCGTACAACGCCGTCGCCGTTACACAGGCAGAGTTACTGGTCATCGGGCACAAAGCACTCATCGAACTTATGGCCCGTGAGCGCGTTCTGCTCGAAAACTACGTCCAGCAACTCGCGCACATCAACCGCGAGTATATCGAACGCCTTGAAGACATGACCTTCCGCACCATCCCCTCGCGGCTGGCGAAGCTGTTTCTGCACGAAAAAACCACCTACGCCGATCAAATCTGCGAGACGCCAACCAAGCTAACGCAGGAAGAAATCGCGGCTATTCTGGGCACAACGCGTGAAGTCGTCGGGCGAGCGCTGCGCGGCCTGTTGAACGCAGGACTGCTGCGCAAAGAGGGGCGCAAGGTCTATATCGCCGACCGCAAAGGGCTGGAACGGCTGGCAGAAACCAACCAGATGCCAGAACCTCGTATCAGCGAAACCACCTGAAACCACGCACAGCCTCACCTTCGATGTTCCCTACATGTTAAATTTAACCACAGTTAATCACAATTTCCTGCGCACAGATTTGCCTCATGAAACATTGAGAAAATTGTTTTTCAAATCCAACAAAAGTTCCAGACACAGCGGGTAAAACGCGTTACGCTTATATATAATAGCACTCTGATAGATTGATTACTCATTGAGGGAATCGAATGACTCATATCATTACCAGCCTGTGCCTGCGTGACGGCGCGTGTGTAGAAGTTTGCCCGGTCGAATGTATTATTCCTGGTCAGCCAGAAGCAGAATGGCCCTGGTACTACATTGACCCGGATACCTGCATTGACTGCGGTGCTTGCATCCCGGAATGCCCGTTTGAAGCCATCTTCGTTGAAGAAGAAGTACCCACCGAATACACGATGGCTGAAGGCCAGGAACGTATGGACCACGGCACCAAAGACCTGACGGTGTACGACGGCGGCGAAGTCGTTGACCTGACTGGCGACATCAAACCGAACTATGACTTCTTTGAAGGCGGCCCCGGTTACGACGCACTCGGTTAAAGCCTACCTGCACAATTCGCATACAACAAAAACCCCCGTCAACATGGCGGGGGTTTTTCATTTGCACTTTTACCGGCCCAAATCGCTACTTCTTGATCGACTTCTTCACGAACACGAGGAAAGGATAGGCCAGCTTGCTGGAATCTATAAACTCATCAGTCAGTGTGTTGTTGGCGCTCTCAAAATCGTGATGCAAGCGCTGAATCTCGCGAATTTGCGCCTGCGACGGTTCGTGCCGGAACAACGTGACGATGGTCGTATGCCGCCCCGGATCAAACAGCAACCACTGATTTTCTTGCATCTGCTCAATACGATAATCAATGTGCTTGCCCGCTTCGATGACCATCGAAAAGTCGTTGAGAATCGGTGAAATCTTCGCCACCGGAACATCAAAGTTGCCCAGTGAATCGACAACGGTCCCGCTTCTGTGATGGTAGATCAACAGACCAATCGCCTTGCCCATCAGGGCGTCACGCATGGCGACAGTCGGCGGCCCACCCTGCGCGATGCTGACCGCATCCGGGTTTCCGCTCGTCATCGCCTGATTTGCAATGGATAGTTGGCTGCTGTAGCGTGCATAAATCGCATGGAACTGTTCGCGGCTCAGTTTGCCCTCGGCAAACTCCGCAACGAGTTTCTGAATCTTCTCTTCGACGGTCGCTTTAAAGGCCTGGGCCTTTGAAATCGCATCGGTAGCCATAATGAGAAC
>DAOTXA010000526.1:0-8214 GCA_034435595.1 Anaerolineae bacterium | reverse complement strand
TTAAGCCTGTGAGCGCTGATGGTACTGCACCGGAGACGGTGTGGGAGAGTAAGCCGCTGCCAACGTCATTCTTTCTGACACGCTTTTTTCTTTTCCCATCCTATACATCCTTCCCCCCCCCAACTCTACCCTGTCCTACCTTTGGCTAGACCTTCTCGCTTGTATGCACTCATCTTTAACTTCAAAATCTCCTTTATACTCGCAGGACATTTTATATGCTTGTGAGGCAAATTATGTCGTCCATTCAACCACAAAACCCCGATTCCAAAACGTGGATGATCGTCTATACAACACATAATCCCGAAGAAGCGCACATCGTTGCCGGACGCCTTAAACACGAAGGCATAATGGCAATGGTTGATCATGCGATTGGCGCACGTTCCATCGGGATCACAATAGGTTCTATGGGCGAGGTGCGCGTATTGGTCCATCCCAAAGATTATGATACTGCGATGACCGTACTTGACCCCGATAATCCGGGTTTCGATGAACTGCCCGATACGACCGACCGCATTATCTATCACATTGACGAGGATGACGAGTTCTTCGATGGCTACGATGGCGAGGACGAATAACACACTTACAGCGATACCCGGAATTCGCGTCGGGCACGCGACAAATCTGGATGCGATAACCGGCTGCACAGTGATTCTGTGTCCTGATGGCACAGTGGGTGGTGTTGATTCCCGTGGCGGTGCGCCGGGAACACGCGAAACCGACTTGCTGCGTCCGATGCATCTTGTAAACAACGTGAACGCAGTGATTCTATCTGGTGGCAGTGCCTACGGTTTGGCCTCTGCCGATGGTGTGATGCGATACTGTGAGGAAAACCAAATCGGTTATCGTAGCGGTACTGGCTTCCTCGTGCCGATTGTCGCCGGGGCAATCCTCATGGATTTACCCATTGGTGACGGTACTGTTCGCCCGGATGCAATAATGGGATACGCGGCAGCTAGGGCCGCGTCCACCGAACCAGTGCAACAGGGGAGCGTCGGCGCGGGCACAGGCTGCCGGATTGGGGCTTTTCGTGGTAATGAATTCGCCAGTAAAGGCGGCATTGGATCGGCGAGTGTTGATCTGGGTAACGGGCTGGTTGTCGCTGCCATAATTGCGGTGAATTCAGTTGGTGATGTGATTGATGTGGACGGAACCATCCTCGCCGGATTGCGAGAAACACCAGATGGTGACACATTTGTAGGCATGATGAACGCCATGCGCGGGTTTGCAACCGCTCCGCCGCCGGATGCAGCATCCGACGGAAACACAGTAATTGGTGTTGTAGCTACCAATGCGAAGCTCAATAAAGAGGAAGTCAACAAGATCGCACAGATGGCACACGATGGTATTGCTCGTGCAATCAACCCGGCGCATACGATGTTCGATGGTGACACAATGTTTGCACTGGCGACCGGCGAAATCGCGGCTAACGTAAGCGCAGTTGGCGCATTCGCCGCCGAAGTGACCGCAACTGCGATTCATAATGCAGTTCGCCACGCAACATCTTTGGCTGGCGTGCGGGCGATCCACGAATAACGCGAATCAAATTAGATACAAGCGTAAGGCAAACAGTTCGCACGCTTCGGGATTGCGACCTGTTTTGTTTTGCCGCACAATGCAATAAGTACGGCCTTGATTTCATGGACCCTTAAAATAAGTTTCAAGACATTTAATCCGCACTTAGCAGTGTTAAACGATAATCCAGATGAGATTCTGGGAAGAAGAGGAAAATAGTGAAAGTCTTAATCATCGAAGATGAAGAGACACTCGTCCACAATCTGGCGGAAAAACTGCGTGCGGAAGGATTTACCGCTGTCACTGCGATGGACGGTGAAACAGGGTTAGAGAAAATCCGAATCGAAAATCCCGATTTGATTGTGTTGGATATTATGCTGCCCGGTCTGGATGGCTTAAGCATCTGCCGGATGGTGCGGCACGATACCTCAACCGCCCACATTCCGATCATTATGCTCACTGCCCGTGGGACCGAAGTCGATAAAATCGTCGGGCTAGAGAGTGGCGCAGATGACTATATCGTCAAGCCCTTCGGCCTGGGGGAGTTCCTGGCTCGCGTGCGTGCCGTCTTGCGGCGCATTCAAGGGCGTCCGATGCTACAACAGGATGAGTTGATTTCCAACGACCTGCGTCTGAATCTGACCGGGCGGCGTGTTTTCAAGGACAGCGAAGAGATCAAACTGAGCAACAAAGAGTTTGACCTGCTGGCAGAGTTGATGCGCAATCGCAGTGCCGTGCTATCCCGCGACCTCATTCTGACAAAAGTATGGGGCTACGATTACTTCGTAGACAAGCGGACCGTTGATGTGCATATTCGCTGGCTGCGAGAGAAAATCGAGGACGATCCGTCAAATCCAAAGCGGATTGTCACGGTGCGCGGCGTCGGATATCGCTTCGAGGGGTAGCCATCCCTTGCAAGGCTCGACACCGAAAAGAAGCCATCAAGTATGGTGGATTTTACTTGATGCCTCACCCGTTTTGCTGGCAATTGCTCTGTATGGATATGCCTTGACGCTGCCGTTCTTTCTTGACGACAGCGCCCATTTTGACATCCTGGGTGGTGCAGACCCACTCGCTTACTGGGGCAGATTCCCGACTTTTCCATTTTATCGTCCGATCGCGTTTACGATCTGGGATGTATGGGAAGTCATCGCCGGGGGGCATGATCCCGTAGCGCTACACTTTCTGAATGTCGCTTGCTTCGGTATCAGTGGCGTGTTGATCGGACAGGTTTCTCGCCACTTGTTGCCGCCGGATACGCCACCTTTCGCCGCGCCGCTGGTCGGATGGCTGTTCCTACTCTTCCCATTTGCCTATCAAGCCGTTGCAATGGTTGCTGCGCTGTTTCACCTGACGCTGGTGCTTGGGGTAACTGCAAGTCTATGGTTTGCAATACACTGGTATAAAGGCACTGCCGGAATGTGGGCACTATTCGGTTGCTGGGTTGCTGCATTTGTCGCGGTGTTCAGCCACGAAACCGGCGTGTTGATCATACCCGCGCTAATCGGTGTGCTTGCGATTCTGGCGACACGTAACCCGTTGAACTGGCGACGCGCTACCACTCTGGTGCTACCAGTTGGCGCGATCGCTTTCATTTATCTGCTGCTCTGGCTGGAATTTCGCCCGCAGGATGCAACAGGTTTAACGGGTGATTTCGCCGCCGGGAACGCTGTGCTGCTTCAGGGCCTGGTGTATCCCTTCGCACGTGTTCTGCGCATTGGTGTCACAGGGGACGCAGCGCCGGAAACCGTGTTTTTGCTGGCAGCAATTTTGCTGGTTATCGTGTTCGCACTGATTTTCCGCAAGCGTGATTATGCGCAGTCCGCATTGTTCGGTGCGATCTGGTACCTGCTGGCGATTTTACCGGCCTCTCTGTTTCTTGCCGCTGGATACGTACTCGGTCAACCACGCCTTGCATTGTTTGCATGGATCGGGGGCGCAATGATGTGGGCAGCCGTGGTCGCGGCATTATGGACAAAAGGGCGCTTCGCCCGTTGGGGTGCGTTGTTGCTGATTGCGGTGATGATGGCTGTTTCGGTTGAGTTTTTGACCATGCGCCGGGATAATTGGCTGGCGCTGAGGGAATATCAGACGCAGCTTGAAGAGGTTTTGCTCGCGGAAGTTAAGGCGGATAGTCGTTTGTTGATTGTGAACGCGCCGGATTTTCTAACCCCGGTTCAGGTAGATCGACGTTTTCTACTGGGCACAGAAGGCGTCTTATTCGCAGACCCGGCGGCGGATTACGCCGCCCAGCTATCTGTGAACGTGGGCGCACAAGACCTGCCCCACATTCGGACCGCCGCGTATCTTGATATTCTACGTTCAGACGGGATCGGATATGCGCCGCATCCGCCCGTTCTCTCACGCGAGGGGATAATTGATATGGTCGAATCGAACGATCATATAGTTGTTACACAATTCTCAGGCGCGACATTTTGGCCCGTATATGTGGGTGGCATTGTGCCCGATGAAGTCGGCTCTGCTGCGATACAGGCAAGTTTTGACGACAATGCTTTGTATCTACTTAACGCCGTCGCGCTATTCTCGAATGAGACAAATCGTGTTTCGGTTCGGTTGCGCTGGATGGTGCAGCGACCGCAGCCGGTAAAAGTTTTTGTACACGTCTATTGTGCTAATCAGTTCATCGCACAATCAGATGGCTACCCGCTGGGCGATACTTACCCGTTCTCCGCGTGGGATGCCGGAACAAGTCGGATTGATGTCCGCGAGATTTCGCTGCATGAGCATACTGTGACCCCGGAATGTCTGCGTTTACTGGTCGGTTTATATAATGAGAATGACGGAACCCGGTTAGATGTGTTTGATCCGGCGACCGGGGAATTTTTTGAGCAAGATTCGTTTGTCGTTCAGGTGACCACAAACGATTGATGTCCGTGATGATTTACGGAGAAGGTGACGATCAATATGGTCGAAATAATAGCAATTCTTCTTGGTATCGCGTGCGGCGTACTGGGATACACAACCTGGCAATTACGCGAGCAGACTCAGCAGCAAACGAGCGACCTGGATAAGGCACGCCATGAAATCCAGCAGCTAACCGCACGGATTCCACATGTAGAAGAACAGCTTGAAACGCTGAAGCAAGAGCGTGACGACGCAAAAATCACTGCCCAGGCTGCGCTACGCGAGCGGGATGAAAAATGCGACACTCTGGAATCCGTTGAGAAGCAAAGCGAATACGAGAAAGCGCTGACGCTTACGCTTGCAAATGTAGCGTATGATGCGTTGATCGTTGTGAATCGTGAGAAGCAAATTGTTGGCATCAACGATAGCGCCGAAGTGCTGTTCGGCGTCGAAAAACCACTTTCTAAGTTGCTCGTTGATGTAACCGGCGTTCCAGAATTGGCGAACGTCGTAGAAGATGCGCTTCGTAATCAGGAAGATTCATTTGAAGAACAAACGACGATCAATAACCGGAACTACCGCGTACAGGCGCGTTTTGTGCAGCGCGATGGGCACGATTTCGTCGGGTTGGCGTTGCAAGATGTCACGCGATTAGTGCGCCTGAACCGGACGCGGCGCGATATGGTGGCGAATATTTCGCACGAACTCCGGCATCCAATTGCCAATATCCGCATTACGATTGATGCGCTATTCCATGAACAGGATAAGCCAAAGCGCAAGGATACAATCGCGTCGCTGCGTGCCATCGCCCGCGAAACTGATGCGCTGATGTGGCTGGTGCAGGAAATGTCCGATCTCGCCATGATCGAATCGGGACAGGCCATTGTTCGTATGGTAAACGTGCCGATCCTTGAGCTTGTCGATGAGGCGATAGAACGAATCGAAGAGCAAAGCCAGTACAAAGAAATCTCTGTAGTGCGGCATCTGCCAGAAAAGCTCAATGTGTTATGTGATCGTGATCTTGCGCGGCGTGTACTCATTAATCTGCTGCATAATGCGGTGAAATGGTCGCCGGAGGGCGACGCTATTACAGTCAGCGCAGTCAGTGGTGTAGACGAGGTGACCATTAGTGTGTTCGATAACGGCCCCGGTGTGCCGGATGATAAAGTAGACCGCATTTTCGAGCGCTTCTATCAGGTCGATGACTCGCGCTCACGCGGAGAAGGGACCGGGCTTGGGCTGGCGATTTGCCGTCATATTGTCGAAGCACACGGTGGGCGCATCTGGGCAGAGGGCAACAGCAAGGGGTCGGGCGGGCGATTTCTGTTTACACTGCTCAGCGGCGAAGACGAGTCTGAGGCGGATGAAGACACGATCATTGAACACACGCCTGACTAGTTCACGCAAAATCTGGTATACTATTTCTAATTGCATACAGATAGACCTTCGGGGCAGGGTGAAATTCCCGACCGGCGGTAAAGAGTGATTCCTACGCAATTGCTCCAAGCCCGTGACCCGTGTCGCTTACAAGTGTAAGTGCGTGACGACATCGCCATGTCGTCCCGGTGGATCTGGTGAAACTCCAGAGCCGACGGTATAGTCCGGATGGGAGAAGGTCAAGCAACCGATTCAATTCGGTTTTGCGTGTTACGTTTTACGTTGTCGCCTGTCCGATACAGGTTTCTTGACGTATCCGTTACTCATCCTGCCCCGATTCTCTCTAACCGAGAACGGGGTTTTTTCATGCAGAAAACAGCTATCAACGAGAACATCCGTGGAGTGCCGCGTGCTGCGTCTCCGCCTACCCGAAAGCGTCCGCGACACACAGCGATACGCCGCTTTGCATTCGCCGGGACTATCTTGCTGCTCGTGGCGTTCTGGCAGGCAGTGGTTTCATTTGGCGGTGTGCAGTCATTCATCGTGCCTGCTCCCGCAACGGTGGTAGAAACCTTTGTCGAAGCATTGAAGGACGGTACGCTGCTTAAACACACCTGGATTACCGTTGTCGAGGCCGTGGGTGGCTTGGTGATCGGCTTGGTAATCGGCATTTCGATGGGATATACGATTGCCCGTTTTCCACTGCTAGAAGATTTGCTTTCTCCGGTAATTGTCGCCTTTCAGTCCACACCTGTCGTCGCCTATGCGCCGCTCCTGGTGTACTGGGTCGGAACAGGTGTCGAGAGCAAAATCGTGACTTGTATCCTGATCGTCTTCTTTCCTATGTTAATGAATACAGTGGTCGGCATTCGCAATGTGCCCAATGATCTGCGCGACCTGATGCAGGTTTCTGGCGCGTCCTGGTGGCAGATGTTTACCCGGTTAGAGATTCCCGCCGCGATGCCCATCCTGCTGACCGGACTCAAAACCAGCGCGACACTATCCGTGATTGGGGCGGTTGTCGGTGAATTCATCGTCGCCGATGCCGGACTCGGCTTTCTCGTAAGTACATCGCGCACCGCGTTTAACACCCCGATGGTATACGTTGCCGTGTTTATGTTGGCCCTGGTTGCCGGCGTGTTGTACACATCGGTTTCTCTGTTAGAACGGCGTCTGCTGGCGTGGCAAAAGCGTGGTAATGGGGCTGTCCATGCCTTATAGTGCAGGACTTTCGCTTTTTATCACACGGGAGGCATTCTTGCCGCCCGCAGGGGAAAACAGTGCAACACATATTGTGAGAAACATTTCAAGCGAAAGTCGTGAGAAAGTGAAATAAAGTGACTTACGTCGAGTTCATCAGACGGTTGTTGACTGCTATTGCAGTCGTCCTGGGGTTGGTAGTGCTCTGGCAGTTGCGCAGCATCGTCATGCTGACGATTTTGGCCTCGATCATAGCCGTATCGTTAAATATCCCCGTGCAACGACTACAAAAGTGGGGCGTTCGACGGCAGCTAGCCATTGCGATCACACTGGCGGCGGTATTGGTGCTGCTTGGCTTGTTCCTCGCGTGGATTTTGCCCGCGATTATCGTTGAAGTTGCCAATCTTGCCGCCCAATTGCCCGATGCCTGGGGCGATTTTCAAGAGTCATACGATGAATGGTACGGCGGTCAAAGCATCACCGTGCGTGAATTTTTGCCGGAAATCAACGGCGATGTCCTCGATGATCTGCTGACCCAGGTGGCGGATTCAGGATCGCGATTGCTACCCGGTGCTGGAACTTTGTTGCTGGCTGGATTAACGAATTGCCTGATTGTCGTTGTTGTATCCGTGTTTCTGCTGCTGGACCCGATGGACTATGTGCGCGGCTTTATCGTGCTGATTCCGTCATCTCTGCGCGACCGCGCCCTGGAAGTCGTCGTCGAGTTGCGGCTGGCGGTCACCACATGGATGACGGCCCTGTCATTTTCCGTCACCATCACTATTGTCCTGGTGTGGCTGGTGCTCGGCGTCATTATCGGCATCCCGAATGCGCTTGGACTGGGTGTGATCGCCGGGTTGATGACGATTATTCCCACCATTGGTGCAATTGTCCCCATTATCCCCATTGTCATCTTCACGCTGGCGGACGATCCGGCCAAAGTCGTAATTTCGGTCCCCGCCTATGTGGTGATTCAGTTGATTGAGTCGAATATTCTGACGCCGTCATTCGTTAAGCGTCAGTTGAATATTCCTGTGGCGATGGTCCTGTTATTTCAGGTAATCGCCGGAACCTTACTCGGATTTCTGGGTGTACTGCTGGCGGTTCCTCTGCTGGCGATCATTATCACGCTGGTGCGTGAATTGTACGTATATGACGGACTCGGTATGCGTGGTGTCCGCATCGACATCGAACCCGATGCCGACGGGGAACTGCGTCTGATCTCGCGCGAGTCGGATCCAACGCATACCGGATTGGTTA
>DAOTXA010000525.1:0-16702 GCA_034435595.1 Anaerolineae bacterium | reverse complement strand
CGAAGCTATCCGGTTCGCCGGGAATTCGACTGTGGCACGATCAACTACTCCACAAGCCGCCACAACAAGATACGCAATCGGGTGCGGTTGGTTGGCATCAGGACAGATTCTACTGGCAGTGTGCTGAACCCGCGAATATGTTGACGGCATGGGTCGCACTGGTGGATGTCAACGAGCAAAATGGGTGTATGGAAGTCGTCCCCGGTAGCCACAAATGGGGTTTACAGGACGCCAATGATTTCTTCGCGCAGGACCTCGATGATTTACAGAAGACAATTGAGCAAAAATCCGGTCAAAAATTCGAGACCGTTCCCTGTGTGCTGCCTGCTGGATCGGTCAGTTTTCACCATTGTCTGACGATTCATGGCAGCCGTCCAAATCTAAGCAATACGGCCCGGCTGTCGATGGTTCTTCATTTGCAGCCGGAAGGAACACGGTATAAAAAGGGTACGCCAGCAGAGGCGCACGCGAACGTGCGTTTGCTGAGTGGCGAGGACGGTGACGCATTCGCCGGACCTTATTTTCCCTATTTGTATCGTAAGGGTTGCAATCGCAATCCGTGGCAATAACGGTACTGCTGGAAAGGAGCTTCATCGACACACCAATATTGGCAGTTTCGCAGTCTATTTACTTTCAGGGAGATAACATGTTTAAGAAACTTTGTATTTTGCTCATTCTCGTTGGCTTGCTGCTGGGTGCGGGTCTGGTGACTGCACAGGACGAACAGACACTCACGGTTTCCTTCCCCGGCGATCCCCGTTCCGAGACAGTCAACGCACTCATTGATGCGTTTGTCGAGATGAAAGCGGAAGCGGGTGTGACGGTTAACGTCGCGATCAATGAGCCGACCGAAGGCTATACGGATCAGCTTTTGCTGGACTTTAGCGCAGGTGTCGGCCCGGACGTATTTTCAGTGAGTGCGGATTTCCTGCCTGACCTGGTCGGAGCAGAGGTCATTATGCCGCTAGATGATCTACTGGCGGAATGGGAAGGCTACGACAACTTCCCGCAGGGTATGAAAGAAATGCCCGCCTATAATGGTGCGACCTATGCCGTGATGTACAACACAGATACCCGCGTGCTGTTCTATCGCTCTGACGTGCTGGAAGCCGCTGGTGTCGCAGTTCCGTTTAACCCGACAAGCTGGGAAGAAATCTTCGCCGCCGCAGAGATGATCAAACACAATGTGCCCGATGTCATCCCGATGGAAGTCGAATCTGGCACGATCTGGGGCGAAGGTACAACCATTGACGGCTTCTTCATGCTGTTCCGTGGTGCCGGTGGTACCCTGTTCGATACCGAGGATCAAACCTGGATTGTCGAAAGTCCGGCAATTTTGGAAGCCTTCTCCTTCTATGACCGCATGTTCGGTGAAGAATACTCTGCTGCTGAACCGTTCATGGAGCCGGAGCCGTGGGTGTTCTATCTGCAAGAAGGGCTGGCGAATGGGGATGTCGGTATGGCAGTCGCCGTGAACGTCGTTTGGGGCCTGTATGCACCCGATGGCGCGTGGGGAATCGAAAATCGTGATGAGGTGCTGTCATGGACACCGATGCCCGCCCGCGAACCCGGTGCCGGTATCAACGAATGGGATTTCGTCGGTATGGGCGGCGGTTGGGGATGGTCGATGTCTAGCACGACCGAAAACGCAGAACTGGCGTGGGAATTCATCCAGTTCATGAGCAGTCCTGAGGCTATCGGTGACTATGCTGAAGGTGTTGGCGGTATTCCGACTCGTACCGATGCACCGACCGATGAATTTAACGAGGCGCTGGCTGTTGAGGTGCTTCCGTATCAGTCGTTCCGTCCGGCTCATCCAGACTATCCGCGGGTTTCCGAGCAAATCCAGATCGCAACCGAGCGTATCATGCTTGGCGAAGCGACCGCTGAGGAAGCTATGGCGCTTTTCGCTGCGGAAGTTGAAGATATTGTCGGTTCTGAAAACGTGAAGCGACTCCCTCTCGAATAAACGCATGTTCAACGGGCAGTGCGTCATTCGGCGTGCTGCCCGCGCTTGTTACTCCACTTACTTCGAGGAACTTTATGTCTGCAATTCGTGTGGATGCGCAGGCAGTTCATATACTGAACTGGAAGATCACGCGTCGACGCTTGAATGAGTTGTCGCTGCTGGTCTTTATGCTGCCCGCTGTAATCCTGGTCTTTGCCTTCGTGATCATCCCGGCGGTCTGGGCGATTTACATCAGTTTCACCAACCAAGCCCTCATCGGTCCGAATGCGCGAGATTATAGCTTTGTCGGGTTCGATAATTATGCGCGGCTCCTTGGCGATGATGATTTTTGGAATTCAATCCGAATTAGTTTCATCTTTGTGTTCGGGTCGGCATTCATCGGTCAATTTTTAATCGGCTTTGCGCTGGCTATTTTGTTGAAACATGCCGGGATGATTAGTCGCGGAGTGATCGGCGGTAGCGTCCTGCTGGCGTGGGTGATTCCAGAGATTGTCGCTGTCTATATCTGGGCCAGCGTGTTGAATTTTCAATCGGGGTCTGCCAATCAAGCCTTGCTTACGCTTGGTCTTGAAAAACAACGCTGGTTGATTGATACGCCGCTGTTATCGATTATTCTGGTGAATATATGGCGCGGTACGGCATTCACGATGTTGCTGTTTGCCTCTGCGTTGGAAGCGATACCTGAAGTGCTATACGATGCTGCTTCGGTGGATGGCGCATCCGTATGGAAAAAGTTTACGAGCATCACATTGCCCCTAATTCGTTACACGATTTTGCTTGACTTCATCCTGATTACGATGGGAACGTTTTCGGTATTCGGCATCGTTTTCGCCATGACTGGCGGCGGTCCACTGGGGCGCTCTGAGGTGATCGGAGTGTATATTTACCGCAATGCTTTTGAGTATCGTGAGATCGGGTACGGGTCGGCAGCCTCTGTCATCATGCTGCTTATTAATCTGGTGTTGGCGATGATCTATCTGCGGTTTATTCGTGTGGATTGGACGGCGAAGTAGATGACTGACAGAGTGTGGACACAGAAATACGCGGTCTTCGCCTTTTACGCGCTGGTTTTCCTGCTCTTCTTCGGGCCGATCTCGTGGTTGATTCTCGCTTCCATCAATACAGACCCCACATCGTCGTGGGAGATTCCGCGCACAATCACATTGAGTCATTACCTCAACCTGATCCGCGAGAGCGACATCTTGCTGTGGTTGAAGAACAGCTTTATTTTAGGCATTGGTACGATGGTCGTCACGGTTGTGCTTTCGACGCTGGCGGCATACCCGCTTTCACGGGTCCCGTTCCCCGGTAAGAGCGTATTCATGTACACGCTCTTGCTGGCGAGAGTACTCCCGATTACCGCTGTGATTATTCCCATTTTTAGCATTTCTGTGCAGTTCAATCTGGTGAATCGATTCGAAGGCGCGATCCTGATTCTGTCTGCGATGCAGCTTCCGATTTCGCTGTGGATCATGAAGGGTTTTGTCGATACGATCCCGATAGAACTGGAGGAATCTGCATGGTTGGACGGGTGCAATCGCCTGAGCGGGCTGTTCAGAATTGTCTTCCCGCTGATGGCTCCTGGCGTGGCTGTAACCGGATTGTTCGCGTTTTTGACCGCCTGGGGCGACTTTCTGATTCCGCTGGTGCTATTGAGGTCGCCGTCAAACTTCCCGATTGCAATGGGGCTGTATCGCGCATTTGGCAATCAAGGCAGTGTCGATTTTGGCTTCTTGACCGCCCTTGCAGTCATTTACAGCGTGCCCTCGATCCTTTTATATTTATTTGCCCGTCAGTACCTGGTCAAAGGGATGACTGCGGGTAGTGTCAAAATGTGAGCGGCTATGTCTCTCTATGATTCGATCATTCCCTGTTTTGGCTCGCGCTTTACTGTAGTGATGATGCCCGATGCGAGAAGATTTCGGGTGTTCCCGCTTGGCACATTTCACTATTTTGACTGGCAAAAGACAGAGTCGGTGGGCATTTCTATCGGAACTTGTCCGCAAATTATCAGTACCGAAACTGCTATGATCGGCGTCCGAGTGGGAGACGTGTCTTGTCTGTTGCCATTCTGTGAAGGCAGGGTGTTCTCTGATCTGCGGCAGGAAATCACTCCGCTACAGACCATCATCCACGCTACGGATTTAAGCTTGCCGCTTACCGCTTCTTTCCGGTTTCGTTCTACGTTTTACCCGCAAGATTTTACCTTCAGTACAGCGCCGGGGTATGTTCTGGAAATAGAGCTTCACAATCCGACTGAAGGTGTGATAGAAGCCGAAGCATTCTTCGGTTTACCGCTGGGCAATCCTGATGTGCGGGGCGATGGTCTGTATACAGTCGAATCTATTGAATTCCCCGATGGGATTGACCACAACAGTATTGATGGACTGACCTTTGAGCAGGTGATTGCAGCAGATGAGGGGCTGGTTGAGTCTGATGGCGAGTATCAAACAGTAAAATGTGCGATCATGCTCCAACCGGGGGAGCGCCGGATACTCAACTTCTATCATGCCGGTTTTATCGCACAGCCAACGTTGAATCAGCAAGATGATCTGCTGCGATTCGGCTATACGACGCTGTGGGGTGATGTAACCGCTGTCCTTGATTGGTGGCGTGCCAATCAAGATGAAATCATGGCGAAGTCGGCGCGGTTCGAGTCAACTGTGATGGGTGCGATGGTATCGCCGGAACTCAAGCTGCTGCTGTCGGCGTCGTTTAAGGGGCTGGCCTCGAATGCGTGGTGGGCGGAATCTGGCTGGTTTTCGGTGATGGAAATCGGCGCGTATCACTCTACATTGGACGTGGACTATCAGTTAGCGTTGTTTTTCTTCCAATACTGGCCTGATCTCGTCCGGCGTATGTTGGATCAATGGGCGGCCTATTACGATCCTGGCAGCGGATATATGGCTCACGATGTTGGTCAACATCTCGAAGCGACCGGAAATCGCTATGGCGGTCCGGGCAGTGCAATGAAAGTTGAGGAAAACTGTAATTATCTCATTCTGCTGCATCACTACTGGCGCACAACCGGCGATGCGGATATTTTGGGCGATAAACGCCTGCTTATTGCCGAACTGGTCGATTTCCTGATTGCAGCAGACACCAGCGGAAGCGGCCTCCCCAATAGATTTGCAGATAACACCAACGACTGGGGTAGTGGCCTCATCACCACGTCAGAGGAGCAATCTTATCATGGTGTGCGGCTGATCGCCGCGTATTCGGCAGTAGCGCAGATTGCCGATCACTTCGATGATGGTGAATTACGCCAGCGTTGCGCCGTGCAGATCGACCGCATCAACCGGGCATTGGACGTAGGTTGGCTTGGCGATCACTATCCGATTTCATTTGCAGATGAAAGCTCGTATCATCACTATTCGATGTGGACGACTCATGGGTTGCTCTATGCTTTTCGGGCCGGGATGTCGCTGCCTCTTGATATAGACAGGTTGTGCATTGATCTGATTAGCAGCACCCGGCGCACCATGCGAGAACACGGTTGCGTACACAGTACCGTGGATGTCCGGGGCTGGTTGACGCAGAATTTATGGCGAGACTGTATAGGCGCTTATCTGGGCGTGGATTTGACAGATAATTTGCGTCGCTATCTGGGTCACGGCGAATACGTCAGTTATGAAGATACGACGATTTTAGAGGTCGCTAACGAGTTGATGGTCGTGCCGGGGGCTATTGCCGGTCATGGGTACGCTGGCGAAACTCACGATTTTTCGATGGTGGATGGTCATCCACGTCCGGCATGTGGGTTCGGGTTGCTGTACGCCTATGCCGGTTTGCAGCATGATGTGGTTTTAGACCAAATGTGGTTTTATCCTGCGGCGTTTCCGCTGCGAATTGCATTGACTCATCTGGCAGACTGGCAGCGTGGTGAGATTCCCTGGATTGACTTTCGGCAGTCTACTCCCAATCAAGACTATAGTCCGCAGGGTCAGCAGATCATCGTAAAAGTTGAAAACGAGCACCTTCTTCCGTATTTTGAGGTGCGAGATACAGGTGCGAAATCCAATGAATGAGAAATTGAAGGTATTCGTCGTGCCTCATACTCACTGGGACCGGGAATGGTATGGCTCGTTCCAATTATTTCGTGTGCGGCTTGTTCGGCTGATGAATAAGCTGCTGGCTGCCCTCGAACGCGATCCCGACTACAAGACATTTAACTTGGATGGGCAGACTATCCTGCTGGAAGATTACCTGGAAGTGCATCCTGAACGCCGCGAAGACCTTAAAAAATACGTTGTCGAGGGACGATTAAAGGTCGGTCCATGGTATATCTTGCCTGATGAATTTCTAAGCAGTGGTGAAAGCATGGTGCGGAATCTGCTGCTAGGTGCGCGAATCTCACGGGAATTCGGTCATCGTATGGACGTAGGTTATATCCCGGATACATTCGGGCATATCGGTCAGCTTCCGCAGATTCTGAACGGGTTCGGGCTGGATACCTGCATGAACTTTCGTGGCCTGGATTCTGGCAATCGCCAGAGTGAATTATGGTGGTCTGCCCCCGATGGGTCAAAAGTGCTTCTGCACCACCTATCTACCGTCATCGGATATAGCGATTTGGGCGCGATGTCTCAGGACGTTCAACGTGCTGCCTATGATCTGCGGGCAACCGCCTACTACAAGCGGGAACGTGCCACTAGCAATGTGCTGCTGGTGTTTCAGGGCGTTGACCATGCAGAGGCCCGCGAAGACCTCCCCGAGATTCTCAACGTTGCCAACGAGACATTCGACGATATTGAATTCGTTCACGCCTCGCTTGAGGAGTTTTGGGGCGCGTTGAAACAAGCTGTTGATGATGACACGCTCGAAACGGTCCACGGCGAACTTCGAGATGTTCCGCGCACCGAAGGCACGATGAACTTCTTGCTTTACAATGTGTTGTCGTCACGGGTTGATAACAAAATCCAGAATGCTGACACGCTGCTATCGCTGGTGAACTGGGCGGAACCGTGGTGTGCTCTAACGTGGTTATGGGGCATTGCCGATTATCCCACTGGGCATCTGTGGACAGGCTGGCGCTGGTTGCTCAAGAATCACCCGCATGACTCGATTGGTGGCTGCTCGGTCGATGAAGTTCACCGACAGATGAATACGCGCTTCGAATGGGCACGAGAAATCGCTGACTACCTGACCGAAGAACGTTTTCGTTTAATCGCAGAGCAGGTTGATTTGAGCGAGGCGAACCACGACGAAATTGCGCTCTTGGTGTTTAACGCCTCACCGTGGGACCGCGATGAAGTCATCATGGTAGATATTGATCTACCCGTGTACTGGCTACGGCAGCAGGCCATGCGAAACCACACGTCATTGCCAGAACTAACCCCGGATTCGCATTATTTTGATGTCAAAGATGTGAACACGCGGGAAGATTGGCTGTATGAGATGCCCATATTGCCGGAAGTGTTTTTCCGTAGTATCCACATACGTAACCTGAATGGGGAAGAAATCCCAACACAGATTCATAATATCCACCAGACCACCAAAGCGCTTGCGCTTGCGTCAGGCCCTCGCGGGGTGCAGGATGTCTACACCGTTCGCGCCAGTTTTCGTGCAGCTTTACCGGCGATGGGGTACACGACCTGTTTCCTCAAGACCGACCCCAATCCCAACCGCTGGCAGGCGAAGCATACGGCACCCGATATGTTAGAAAATCGACACTTACAGGTTCGCGTGCATCCCAACGGGACGTTTGACCTTGTCGCCTCTGGGGACGACTGGAGTGAAACCTATGCCGGTCTGGGACTGCTGGTAGACAGTGGTGACAACGGCGATGGGTACACGTTCTCGCCGCCGCCGTTTAACCGGATTGTTTCTACACAGGGTGCCAGTCCACGTATTTCTAAAGTGGGAACAGGCGTAGGTATCCAGCAAATCAGGATCGAATATGACTTCGCTCTTCCTATTGGTCTTGATGATGCTCGTCAGCGTCGTCGTGATGAGACAATTGTTTGTGCGGTCGTGGTGGACTTGATTCTGCGCGATGAGAGCGAGATTCTTGAGATTGAAGTCACTGTTGATAATCGCGCAAAAGATCATCGTTTGCAGATGCGATTCTCCACCGGGTTCATGAATGTAACAGAGGCAAGTAGTGCGATGCAATTCGACGTTGTGACGCGTCCGGTGCAGCCCGAACCCATTGCCCCCGGTGATTGGTGGGTTGAAGACCCCGCAAAGACCTTCCCCATGCACGAATGGATGGATGTTGCTGCGCCAGATGACAGCGCTGGATTATGTGTGATCGTAAAGGGATTGCACGAATTCAGTGTAGAAACCACTACCGCCGGGGCTGATGTGGTTGTCACTTTATTGCGTGCTGTTGGATATTTAGGTGCAAGGCGTGACCCGACTACGATCGTCGGCGGTGCTGGGCCGGGAATTCCAACACCTGAAGCGCAGCTACAGCAGCGTTTGCAGTTCAACCTGGCTTTGTATCCGCATTCAAAAGTCTGGCAGGGCAGCGAGGTCTGGCATCATGCGCATAATTTCCTGAACTCGCCTCGGATGATTACGAGTACGCCGCATGAAGGTGACCTGCCGTCAGTTCGTCGCGGAATCAGCGTATCTGGCGCAAATGTTGTGTTGAGCAGTGTAAAACAGGCTGAGGACGGCAAAGGTATAATCCTGAGGTTGTTCAATCCGGCTGACGAAACAGAGCCAGCACAAGTAAAACTGCCGGTAGTGGTGGAATCGGCCTATCTCGTTGACCTTCAAGAACAACCGCTCCTCGAACTGTCACTGGAGACGGGCGACCATTTGAGCTTTGAAATTCCTGCAAAATCCATCGTGACTGTTAAGTGTCTGTTGGTGTAGTGGATTCTTATAACTGCCAGCACAACGGCATGAGGGCGATGGATGTGGGTGAATCCATGCAGTAGATGAGGCCAGACAGTCGCACTTCATGAACTGATTAGTATGATCGTTAGAATATTCTATCGTTGAAAGCGGTTGGCTACTGGTATGGTCCCGCGAAAGTCGTTACTATAAAAATAAAGCTCCATCATTATGAAAACCATTCGCCCGTTTATGGGGGGATACTCGTGAGCAACACGCCTCGCTCAAAGAATCGTGATAACGTTGATATACCCTCATCCGAGGTGGCGATCACACGCGGGAGCTTGCATCGGCAGCTCAAGGCTATCACGAAATACCAGCTCACTTTGATCAATGCACCGCCGGGTTATGGTAAAACCACTGGTATTGCACAACATATCCTGTCGTCTGAAGTTTTATGTGCCTGGCACACTGTTGACGAGAGCGAACGCGACCTGCCGAATCTGCATCGCCATTGCGTCAAGGCGCTGGAATTCGTTGCACCCGGTATTGAAGAGGCGCTGGCATCCGAGCAAGGCCAATCAGAGCTGTCGGCCCTGGCAATCGCACATTATATACAAGACCATGTCGAGTATGACATCATTTATGTGTTGGACGACTGGCATTTGATCGCGGGGGCAAGTAAGGCAGAGCAATGGCTTCAGGTGTTGGCTCGGTCTGTGCCCAAACGGTTCCATCTGGTCGTCAGCAGCCGAATGTTGCCGGATTTGCCGCTGGCAGAATTTATCGCACGCGGTTCTGTCATGGCTATCGGTCAGGATCAACTGCGATTTACGCATGATGATGCTGCTGCGCTGGTGCGTCTGGCGGATGAGCCGATTCCTGTCGAGCAGGTCTGTGACCGAATTGATCAATTGGAAGGGTGGCCTGCTGGCGTAATGGTCGCGCTTCGTCCCATTCCGCGTGCTATTGAGTCGCAAATTCTCGCTGGGACACAAGGCCCGGAATCCTTATTTGCAATTCTTGCCGATACGCTGCTACAGCGACAGTCGCCTTTCCTGCGTGATTTTCTGCTGTCTTCATCCATCCTCGGTAAAATGGAACCGGATGCGTGCCAGCATATCCTTGGCACCAGCACCAGCCGCAAAATGATCGACGAGGTACTGCGTCGTAACCTTTTTGCGACGGCTGTTCGTGGTGGCATCGTGTACCATCGTCTGTTTCAGCGGTTTCTCCAGAATATGTTGAGAAATCGCTACCCAACACGCTACTGTGATCTCAATGTACGAGCTGGTGAATGGTATAAAAGTCAAAATCGACTTGAAGAAGCGTTCCAGTATTTCATCGAAGCCGGGGCTTATGATGAAGCACTTTCGATCGTAGATCAATTACAACGTGAGTTCTTCAATCAGGGCAAGGTCGAAACCCTCCTTGAGTGGCGCGAGGCTCTGGGAGAACATGCATCAAGTTCTCCGCAACTGATGTTTACGTGTGCAATGATTCACACTGATAGGTTTCAGTTTGAGGTAGCGCAAGACGAGTTAACCGAGGCTCGGCGTGGTTTTGACGCAGCAAATAATGCAACTGGAATGACCAATATTCAAATTCAGCACGCGCTGATTGACCTACGTCGGGGCGAATACCGCTCTGTGTCAGATAATATGACAGCATTGTTGGATGGGGCATTGCCCTCGGCTATGTTGCGCGGTCGCGCCATGCATTTGCGTGCATTGGCTGAACTCGGATTAGGCGAGGTAAACGATGCCATCGCTGAGCTAGAAGCGGCAGAACCAATTTTTGCGTCTGAGTCAGATTTATTTGCACTTTCCGCTATCCTTCAAGACCTGCAGGTCGCCTATGAACGTGCGGGTCGTCTTGATGAGGCTAGTAGCTGTTTACATCGTGTGGTCGCGCTGCGTCGTAAGATCGGGCGACCTGATGCGCTCGCCCATGCCCTGAATAACCTGGGCGTTATCTACCATTTGCGCGGCAATTATACAGAAGCGAAACAGACTTTTGACGAGGGGCTTCAGATTGCGACACGCGCCGGTGATAGACGCACTGAAAGCTATTTGCATTGGAGCCTGGGCGACCTGTTGCGAGACACAGGCGCATTCGATAAGGCGCTGGACAATTACAATCGGGCGTATGAGCTTGCCGGTAACTCTGAGCAAATGTTACGTGCAGAGCTAACCCGTAGTATCGCCACACTGTATCGCTGGCAGCAGGAGTTCGAGCTGGCGTTCCGGTTGGAAGACGAATTGCTGAATCAACTTGTTAGCGAGCCAGACTCACTTGCGTATATCAATGCAGAAGGGCGCTTATGGGCCACACGGGTAGACCAGCCTGAAAAGGCGCTTCTTAAGCTAAAGGCACTGCAAGAGCGTATGCAACGTGCCCCTGGTTCTATGCGCAACCTGATTGAAATTTTCTGCGCTGGCATGGCATTGAGAAAAGGTGATCACAGCACTGCGGCAGCTTGCCTACAGCAGATCGGCGATCAAGTTCATTTGCTTCTGCCAGAGATTTTGTATCATCCTGAACTATACCGCTTTGTCAAAGGTGATTCCAGGTATAAATCACTCGTTGACCGGTTGAATCACCTTGAGAGCTTCTCTTTTGAGTCCGTCGAAGCGCGTGACCTGCAACATAAAACGACCTACAGTGTGCGAATTTGTACCCTCGGCAACGAGTCCATCTCCCGCGATACTGAGGATGTGAAGTCATCGGACTGGCGGGCCAATCGACCGCGAGAGTTCTTTTTGTACTTGCTGTTGAATGGCCCACAAACGCGTGCTTCGCTGTCATTGGAGTTCTGGCCTGATGAAACCAGTGCGCGAGTTCGCTCTAACTTCCATACGACGCTGCATCGCGCACGCCGTGCAATCGGCGAAAACGTTATCATTTTCGAAGGCGACAAGTATAGAATCAACCCACATGTGCGAGTCTGGTGGGACGGGGCGGAAATGCAACGCCTCGTGAAGCGGGCGGGTCTTTTGCCTTTCCATGATGCGGGGTCAGAGGATTTATGGCAGCGAGCCGTGAACCTGCATCAAGGTATGCTCTTGCCCTCACTTGACGCGACCTGGATTGAACCACATCGCGTCACATTCGATGAGTTACACGTGCGGGCTTTACTGGGACTTACGCAATGCGTGCAGGCACGTGGTGATCACGAACATGCGCTTACAATTACCCGGCGAGTTCTGGATGTTGACCCCTACATGGAAGCGGCGCATCGCCTTCATCTTGTCTCTTACGCAGGCATGGGAGAGCGCCAGCGCATCCTGTCTCACTTTAAGAAGATGGATGCGCTTTTTCGGGCGGACCTGGGTTTTCCGCCATCACCAGAGACAACCAGTTTGATGCACCAACTCACCGGCTGATTATTGGGCTTGCCCACACAAATCAGCCGTTCTTATGGATATCGCCCATCTGTCTCAATAAATTAGCAGGTCTGGTAAGCGGTTCGTTGACCGCCCTCTGGCATCCTATTGATATCTGATACACAGATTTCTTTAGGAGAGAGAATCGTGTCGACTATCTTTATGCTTGCCCAGAATCCCCGTCTGCAAAAACTCATGATCGCCCTGATCCTTCTCAGTCTGCTTGGGCTGATGCTGGTTGCTTCGATCAATCCCGTTGCTGCTGGCTCGGTTACCTCCGGTAGTTATTGCGCCTGCTAAACAGCAAGTACGAAACAGGATCAACAATGAGTACTCGGCGTGACATGCTCGTAATGGATATTTCGCCCTGGCCCTCAGGATCAGGGTTCGGCGGCTCGCACAATTGGTGGAACTACCTGTTGAGCAAAGGGGAGAAGGCGCGGCTTGATAATTTGCTGGGGGCTGCGCTCCTCGATGACAAATTGCGCAACCGGTTGGTTGTCGAGCGCGACCGTGATCTGATGGATGCCTTTGGCCTATCGGATGATACCAAACACTGGTTGTGCAAAATTGATGCCTCATCTCTGTCTGACCTCGCTCAGGCCATTGTGAACAGCTATCAGATGTCTGCATAGCCAATATTTCGATGAAAGGGGACTCTGTTGTCCCACAGTACGCAGAAACTCAAGCATTTAGTTCGAAAGACGGTACACATGCATCGTCATCCGACCGTGACAACGATCCACGCATCACTTCGGTCTGTGATCAACCTTAATGACCCTGAGAATATCTATTTGACGCGTGCCGCGTTCTATGGGTATCAAGGTCTGGTCGCCCGACGGCTCGCGCAGCGTTTTCCGCAGACGCTGCACATCAGGGCGCTATCATTCCCACTTTTGCGTCAGATTAGCACGCGCAGCGGGATGTCACGGTCGGTACCGTCTATTTGGTTGGCAGATAACGAAACTGTGCCAAACCTGCACTTTGATTGTCGCGTGGTGACCGTATCTCACCGTAGTCCTGTTGTTGATGAGGAATTTATAGTATATCGAGACCAAGCAGACATTGGTTGCGCTCTTATCGCCTGGTCTGATTATGATACCTGGTATCGAAAACACCACTTTCTTCTCGTCAGCAATCCAGGGCAAATCGACGTGCTGATCGCTTACCTTGAATCGTTGACTATGCAATAGCGTGATGGAGCTTCATTCGGGCAATGTTTGCTCAAGAAGCTGAAGTAGTTTTTTGAGATTGATAGGTTTGGTAACGAAGTGCGTCACACGATCACGGATCGCGGGTGCAGCTTCGTTGTCGCTGCTTATCATGATAAACAGCAGATCGGTGAACCCGAATTCTCGTAACGATTTGAGTACCTGACCCCCATTTAAACCGGGCATGTGATAATCGCAGATTACCGCACCAATTCCCCCTGAGCGAACCCGCTTCACACAGTCATGACCATCATAGTGTGTGATGGTTGCATAGCCGTGCATCTCCAGCAATTCTGCTAGATTATCAGCAAGTGGCTTACTGTCGTCTACGATTAGAATTTGATGCAACGCATTTCCTTTTCAAGTCGATCACTGCGCATAAGACGGATTATAGCAAATCTGCCCTGCCTTTCAGAATCGACTCTGTATGTTGTTGTATAGGATTATGCCGGTATCGCGGGCAATATTTATGAAAAAAGTAAAATTATTGTAATGTTGTGACGATATACGTAAGGTATTATTTTAAGTAATAATATAATTCTTTATACTATGGCTAATACACTTGTTGCATATTGATTTTCGTGTTTACCATCTGCTGGTGGCGATATGCGGATTGCATAGATCGACCACTCCACATAAAGCGGCATCACATCACCTTACTATAACGGCGCACGTCTCCCCCTCAACAGTGGTTTTCTAATTATTACCGTAAGGGACACGCCTACCATGTATCTACAGAGTAAACACTCTTTTCAGCACGCGCTTAAGCGCAACTTGATTTTCACCTTCTTCTTCTCGCTGACTCTAGTATCACTACTTGTAGCGGGTCATATTGCCGCTCAGGATGCATCGAATCTTACTCAGGTCGTTTCTCATGCTGATATTGGAGACTGGACCGTATGGCAGGATGCTGACCGCAGCGACTGGGGTTTTACTGTAGGTCCGGCTGCACCACCGCTCGGCGGCGGTAGCGCCGTACTCGATTATGGCGGTGGCGGCGGGATGGCGTATGCGAACATGGAGTATTCGTCTTTGCCGCTGGCAGAGATCACCGCGCTACAATTCAGTGCCTATGTGGAAAAACAGGGCGAAAACATCGATTACTTCGATTTTCACCTGTACTTGGAACTCGCCGAAAACCCGTACCGGATTATCGGCAACAACCTCAAATTTGAACCACAGAAGAGTGGTGACATCGCGCTCAACACCTGGCAAACCTGGAATTTACTCGATGGACGCTGGTCAATCGAGGGGTTGCCCTGTACATCCGAAGACCCGTGTAGCTGGGAAGAGATTCTTGCGCTGCTGCCGGGGACGACCATTGACCGGTACATCACAATCGGGGTTGGCGGCAGCGCTGAAACCGATTTTCTGGGCTACATTGATCAGGTGATCGTCGGTGCCAACAATATGACGACGACCTATGATTTTGAACCGCTGCCAAACACGATTGCTGTGCGTAAGAGGTTCGTCGGCTCTGTTGCAGGCGGAGATTACGACCGTGATACTGAATTCACTATCTGTGTGGCAGATGCCACCGCGACCAATGTTCTATGCCAGCAATACCCGTTTACACGCACAACAAACGAACCTTACGAACCGCTGATCTTTGGCGACCTGCCCGCGGGCACGTACAGCGTTTACGAACAGTATCCGGGCGTGCAGTGGGATGTCAGCGGCGGTGGTACATTTGCGCTGGCTGACGGCGGTTATGTCGAGACAACGATTACGAACACACTGCGCTATCTCGAACCCATCACGGTAGTTTCATCCTGTCCGGGGGGGTCGTTTTTCGTCAGCACCGTTAACCCGTATCCCGTCGAACTCGCGTGGGATGTCGAGGGGACAGGTGTCGCTGGAAGTTTTTCGCTGGAAAACTCTTCAGAACGGATTGTGACCGGGTTGACCGAAGGTACGTTCCGATTGTTCCTGGATGGCGAAGTCATCGAATCTGTGGACCACCGGACAGATTGCGACTCAGAATCCGGCGAGATTCGCGTGACGAAGATCGCTCGTTGGTATAACACGCCGGTAGATCAGACTCAGCGCTTTGACGTTTGCATCCATGGCGATGCTCTCGATCAGCGACGATGTGAGACGGTCGGCGCGGATGGCGGTCTTGCCGTCTTCACCGGGCTAGAACCGGGTGATTACTCAATCTATGAGCTTGATCCGGGGCCATTGTGGATTGCGAGCGGCGGCGGCGAATTTACCGTCGCACCGGGCGCGACTGTCTGGACGGATATTGTCAACGATCGTGTGGGATACATTCCGCTGGAATACGCCTGGACCTGTCCCGGTGGGTCGTTTGCTGTTACGAACTGGAATGAGTACGAGGTCGCCTATGCATGGCGCACGCCAACAGATCATGGCAACGGCATTCTTGCACCGGGCGCGACACATTCCATTCAAACGAATGACACGAACGGTGAAGGGGCTGAATTACTCGTCAACGGGATTGTTGTGGGCCGCTTCATCATCAACTCCGATGCCAGATGTGGTGGCTCTACGACGAGTGAACCCATTCTGGTATGTCCATCAGGCTACACCAGATTGCACGAATGGCGTGGCGAACTGGGTCTGCCTCCGCACCAGAATGCAAACGTGGAAGATATCTATACGTTTACGACTGTATATGGGTACAAACCTGCGATCACTGCCGCAGTCGGGGCCGGTCATCCAGATGCAGGGTGTGCCAATGGCGCGGACAATGATGGGCGTCTTCCCTGCGATCAGGGGCAAATGCACGAAGCCTATGACCTGTTCATCGACGATACCCACCATGTATACATGGGTGATCCCGGCGAAGACACGTGGGGATTGAAGACTCCAGGCATTTTCAGACCGTTGCCTCCGGGCGAGCACACGGTTCGCATTGCACACGACGGCGGTCAAACAGGGGATTCGCCGGAAAGCGTATTCTACAAGGTGCTGTTGTGCGGTCAGCGGCTTGATGAACCGGACACCGGTAGCCTTCAAGTGACGAAGGTCGTGGACTGGGGGGACCTAATGGAACAGGATTTGGTGTTTGAAATTTGCCTGCAACAAGTTGGCGATTTTGAACCCAATTGCTATCAGCTTACCAACGGTAACACAATCACACGTTCGGGCCTCGAACCCGGCGAATATATCGTCACCGAGACAGACCCCGGTTCCGATTGGTCGGTAGAGATTAGCGGCGATGCCACTGTTGTAGCGGGCGAAGTCGCCTCTGTGATAGTCACCAATACTTACAATGGTGACGATCCCGAAACGGGCACACTGGAAGTGACAAAAGTTGTCGAGTGGGGCGACCTTGATCCGCAAGGTGTTCCATTCGAGATTTGTATACAGCAATATCTTGATGCCGA
>DAOTXA010000524.1:0-9675 GCA_034435595.1 Anaerolineae bacterium | reverse complement strand
GAGGAACAGCCAGCTAATTGTCATCACCAGTGCGGCAAGGAAGAAGCACCACGCAAAATTCGCGGGGTAGGGCACGATGACGAGGATCAATCCGGCGACCGTCGCACCGATGATCGACAACAGACTACCCCCCGCCGATTGCATCCCCCACACGGTTCCGCGCAGGTGCAGCGGAATCACCTTGCCGACCATGCTCTGCCATCCAGTCGCCGTGAATCCACCACCCATCGCCTGCCAGGTGATGAAGAAGTAGGCCAGCAGCAGCGCCCACACCGTCCCCACATGTGGGACCAGCAGCGCCACGCCCGCCATCGCCAAAAACGGCCAGCGTTCGTGGATGGTCACGCGCATGACGAAGGGCTTATAGCGTCGCAATCCGGCGATCCACCCGGCGGTCAGCAACTGCGGCAACTGCCAGCCAATCAAATGCAGCGACGCGATCAATCCTACCAGCGTCGCAGAATCGGTCAGCGAGGCCACGAACAACGGAATCACGGTGACATAGGACGCGAAGCCGAGGCCCATCCCGAAGAACGAGCCGTCCATTACCGAAACGAACATGTTTTGCCGCACATGCGGCGAAATATCGGCCTCGTTCTTTACAGGGACGGCGGTCGTGTCCATGTCATTTGGGGTGTGTTCAGTTTGCAAAAGCGTGAACCTCGTTTAATGATATTGTCGGACCGGGTAAAACATTGACCTGCACGCATCAACCGGATTAACCAAATCGCGCCGTAAAGCCCTTTGATTGACTATAGAAAGATGAAGCGTGGGGAGTATGTCACCTACTGCTGTACTGACCACGCTCATTTTCCGCCCGAATCCCGACGTTGTCTACAGACCAAAACAGGCCGCCGCGCTGACCGATACCGAAATCGCCGCATACGTGTCGCCTGCATTGTTCCCGGTGCTGCGCATCATGATGTTGATGGACAACGACGCCTATGCCTTCTTCGACCCGGACCAAAAGGAGAAGGACCGCGTTTCCACCCGCCAGACCTTCGAGCCGATTCCGCACCTGATCGGCGTGCAGCGCCGCTAAAATCCCCCTTAAACCTGCACTGTCAGAAACCTTAAGGCCCCTGTTTGACCTGCCGGGGGTTCTATGGTATATTGACGGTGCTGGTACGTTTTTACCAGATTTCCTTGCGAAAACCCTGGTCAGCGATCCATCCTCGTCACTCAACAAATGAATCTACTGCCTCATGGCTGCCATGACATGCGTGCCGCCCACGTGTAAAACGTAATCCCGAAACGCCTTATCTGACTGGTTCGGGAACGTTAGAAGCGGTTCACAAATTGTCGCAATGGAATCATAATGAAAGTATTACACGTCATTCAAAGACGGTTCTCATCCCTGCTTGGCGCAAATTGCGTGCAATCATCGTACCCCGTCGCTATTCGGTTAAACCTATGAATCTTCCCATCAAGCAAGTCAAACTGACGACATGAAAGGAGACGAGCGGCGCATTGTCTCAACAGAACCACGCTGCCGCTTGATATCGCTATGCCTACAATGGATATTTCCCAACTCGAACGCAAAAATCTGGAAGACCTGCGCATTCTGGCACGTGAAGCCGATATTCCACGCTTTAGCCGCATGAAGAAGAACGAACTCATCCTCGAACTGCTGCGCAGCGAAGCCGAACGTCGCGGACACAAACTGCGTGGCGGCATTCTGGAGATTGTGGACGATGGCATGGGGTTCTTGCGTGCAGAGAAGTATCTGCCGGGGCCGCACGACATTTACGTCGCACAGGCACAGATCAAGCGCTTTAACCTGCGCACCGGGGACATGGTCATCGGGCAGGTGCGTGCGCCCAAAGACAACGAGAAGTATTATGGGCTGCTGCGCGTAGAAGCCGTCAACGGGCTGAACCCTGAAGACGCCAAAAACCGCCCCAACTTTGAAAATCTGACCCCCATTTTCCCCGAAGAACGCTTTGACCTGGAAACCAACCCGCGCATCCTTTCCACCCGTATGCTGAACCTCATCGCTCCCATCGGGCGTGGACAGCGCGGCCTGATCGTGTCGCCGCCGAAATCGGGTAAGACGACCGTCCTCAAGGATGTCGCCAACGCCATCAGCCACAATTACCCCGAAGTGCATCTGATGATCGCCCTCATCGGTGAGCGCCCGGAAGAAGTGACCGATATGGACCGCTCGGTGGATGCCGAAGTCATCGCCTCGACCTTTGACGATCCCGTACAGCATCACGTCCGCGTGGCAGAAATGGCGGTCGAGCGGGCGCGGCGTCTGGTCGAAATCGACAAGCATGTGGTTTTGTTGCTGGACTCAATTACCCGTCTGGCGCGTGCATATAACCTCGTCGTGCCCACCAGCGGACGCACGCTTTCCGGCGGTCTGGACCCGTCCGCAGTGCAACCGCCCAAGCGCATCTTCGGGGCGGGCCGCAATGTCGAAGAGGGCGGCAGCCTGACCATTATCGCCACCTGCCTCGTCAACACCGGTTCCAAGATGGATGACGTGATCTACGAAGAATTTAAGGGGACGGGCAACATGGAACTGCACCTGAACCGTAAACTTCAGGAGCGCCGCATCTTCCCCGCCTTCGACATCGAACAGTCGTCCACACGCCGCGAAGAACTGTTGCTTGGCCCGGATATTCTGCCGCGTGTGCATACGCTGCGCCGCATGTGGGCGCATCTGGCAGAACGCGACGATACCGGTTCCATCGGCGCGACCGAGCAACTGCTCAACAACTTCCGCCAGTACGAGACGAATGAGGAGTTCCTCAACACGCTCCCCTCGGCGGCGGTGGATATTAACGGGCGCTTCGGGTTTTAGATCACCGGTAATTTGCAGCGGGCGTCATGCTTGACGCCCGTATATAGACGATGCTTCGTAGGGGCCGCATTCTTGCGGCCCGTTTTCGCTTTTACGTGCCTTGATTGTCAGGCGCAACCCCAGGCAGATACCAGTTGAAACGCGATGATTTCCACAGGGTAATTTGAAGTCTCCCCCGGCACCGGGGGAGATTTAGAGGGGGTCTGTTCTACCGCGACTTGAACACATTGCTTGCATAGCGCAGCATCTCCAGCACGCTGCGCGGACGGTGTTTGCCGCCGTCAATGCGTTTGGCGATCTGGCTGTTGTCCTCGAGCACGCGGAAGTCGCCGTCGGCTTCGATCAAGGCGATAATATCGGCTAAATACTGCAAATCATTGGCAAGTGCCGCCACCAGCCGCTGCTGCTCGTCGGGCGGCACATCGCCCCACATCGATTCCATCTCGCCGCGCAGCATCGCCGCCGGGATGCGGGCCGGTTTCGACGGCGGATATACGTGCAGGCCATCTTCCAGCAACTGCGCCGCGTCGTTGACGGCATCACGCAGTAAATTCACCGAGTCGAACACCGCGAACGGGTTCTTGACGCTGCGCGGCGTATACACCACCGGGAAGCCTTTCCCACGCGCAAAATAGCCGCCCATCGCCCGGAAGATATCCAGCACACTACGCGGATCAGTTTCCAGCGTCAGCACGCGATTCTGATACTTGGCCTCGTCGCGCTGGCGATTGTCGCGGTACTGCTTGCCCGCAAACACCAGCGCACGCCCCAGCACCATCAAGCGGTCGGCGAGTTCCCGGCGTTCGTCGCGGGTGATCGACCCGCCGAGTCCGTCCAGCCCGGTGTAGATCGCGCCCTGTGTGGGCGATTCGCGCTCCTCGGCGTGGTAGGCGCTTGTCATATCCAGCAGCAGCGCCGTCGCCCGCCGGATGCGGGCCGCATATGCGACCAGATCGGTATCCCCGGTGAAGCGCTTGAGCGTATAGGTGGTTTGCAGCGCAGCGCGGACTTCGTCCCCGGCTTCGCGCCCGAAGTAGGCGACGGCCTTGCGTGCGTTGTCGTTTTCAGCTTCGCGGACGTAGGTGCGCAGCATTTGCAGCGCAGCCAGTTTCGTCTGATCGTCCCACGTCATGCGCTTGTACATCGCCGCCATCACCGCCAGACTGCGCTCGCCCTGGTACGAGGCCGCGACCGGGATCAAACTCGCCACGCGGATCGTGTTCTTCACGTCGCGGCGGCGGGCGTGATACGTCAGCAGGCGCACCAGACTTTCCGGCGGGATGACCTGCACCAGCCGCGCTTCCTCGAACAGGCCATCCGCCGCCCGAACCGCCACCGCGTCCAGATCGGTTTCACCGTTTTGCTTCGCCAGTGCGCCGATTTGCGCCATAATCAGCGGCGCGGACCGGATGCCTGCGCCTTCCAGCGCTTCCATCGCGTTGGGAATGTCTTCGGTGGGGAAGGTCGTTTCTGAAAACAGGCGATACACCATACGGATGTAATCATGTAGCAAATCGCCCGGATACAGTTTTTTCGCATGGTTGAGCATTTGCTGCCCGGTCCCGTGATAGTCACCCAATGCAAGCCGAATTTGCAGCAGATGCAGTGCGCCGTCGCCTTCCAGCGTGGCGAGAACGGTGTCGTCCATCGTCCCGGCGATCCATAACAGGCGGTCGCGGTATTCGCCGGCATGGTCGGATTGCGCGAGGTCCGCCAGCACCGCCAGCGTCGGCGTTTCTAGCAGGCCGAACTTGCGCGACATCGCCGCCATTTCTGCAAAGCGCAGCAGCACGATCCACTCCCACGGCGGGCCAAAGGCCGTGACGGTGCGCACCAGCGACTCTGATGCGGCGCTGTACATCGTCCCGGTACTCAGATATTCCCATGCTTTGTTGATATTGGGCGATAGCTGCTGCCGGAATGCGGAATCGTTCATAATGCGGCGGAAGTCGTCGGTGTTGAGGAATTTGACCGCCAGCAAGAACAGGTTTTCCGCGAGGTGCTGGTCTTCACCGCAGAAGGGCAGCAGCAGCCGCGATACGCGATCAAATACACCGCCAAACGGAACCGCCGCACTTGCCGATAGCATCTTTTCGACAAAGTCGTTCATGCCGTCAATGTCTTTTTCGGCGACCAGTTCTTCCAGCAGGGAAAGCGCCGCCTTGTGTGTCAGGTCCACCCAGCCCGGACCGTCGGGGCCGTTTTCGTCGGCGATCCAGCGCGTCAGACTGTCGTAGATGAGCGCGGCCTGTCCGTCGTCCAATGCGCCGTTGAGCAGTTCACGGGTTGTCGCCTCGACCTGTGGATTGTCTTGTAGGTGCGGCACCACCGAATCGGCGTGACTCATATCGCGCATCGCCAGCGAGAACGTAATCAGGTGGCGGGCATACAGCGCACGCAGATCAGCGTTTAGTGTGGGGTCTTCCGCCAGAATCCGCGAGACTTCATCTTTGTTGACGGGCTGGTTGTTGCGCAGTGCCTCATCGACCTTAACGCGGCTGGACGCATAACCCAGGCTATCCGCCAGACGCTCGCCCTGATTCAGCTTCCATCCGGCGATCTGCGTCAGGGCGCGGGTGCGGCGGATGGCAAGTTCGGCGTCCAGGCGTAGCTGGCTGACCATGAAGTGGCTGTATTCATCGTCGAACGATTCGCCGCTCAAACGGGCCTGCGCCCAGTTATACACGACTGTATTCTTCGGCGGGATGTCGTCGCTGTAGAAGCGAATCTGCGTGTCAATATCGGTGGTGGGCAGGCTGTGGGTGGTAAAGGTCACGCCGAAGCGTGCCGACGGCGGCAGCAGCGCCAGCAACCCCTCTACAAAGCCAATGCGATCTTTGATGTCATCCGGCGCACCCTGCACGATGACTTGCACACCCTGAACGATGCCCGCCAGTAACCCTTCTATGACATCAGTCTTGTTCTGGGTGTAGGTCATCAGGTCCAGCACGTCATCGACCTGTTTTTCGACCGTAAGCGGCTGTGGCTGGGCAAGTTCGAGCATGTCCAGCGCATCACCGATCTTGTCATAGGTTGGCAGCGTATCCTGCACCAGCGCATTGAGTGCGCTCAGATTCCCGGCGACAGCCCGCAGCATATCCGGTGCGGCGACGATGTAATGGGACATCAACTGTCCGGCTTGCCCCTGCTGTGATTGCACCAGCACGAAGGGCAGGCGACGATCACGCCCGCGCACCAGCGCCCATGCGCCCACCGAGGAGCGAATCAACGGCGGCAGGCTGGCACGCTCAATGGCGAGTTCGACCAGTTCGTCCGATACGCCGGGGGATGCCGCCAGCAGGCGCGGTTCCCCGGTCGCCTTGCCGTCATGAACAATTTGCCCGTAATAAAAGTGTTCTAACAGGAATTTCGCAGCAGCCACGATGCTTTCCCTCTGAGTTAAGGTGATTATGCGCGGTTATGCAGGGTTAACGCTGCTTCTAGTATACCGTTTTTTACATTTCTAACACGGAAGGCAGGCGAAAGGAGAAAGAGGTAAGGAGAAAGGTACTACATGGAACAGCCGCTATCATAATTTCGTCAGGAGGCCAGCAACGGACTGAGTGCGATTGTAAGGTTTCGTGCGCTTCATCGAACCGATGCTAGATACATCGCCTGATGAGGCAATTCGCGTCTCTCAGAACATTGCGATGGCACTGGAATTGCCGGGGAATCGCCAGACAGAATAGCGCGTTCAACCCGGCGGACAGGTCGTTGCTCGTTCGACGACTTCCAGCGCGGGCAACTTGGGTTTTTCGCTGTCTTTGTCCCGGTTGATGAGTGAGATCAGGTAGTGAATCCCGTAACTACCACCGGTTTCGAGGTGCTGGTTGACCGTTGTCAGCCCGGTGTAACGCGCCAGATTGATGTTGTCATAGCCGATGACGGAAAGGTCATCCGGCACGCGCAGACCGGCATTACGTGCCGCTGCGATGCAGCCGAGCGCCTGTGTGTCACTCATGGCGAAAATTGCGGTCGGGGGCGTTTTCAATGCCAGCAGATCAGGCGTGATACGCTGCGCTACCTCATCCCCAAAGGGACCAAGCCGCACATACTTTTCCAGCACCGGCAGACCGGCATCCTCAAGAGCGCGTTTATAGCCCTCGAAGCGCTCGCTGCTGGTGAAAAAGCCATAGCTATCCAGAAATTCGTCGCCGACGTAGGCGATGCGCTCGTGACCGAGGTCGATGAGATGCTGCACTGCCATCTGGCTGCCGATGTGATTGTCACAGCCGAGGGTGGGCCAGTTGCGCCCCTGTCGTTCGTTGAGTCCCACGTAGGGGATGTTGGTGCGGTCGAGCATTTTGCGGTGTTCTTCACTGATGTCAAGATCAATCACCAGCAGACCTTCTACCGGACCGGCAACCGTAATGGTCTTGAGTCGCTCATCATAGCTCTTTAACGAACTCACGTTATAAAGGATGAGTTCAAAGGGGGCTTCCAGCTCTAGCAAGCCACGCTGCACGCCGCGCAGCCGAGCGCTAAACGAGTCATAGTTAAACCACGAGTGGGTGATGACGCCGATGTTATGCAGCCGGGTTTTGCGGGGAAGTTGACGGGCGACATGACTGGGTTTGAAGCCGAGGTCGTCGATAGCCTTCAGGACACGCGCCTGTGTTGCTTTGCTCACCTGTTTGCTATTGTTAAGAACTCGCGAAACGGTGCCGATACCTACGCCGGCACGTTTCGCCACATCTCGAATAGTGGGGCGGGACAAAACTATTTTCCTTATGTTGCCTGTAAAAAATATCGTGATGGTGTGGAAGCGTTTCCACACAAATAGTATAACACGATAACAAACCAACAATAGACTCTGAATATATCTTACGTGCTGACCACCCGCAACACTACGAAACAGATTAGTATATATGTTCGTATCGGGTGTCAGCCGCGCATCGCCAGCAACCCCGGCTTGATAGTAAAGTCAAGGTGTGTGCTACGCAGATACTCTCCATCAAGATCAAGTGCCAGCGGCCCGTCGTGTGATTCCACCGTGACTGTTTTTGCTCGCCGGAAGGAAATCGCCGGGTGTGTGAGGTGGCTGCCGGTGTAAACACGTCCGAGCGCCGCCAGCAGGCGCGGTTTCGAGACATCGCTCAATACGATTACATCAAAGTAGCCGTCGTCCGAGCGTGCATCCGGCGCGATCTTCATACCATGCCCGAAGGTCGTGCCATTGGCGATCACGACCAGCAGCGTTTCCCGCGTGAACCAGCCCTCACCATCCACCGATACCGTCACGCGCTGTGGCTTGTAGTCGAGAATGGCGGAGACAGTCGCTCGCAAAAACGTCCACGGGCGGCGGTTTGTCACCCGGCTGACCCGTGCATCAACTTCGCCGCCCAGGCCGGTACTGGCGATGTTGAGAAAATAGCGTTCTTTGGCGTCATCCATGCGTAACAACCCGACATCAACGGCGCGGGGCGGCGAGGTCAACAGCCAGCGTGCCGCTTGCTGCGGATCTCGTGGGATGCCCCGGCTGCGTGCCCAGTCGCACCCGGTTCCGACCGGGATCATGCCATAAGTGAGTGGATGGTGGGCTGCGTGCTGGTGATTGAAGGGAATGAGCGAGTTGAGCAGGGTAAAATTGGTGCCGTCGCCACCGACACCGATCACCTGCCGGATATCGTCGGCATAAGCGGAAGTCAAATGCTCCACAATGCGCTCGCGTTGCCGGGTCACGACCACGCGCAACCCGTCAAGGTGCGGGGCCAATAGCGGGGCGCTGCGTTCCCATGCCGCGAGTGCCCGTCCACTGGCGGCATACGGGTTGACCATGACCAGAGTTTTTGACATAAGATTTTCGCTACACGCATACGGCACCGGCAGCGCCGCCCGCGTACATCCTTTAGACGCCAAAAACGGGCGATAATGCCCGTTTACGAAAAGTGCCTATAGTTATAGTCGGTCCGCGCCCAGATGTAAAGAAGACGCTAATCTTGTTTTACACCACCAACTGTGCGACCGTATCTTCGAGTTGCTGCACCTTGAACGGTTTGGGAATGAATGCGTTGGCGTGCGGGTTGTCTATCGTTTCGAGGTCAGTTTGCCCGCTCATGAGGGCAATGGGGATGTTCGACCACAGCGGATGATTGCGGATTTCCCGCATCAATTCAATGCCATTCATGTCGGGCATCCGAAAATCAGTGATAATCAGGTCGGGCGGTGCGCTCATCGTGTTGAGGACATGCAGCGCAACTTCGCCGGATCGGGCGGGGATCACGCGATGCTTGTTCAATTTCAACGCATCGGTAAGCGCCTGTAGCATTTCATGATTATCTTCAACTAGGAGGATCACTGCCATAATGTGCGACTCGCTAGGTAACGTCAATTTACAATAATCATTTTACCTGATTTGGACTGTCTTGATACTTAAGAGAGGGCAATAAAGGTCCATTTTCGATACAAACTAAGTAAAAAATTTGGATTTCACTCATACGATACTCATATTATGATAACGTTGTCATTTCCTGTAATGTTTTTGGAAACGGTTCCGTATATTTGAGGTTAGCATGAGATTGAAAATCGACTTGTGTAGCGATGCGCCCGTGTCATCTTCAGACTAGAATTTGCCGACTATTTTCCTGTATAATCTGATTTCACTCGGAGAGATGCCAGAGTGGTTGATTGGGCCTGTCTCGAAAACAGGTGTACTCGCAAGGGTACCGTGGGTTCGAATCCCACTCTCTCCGCCAGATACCCGTACAGGGGAGATGCCAGAGCGGTTTATCGGGCCTGTCTTGAAAACAGGTGTATCTTCACGGGTACCGTGGGTTCGAATCCCACTCTCCCCGCACATATTCTACACGCACCGGCACGCGATTCGCTGCCGGTTTTTGATTTAATATTGCCGGGTCTGTGTTGCA
>DAOTXA010000523.1:0-16370 GCA_034435595.1 Anaerolineae bacterium | reverse complement strand
CACGAGGTCTGCGCGGATATGGGGTCGCAGGGTTTCGTCAGCGGAGAAACCAACGTCACGCTGCAATGCGTCATCGACGTGCCGGGAACATGGGCGGTGCGCATCCTCGGCATCTCTAGCGAGACGACGGGGACCTATTTTGTAGGTGTGGAATCACTAACTGCGCTTTCTGGCAATATGACCCGCTAACCCGGCGTTTACCCCACGCGGCGGAATTTGCCCTTACGCCACGCCACGCCCAACCGTAAAATCGCCGTCTACCGTCTGTTGTGTAGAAGGCGACCATTGCTTATGACCAACCAACGCCGCGCCCTGCTGCTGCTGATCGCGTTTTTGCTGCTGCCGGTTTTCGTGCGTGCACAGAACACGCCGTCTGCGGTGGTCGAGGCGTTTCTCGACGCATGGGATCGGGCGGATTTCCCCGCCATGTACGCATTGCTGCATCCACAAAGCCAGCTTCACACCTCAGAAGCGGTCTTTATCACCCGTTACGAAGAAACCCGTGGCTCACTGGGGCTGACCGGGGTCGCCTACACTGTGCGCAACAGCAGATTACAGGGGCTTTCTGCCGCTGTGACCTATGACGTGACACTGAGGACCAGCGTCTTCGGAGAATTGACCGAAAGCAACCGCCTGATGCGTCTGGTCGATGATAACGGTCAGTGGCGTGTGGCGTGGACGACGATGGACATCTTCGAAGGGTTGGCGGGGACAGCGCGTCTTGCCACCTCTGGCAGCACGCAGCAACGCGCCAATATCTACGACCGCGATGGTAACGTCATCGCCAGCCGCGACACGATGGTCGGCTTCTATGCCATCGAGAACAACATGCCCAACGTTGATGACTGCATTGTTCTGCTGGCGGACCTGATGAACGAGTACATTCAGATCACGCGCAATCGCTTTTTGCCCTGGGGGCCAGAAACACGCTTCAATATTGGCTGGCTGCCAGAAGACATTTACAACGCCAACTTCGACCGTCTGAACAGCATATGCGCTCTCGACGAGGAATTCACCGGAACCGCGACCCTGCGCACCTACTGGGGCGGCAACATCATGGGGCATGTCGTGGGCTACATCGGGCAAATCGGTGACAGCCAGACGCAGGAATTCGTGATTGAGCGCGGTTATCAAGAGGGGGCGTTGATCGGTCAATATGGCATCGAATCGGCATACGAAGAAACCCTCGCCGGACGCCCCGACCGTACCTTGCGCATTGTGGGGCCGGGTGGCGCGACCCTGCGCGAGATTGCGACGGCGGGCGGCAGTTTGCCTGCCCCGGTGCAGTTGACCATCGACCGCGAGTTGCAGCGCATCACCGCCGAGGCCATGGCGGATGCATATAACAACGCCAGCGGCAACTGGGCGGCGTGGGGTACGGCGGAACGCAACATCAGCGCGGGCGGATCGGCGGTCGTACTCGACGTGAACACAGGCGCGATTCTGGCGCTGGTCAGCTATCCTTTGTTGGACCCGACGGCTTTCAATCCCAACGCGCCGATCTTCGACCGGGGGGCGGCAGTCAGCGCACTCACGCAGGACACCCGCCAACCGCTGTTAAATCGGGCGACACAGGCGACGTTTTCGCCGGGGTCGGTATACAAGATCATCACCCACGCCGCGATCATGAACGAAGGTTTGATCGGTTCCAACGACACCTTTGAGTGTGATCTGTTCTGGGATGGGCGTGATCTGGGCGATACGGTGCCTGAACCGCGAGCGGATTGGCGTGTTGCCGATGATCTGCCCGCCGCCGGAACGGTCACCCCGGCGCAGGCGCTCATGTCGTCGTGCAACCCTTTTTACTGGGAATACGGCGGTATCTATCTATTCGACGAAGTTGCTCCGGGTGCAGTCGCAGATTACTCGCGGCGCATGGGTGTGGGCGGCAACTATAATCTACAGGCGCGTTTCGGTCTGCCGGAATCGACCGCGCAGTTGGTTGACCAGCCAACGGGCAAAACCGACGCCGTCAATGCCTCGACCGGGCAGGGCAACGTGCAGCTTCCGCCGATTCAAATGGCGGTCGCCGTCGCCGCGATTGCCAACGGCGGGACGGTCTACGAACCGTATCTGGTGGAGCAGGTCGGCGGTTTTGACGGCACGCCGGTCACCTTCAACGCCGAACCGAGTGTGATGGGCACGTTCGACTTCGAATTGGGTGTGCTGGAGAATATCAAGGCGGGGATGTGCGGCGTCACCACCGATGCGGACTTCGGCACGGCCTACATTCGCTTTGGGGACCGCACCGCGCAGTTCCATCCGCCGACTTCGTATACGGTCTGTGGTAAGACCGGGACCGCTGAAGCGACTCCGCAACCACCGAACGCGTGGTTCGTCGCCTATGCGCCGCGAGACAATCCACAAATCGCGATTATGGTCATGGCGCAAAACTCCCGCGAAGGCTCTGAGGTTGCCGCGCCGATCACCCGCCGCATTCTGGACGAGTATTTCAACGTGGCGGCGGCAAGTTACGCCGACTGGCCCGATTGGTGGAGCGAGCAAGAATACATTCCGCTGACCCCGACCGGGCAAAGCGCGGGGCAGTAGTGCAAGGGCTGAGGACAGGCGAATTATAGTCGTCACTGATCAAGGCTATTGCATCAAATCTTTACTTTACAAGTTGTGGCAGCGTGGCGCTATCGCCGCGCCTGCTGGTCGTGATTCTCGATGAACGGATCATCGAGCGGTTCGAGTTCGCCGTCTTCGCTAAGGCGGACCAGACGTGCGCCCTGATCGACGTTTTCATCGACGCCCCCGCGCTTGAGCTTGCCGGGATCAATCAACCCGGCGTGTTCGAGTTGCTGGTCGATGGCACGCTCACGCAGTTCAAAGAACAGCGTGTTGATGCCGTGAATCATGAGTCCTGCGAACCAGAACCCGAACACAACGTTCCAGAACTGGATGTCTGGCAGTATCGTCTGCCAGACGAGGACCATAGCGATGAAGGCCGCCAGATGCGCGGCGAATTGCGTGCGAACCTCGAAGCGTTTTTCTACACGCCCGACGATACGACGATATGCCTCTTCCTGTTCACTGTGGGGTTGGCGTTGTTCGGTCATCATGTCCTGCTATCGTTTTTCTGTGAGACACGGATTCAGCCGCGCTGGTTCCGTTGCTGATCCGCTATATCATCGACGAAGCTTTCGGTAAACTCACCGTCCCCGGTCAGGCGGATAGGCGGCTGTGCGGTTTCGTTTTTGGTCTTTTCATCGGGTGTTTCAAGTGGTTCAAAAGGATGATCGCCAGTGACGGCCTGTCGCGGTGACCGTATAGATGGCGAACGCAGACCGGAACGGGCGATTTCGCGCTGGATGGCCCGCTCGCGGGCCTCTGCACCGCCGATCATCCCCAACACCACTACCAGCGCATGAACCATCAGTGTCAGGACCATGAAGCCGAAGGTGAGTTCGATGACTGGCAGTTCTGCGGTGACGGCGAGCATTGCCGCATCACCCGCGAATAGATTTTGCAAAGTCTGCTGTACGGGTTCCCAGATCACCGCTACGCCCAGCCAGAAGCCAAACGCTGTAATCGCATGAGTGATGAGGCCGATAGCGCGATTGGCGCGATTTTCGACTGTTCGCCGGATTTTACGATAGTCGCCTGGTCGGGCGGTTTGTTGCCAGTCATCGCCATAAATCCGCGACATGGTGCGCTGCGTGGCGACTTGCTGGCGGTCTGCAAAGAAACCGGTATTAAAAAACACGCGTGTTCCGTGTGCCAGCACCCCCGCCCCCCACCAGAACAACAGCAACAGCGCGGGCGATATGCCGACCATCGGCGCGAAGAACGCCGTATCTGCCGACGAGCCGATTCCCTCGCGGATGGCGTTCTGCGATCCGCTTTGACCGAAGAAGGTCAGGATCATGACGATGCCGAAAATCCCCGCGTGCAAGATAAAACCGCCGCGATCGCGGATACGTTTTTGCACCCGGCGGCGGATTTCGTCCTCTTCTGCACGCCATTCCTCCTCAATATCAACCGGCGAACTAATGGCAGCAGCGGCACGTTTGGCTTTGTTGCTGCTGCCCCTCGTCTTCGTGCCGGGACCAACGACGACGGCCTTGCGCTTGCGCGACCCGGTATCGTCGTCTGATCTTAGCTCGCGGCGCAAATTCTCCGCGAATTCTCGGCGCGATGCGCTTGATTCCATGGTGCGCCCGAAATCCTGCACGACTTCCGCCACGCGTTTAGCCACATCGTTCACCATCACGCCAAAGCGATCGGAAATCGGCAGGTCCGGGGCCTGCGGGCTGCCATCTGCCTGATTGACACTGCTATACGTGCCGCCGCCGGGTGTGCGCTGGTTGACGCTCTTCAGGCTTTGAGACGCCATGCTAATGCGAGACTCGTCCAGTTTGGTCAACCCGCTCATGGCGACGGCCTGCTGGAACGCCTGCATCAGCGCGTCGGCAGACGAAAAACGATCTGCCGGGGCTTTTTCCAATGCGCGAACGAGTACTCGCGCAACGTCTGGCGGAACCTCGCTGTTCACTTCAACGGGATCGGGCGGTGCGGCGTAGATATGCTTGTGAATGACCGCGTAGGCTGTTTCTCCGCCAAAGGGCGGTGCGCCGGTCACCAGTTCGTAAAGGATGACGCCGAATGAGTAGATGTCGGTGCGGTGGTCAATATCGGGGACGCCCTGCGCCTGTTCTGGTGACATGTAATGCGGTGTGCCCAGCATGGTATCGGCGCTGATGCTGGATTCACCCGCCTGCGTAATGCGGGCCAAACCGAAATCGGTCAAATACGGGCGGCCTGTCTCGTCGATCAAGATATTGGAGGGTTTGATATCGCGGTGGAGGATGCCGCGTTCGTGCGCGTAATCAAGCGCATCTGCCATTTTGGGCATCAAATCCAGAATCTCATCCAGCGGCAGCGCACCTTTGCGCAAACGGTCTTTGAGCGTTTGTCCGGCGATGAACTTCATCACCAGAAACGGCTGTCCCTCGTACTCGTCATAATCATATACGGGCACGATGCTGGGATGCTCTAAGCGGGCGACAATCCGCGCTTCGCGTTCAAAACGCGCATGAAACTGCGGGTCTTGCAAAAAGCCGCGATGCATCAGCTTGATGGCGACATCGCGGTCAAGGCGCTCGTGATACGCCCGGTAGACGGTCGCCATGCCGCCGGTCCCTTGCTGTTCGATGATCTTATAGGGGCCAATTTGTTCGTTTACAGGGAGCGTCATAGGGTGTGTGTCCCCGATATCATCAATCAATGCGTACAATTAGATTATACCGGCAAACGCGCATCGATAAAGCGCTAGCAACCGGTTCTCAAATATGTGGGCTGTTTATCTGTATGTGTGTATACGTGCGGCAGCGTGCAAAGTGGCATGATTAGTAAAGACGGTAGACTTTGCCATAATATAATCGTAATACAGATGAAAAACCCCCGAATTTTTCCGGTTTTTTATGCCACAAATGCCCCGCCGCCTATATGATAATGGCGTAGAGCTTTATCCATTGCTCCAATTTTCGTTCAACGAGTTCGACCGTCGGGGTCATCATGGAACATCGCACTCGCAATATACTGGTTGCTGGCCTGCTGGCGACCATCCTCATCAGTTCTTTCGTGTTGTACGACGCGGCGTCTGCTCGCCCTATCAGCGAGCGCTATATTATGCTGGAAGGCGAAATCACCGTGGATTCGCCCATTATGATGGCAGGGTTGCCCCTGCGCGGCTTTGGCTGTCGCAAGGTGTACTGGCAGCGCGGTCGCCCGCAGTATCAGAATCGCGTCTCTAGCGTTGAGTTTACCGTGCCTGTTAGCGGCAACTATCGCATCTTGATGAGCAATGGCTTCCGCGAATTAACCGAAGAAGAGATTGCCACGGCGGAAGTAGAAGATATCGACATCGAAAACGCGATCCCACGCCCATATGTGATGCTATATAATCGCCGTTTTGATATTAAACAACCGACCTCGCGGTGTATTTGGGCGGGGCGCGATGAAGACGTGTTAAACGCGCTCACCTTTTTGCGAGCCGGGAAGCCATATATCTTCGTGGTGAGCTATGAAGGCGATAAACCGGAGTGGGCGTTTCCATACCGGCTCTTTCTCGAACGGATTGAACATGACGGCTATCACTTTTGCATAAGCGAGAACGACCCCGCCTGCGCAGAATAGCCAGCCTATCCCCACAATCGCATCGACTTCGATATCGCCGCCGCGCTAGCCTGGTGGCGATTTTGATTACGACCCTACGTAATGCCTATAACAATTTCGTTATCGACCTCAAAATCTTAAGTTTGGATGAGAAGAATTGATGTAAAGTAGGTATGGCGCTGTTGTAATTCGCAATGTTTGCGATTTATTTTGTCTGTTACGTAGAAAAGCTATGGGAGCCATGATGATCGAATGGACTCATGAGATGTCCACAGGGATTGCAGAAATCGACATGCAGCATAAAGAGCTTATCAAGCGTTTTAATCTACTGTCCGACGCGCTAAACGAAGGGCGAGGGCGTGAGGAAACGGGAAAACTCCTCAACTTCGTACAGTTTTACACCGACTGGCACTTCGGGCGAGAAGAACGCTGCATGGAAGAATACGGTTGCCCCATCGCCGAACACAACCGCGATCAACATAGCTGGTTCCTTGAAGAATTCACGCGCCTCTATGACCACTACTACGCCGAAGACACCGATCCCGATGTGATCGTAAAGACCTTTGCGTCGTTAGAGCGCTGGATCGTAGATCACATTATGCGCACCGACGGCGAGTTGCGCAGTTGTGTGCCGAAGGCGCAGCAATCCACAGGTTAGCGCCGTGCGGTGTTCCCATCATCGCCTTCTCCATCGTCATAATACTCATCGACAAAGCTGTCGGTGAGTTCGCCGTCGCCGGTTAGGCGCACCTGACGGTCATCTATTGCGCGTGGATCGGTCGTCAGGTTGACGGCGGCATCGTCGTTCTTGGCTTTGCGCATTGCGCGATCTGCTTCGAGTGGCGATACACCGCTCAACCGGGCACGTTCGCGTTCGATTTCGCGCTGGACGGCGTCTTCGCGGGTCTCACGACCTGCGCCGTGTTTTTCGCGGTAGTCGATCCAGATGAAGAACGATGCGATGCCCATCCCCAGCATGGCCCACACGGGCCACGGATGCCCCGGAAATGATGTGAACAGATAGATGAACCACAGCATAATGATGATGACGGCGAAAATCCCGTTGACCATCAGCATTTCGCCACGCGCCTTGATCTTGCGTTCTGCGCGGACACGAATCGCCTGGTCCTGCGGCAAAGCGTTAATCTCGCTCTCGATTTCATCCGGTGAATAGAAGCCATAGCGTCCGTCAAGGCCCCGCGTCCACTCGGCCCCCGGTCGCCATGTCATACGTACTGGATTGGCTTCGTCCCCGGCGGCGATGCTGTCATCCCGGTACGACTCTTGTATGGAGCGCTGCATCTCGAAGGCGGGATTATTGCCCATTTGTGATGCCCCTGGCATCTGCGGCGGGCTGGGGGCAGACGGCGGGCGCGGCGGACCGCGACGGCGTGATGGTGCTTGCGCCGGTGGTTGGGGTGTCTGTGGCGGCGCAACCACCGGGGCGACCTGAGAAGGTGGACGATTGCCCGCGTCTGTACCGCTGACAGCCTGCTTGAAGGCATCCATCAGCGCCCGTGGCGTTGCGTAACGCTCCGCCGGGGTTTTGGCGAGGGCGCGTTCTAATACCCCTGCCACTGCATCCGAGATGTTCGGGTTCGCGTTGCGCGGGTCAGGCAGGGGTGTGTAGATATGATCGTGGACGATGGCATAGGGCGTATCACCGCTGAAGGGCACGCGCCCGACGACCAGTTCGTACAGCACGACGCCCAGCGAATAGACATCGGTGCGGGCGTCGAGGTCGGTTTGCCCCTTCGCCTGTTCTGGCGAGATATAGTGTGGCGTACCCAGCATCACGTCCGCGCTCATGGTTGATTCTCCGGCGGCGGTCAGCCGCGCCAGCCCGAAATCGGTCAGATAGGGGCGGTCGCGCTCGTCAAAGAGGATGTTGGACGGCTTGATATCGCGGTGCAAAATGCCCTCTTCGTGGGCGTAGGTCAGCGCATCGGCGACGGCATCCATAATGCGCACGACCTCGGCAGTCGGCAGCGTGCCCCGGCGCAGTTTGTCTTTTAGCATCTGACCGGGGATGAACTTCATCACCAGATAGGGCTGTTTATCGTGTTCGTCAAAGTCATACACGGGGACGATATGCGGGTGTTCGAGGCGTGCGACGATCTTGGCTTCACGGTCAAAGCGGGCGCGGAAGGCCGGGTCTGCCAGAAAGTTGTTGTGCATCAGCTTAATGGCGACGTTGCGGTCCAGCCGCTCGTGATAGGCTTTGAATACAGTCGCCATACCGCCGCTGCCAATTTCCTCGATCAATTCATACGGGCCAAGTGTAGAACCGGATGTCAGGGTCATAAGCGCTCTTCGGTCGATTAAAGTCAAATGTGTTTTGCTTACTCAAAAAGTCGGATTTTATCACCGCCGCGATTGATCTTGATGATATTCGCCATCGTCATAGAACAACTCGCCATCGTCGGCGAGGCGGTCGTTTTTGGGCTTGCCGTAGAATTCGTCTTCAGATAGGCCGAGCCGTTGACGCTCGCGCTCAATCTCGCGCTGGATGGTGTGTTCGCGCCGGATCGCACCGCCGCCGTATTCGTTCCAGTATTCAAAGGCATGGGCGAACATGCCGATGCCCCATCCCCCGGTAGCAATCAGCGGAATCCACAAGGGCAGGCCAAGCATCAGCGCGACAACCCAGATCAATATATTGGATAGCACAAAAGCAACCCCATGGATCAGCACGCCTTTCCGCTCCTCCATGCGTTTCATGACCCGCTGACGAATTGCCTCTTCGTTCAGATAATTTGACACGCGATTCCTCAACTTTCACAAGGCATCAAATACTTAAATGCGGGCTTTACCGCCGCGATTGATCTTGATGATAGCCGTCTTCGTCGTAGAACAACTCGCCATCGTCGGCGAGGCGGTCGTTTTTGGGCTTGCCGTAGAACTCGTCTTCAGATAGGCCGAGCCGTTGGCGTTCGCGCTCGATCTCGCGCTGGATAGTCCGCTCGCGCCGGGTCGCACCGCCGCCGTATTCGTTCCAGTATTCAGCGGCATGGGCGAACATGCCGATGCCCCAGAATCCGGTGACGAACATGGGCCAGGGGAAACTGACGCCACTCCCGAGGAAAATGGTCCACAAAATTACATTAACGACGATATAGGCCGCCGCATGAATCAGTAAGCCCTGTCGCTCTTCCATGCGTTTGATGACACGTCTGCGAATCTTTTCTTCGTCAATATAGTTGGACATGCGTTCCCCTCAATGTCTCATACGTACTCACAGGCGACGGCTAGCGACGGGCGGCGCGTCCGTCCTGATCGTCGATTTCGTCGATAAAGCTCTCGGTGAACTCGCCGTCTCCGGTCAAGCGGACGGGCGGTGGCGTGCTTTGTGCATCGTACTGGCGCTGGTCGGTGGTCAGGTTCACCGCATCCTGATAGGTCACATCGTTTTTGGCTTTGCCTGTCGCGGCATCGTTTTTGGCCTTCGCGCCAGAACGCGACATGCCCAATTTCTCTAAGCGGCGCTGCTCGCGTTCGATTTCCTTCTGAATGATGCGCTCCTGACGGTCGCCGGAAAGCCCATACTTGTTTAAATACTCGAAGATATTGCCGACTAACCCCAGAAACCAGAAGGTCGCTATCCACTGCCACAGGCCGCCCGGTGTGGTCAGCCCTTCGGTCAGCAGGGTGTTGACATAATCGTCAAAGCCCATGAACACAACGCCAAAAATCATGAAGAAGAAAATATGCGCGATCAAACTGCTGAAGTCCTCGCGGCGCTGTTTCATGCGGTCTTCGATGCGCTTGCGGAGTCGCTCCTCTTCACTGAGACCGTAGCCCTCTTCAAGCAGTTTGGCGGCGACGGCGGCCTGTTCGATCTTCTCGCCGAACTGCGTGGCCCAGCCCTCGACCTTCGAGCCGAAGTTCTCGCCCCATTGACCGATGCGCTCGCCCCATTCATCGGCTTTGAAGCCCCACTCTTCGGCACGCTGCTCCCAGTTTTTCTGGACCTGCTCGGAATTCCAGGCGGTGTTTGCCCCGACCTGTTCACCGGGGCGGGAGTCGCCTTTAACGCGAGGCGGTTCCTGCACCGGGGGCGGCGTCAACTGATCCCCGGCGACGGCACGACGAAAGTCCTCGATCATCGCCCGTGGCGTTGGATAGCGTTCCGCCGGATTCTTGGCGAGGGCGCGTTCCAGCACCTGCGCCACCGCATCCGACACATTCGGGTTCTGCGTGCGCGGATCAGGCATCGGCGAGTAGATATGGTCGTGGACGATGGCGTAGGGTGTGTCTCCGGTGAAGGGCACACGTCCGACGACGAGTTCGTACAACACGACACCCAGCGAATAAATATCGGTGCGGGCATCCAGATCAAGCGTGCCCTTCGCCTGTTCCGGCGAGATATAGTGTGGCGTGCCCAGCATCACGTCCGCGCTCATGGTCGATTCCCCGGCAGAGGCCAGCCGCGCCAGTCCAAAATCGGTGAGATACGGGCGACCGTCCGCCGCGTCGATCAGGATGTTGGAGGGCTTAATATCACGATGCAGGACCCCGCGACTGTGCGCGTAATGCAGCGCGTCGGCGACGGAAGTCATAATTGCGACAATTTCCTGCGGGGTGAGGGCGCGTTTGCGCAGCATATCTTTGAGCGTAGGACCCTCAACATGCTTCATCACCAGATAGGGCTGCGATTCTTGCTCGCTGAAATCGTAGATGGGGACGATGTGCATGTGTTCCAACCGGGCGACGATCTTCGCCTCGCGCTCGAAGCGGGCGCGGAAATTGGGGTCGTTGCTGAAATTCTGGTGCATGACCTTGATTGCCACCACACGGTCAAGCCGTTCATGGAACGCCCGGTAGACGGTCGCCATGCCGCCCACGCCGATCTGCGCCTGTATGCTGTATTGACCAAGGGTGTCGCCGGATTGCAGGGCCATGCCGGATGCTCCAAAATCTGTTTTGTGCGTGAATGTACGCTGCGTGAATTTATTTGAATCATGTGAATTCAACTGTATTGTACGGTGGATACCCGCCCCATTTCAAGCAAAGCGGTTCTCTATGATTTTACCGGCAAGTGGATGATAGAAGACGATTTGGGCGCTGTGGATACGGGCACACAGCCCACCGACTATTTATACGCAAATTCGGGTTTCCAAGTTGCTGATGATACCATTCCAAACGGTTATGCACCCGCCGGGGCCAGATTCTAGCAAGTTTAACACACGCTGATCTGGCCTTTACCCTTGCGGGGGGGCAATGTCGCCTGCGTGCGTTGAGGCGCGGTTATCGTCTGCGAATGCGAAGTCTACGAACGCAAAAAAGGTTGTAAGCGGGGGGTGCTTACAACCTTCACTAATACACGGGCTATATGTTAATTCATATGCGTAGGTTTAGAGCTTTAGTCCTCAAGCAACGATTCTACAACGACCAGATCGTCCAAGCTCGTCAGTTCGATAACTGTGATGTCCCAGTACTCGTCCGGGATGTTGCCCGCATAATAGGTTGCGATTGGGTTATTGATGGGTTCATCGAAGCCAACCCAGTCAATTTCGAGGTCAAACTCTTCGATGTCGATGTCGAGATTGTTTTCATAGCCACGTCGAACAATGCCCGTCACCGAAATAATGTCACCGTTGTACACGTCGAAAGGCAAGTACTCTCCACTGCTATTGATGACCATCACCTGATCATCATCAATGAGTACATCCTCACCCACGATGAAGATATTGGCACTGACGAATTTGGTTAATACGCCTTCCAATGTCACCACGCCACCAAGAAAGATATCGGTGTCGCCGGTCAACTCTTCAAGATTCGTTTCCAAAGCAGGAAATTCTTCTTCCTCTTGTTCCGGCTCTTCAGTGGGAACCGGTTCGGGCGTTGGGGTATTATCCTGGGCCGCAATTGAGAACGGCATCACAATCAGCAATGCTAGAAGGCTGAAGAATACCAGAGATGTACGAAGTTTCATTTAATCTATCCTTTTGATTCACAGGTTATTCAATAGAAAGTGTCACGCTATCTTTGAGTGTTCACTGAGATAGAGCGACACGCATAGTAGAGGACTGATTTCTATTCCTCTTCGTCGTTATCCAGGTTATCGTCGATTACAGTGACGCCACGCATATCCTGAAGTTCGATCACAGTGTAGCCATTGAAGTCATCCGGCAGGCTACCGTCATACAGGCTGGTCATCGGGTTATCGACGCTCATTTCGTCTCCCTCCCATTCGACCTGCTCTTCAAACTCTTCTAAAGAGTCCACATTATCCTCAAAGGAGCGGCGGACCAGACCGGTAATGTTGACACGTGCTCCGTTAATCAACATCGGGTCGAAAAATTCACCACTGGTATTGATCACAAGCACCTGATCATCATCAATTGGCACATCTTCACCCAGCACAATGATGTTGATGTTCATAAACTGTGTGATCACACCTTCAACGCTGACGACCTCACCGTACCACTCGTCCGTGTCGTTCGTCAGGTTTTCCAGCGAAACTTCGGTTCCCGACGGCATCGGCATCGTATCTACCATGCCTTCCATGTCCGGTTCTTGCGTCATTTCCGCCGACGGTTCCATCGTCATTTCAGCAGGCGGTTCCATGGTGATTTCAACATCGACATCAAGCGGCTCTTCGGTGGTTTCAACTTCCATTTCACCACCAGCGGGCGGCTCAGGGGTTTCCTCAGCGTCCTGCGCTGTCAATGCAAGGGGCAGTAAGCATAGTACAGAAAGCAAAGTAAGCGTAAATAGCCATTTGCGTGACATAATTACTCCGTTATGTGCGTAAACAACATATTTAGTATCGACAATAAACGGGTATTTTGTATCCACTGAGAGAGCCAAACTTGCCCCGTCAAGTGGTTGGCATCGTCAAGGCTATATGACCTATAGCACAGGGCCTTCTAGCGCGAACCGCCTGCTAACGGTACATTGGAGATACTGTCAGCCACAATGCAAAGGGGCGACTTCAAATGACCGCAGGCTTACCGGTATTTACCATTAAAGACTACGGCGCGACGGGCGATGGCATCGCCGATGATACGCCCGCACTCAAACAGGCGATTTCCAATGTCAGCGACAACGGCGGCGGGACCGTCTATATTCCCCCCGGCAGATTTCTGGTTCAGCCCTTCGAACTCGTCAGCAACATGACGCTGTATCTGGAAGCGGGCGCGGTGCTGCTGGCGACCCCGAACCCTGACGACTATGGCGACTCTGACCCCGAATGGAACCCGGAATTCCCGCGTGAGGGCATTCTAACAGGTGTTGATCTGGAAAATGTGACCATCGCCGGACGCGGGCAGATCGACGGTAACGGGCTGGCCTTCGTACATGATCGCGCCAAGCAGCACAGCGACGAAGCCGATTATGACATCCAGTACACGCGGCAGGGCGAAACTTACGGCGATACCCCGCTCCACGAAGAACAGGCTCCCTATCTGGCACGCCAACCGCGACCCGGTCGCCCGCTACGCTTCTATCGCTGCCGCAATGTCGTGATTCAGGATGTGACCATCGCCAATGCGCCTACATGGACCGTGTTCTTCAACGAATGCCACGACGTGCGCGTACTGAACATCACGATTCACAGCTTTGACAGTAGCAACCGCGTCCCCAACGATGACGGCCTCGACTTTTTGAATTGCTATCAGGTGCGCGTCTCTGGCTGCTATATCGACGTGGGCGACGATGCGCTGGTCGTGTTCGGCGGGTCAGATTATGTGATTAGCGATTGTCACCTCAAGAGTCGTTCGGCGGCGGTGCGCATCGGCTGGCAGTTCGCGGAAATCCGCAACGTGATATTGAGCAATCTGACTATTGAAGCCAATCGCGGGATCGGCCTTTTCACGCGCAGCGGATACAGTATCGAGAACGTCCTCGTTAGCAACGTGACCATCCGCACGCGATTGGTGGCGGGGCACTGGTGGGGCCACGCGGAACCCGTTCACATCTCTGCGACACGTTTTGACCCCGATGCAACCGAAATCGGGCAGATTCGCAACGTCCGCTTCAAAAATCTGCTGATCGAAAGTGAATCGGGTATTTTGATCTATGGCGAACAGGCCGACTGCATCCACGACATTCGCTTTGATGATGTGACGGTCAAACTCGTCGGTGGACCCTTGCAGCAGGTACTCGGTGGCAACTTCGATCTACGCGCTACCAAAGATATAAAGCAGGCGCTCTTCAGCCATGATATCCCGGCGGTATTCGCCCGCAACGTAAACGGGTTATCGCTGCGCGATCTTCGCATCCGCTGGGGCGAAGCGGCGACGCTGCCGCCCTTCTTCACGCACGCGGTCGAAGTTGAGGATTTTGAGTCGCTGTTGATCGACGGCTTCGAGGGCGATTTCGCCCCGGTCGGCACAGGCGCGGCGATCCACCTATCACACGGCAGATCGGCACGCATCACCGGAGCGCAGGCTTCTGGCGAACTCATCGCCATGCACGATGTCGTCAATGCCAGGGTTGATGCCGGGACGAAATGAGGAACCAGTTCGGGCAATCGCATTGATCGCCCGTTTGCAGCGCTTTAGCCGTCAATCGGCTGTGGACCCGCCAGCCGCGCCCATGCCGGGAACTCGGTCTGCGGCGGAGCCAGTGACTGCATGAAGATCAGCGATAGAAAGCGACCCGGTGCGCCCTGCCACAGAATGCGCGACTCGAAGCTGTCGTCTGCGGTTATGACCTGATTGAGTGTGGGTGCGTCGCCGCCACTGACGTAGACGAAGCCCTGCGCGGTGCCAAACACACGCGCCACCGATTCCGGGGCCAGGAATGTGCGCAAGGGCGTGCCGCCACGGTCAACGACCGTCCAGTTGGTGCTGCCATCCGCCGGGTCATAGGCTGTGGTGACGACGCGTGCGCCGTTTTGCACGAAGTTGACGCCCAGCAGCGTGCGCCCCGCATCATGATAAAAGGGGAAGCGCTCGCCCGTAGACGGCGTGTACACCGTCAGCACGTTCAACTGTGGCAGGCCACCCTCCAGCGGCGGCACAACCTCGAAGCGGTCATCAAAGCCGGGGGAAACCACTTCGCCTGTCTGCGATAGGGTGTCGTTGATGGTCGTGGTATAGGCGTCGCTGGGTGAAACGGTTCCTGTGTCTACCGCCCACGCGAAGGTCGGGAAGTCGGGTCCGGCTTCGGTCGCATAAAACACAGTCGAGAAGGTGACGACACCGTCCTGATAGCGCTGCACTGCCGGGACGACAAGATCGTTTTCTACCACTTGTGCGCCGGGATCATCGCTGGTCAGCGTGGCGACGACATCCGCGAAGCCATAATCAATGACGACGATTTCCCAGCGACCGGGACCGGGCAGCACGTACCCGAAGGCGATCCGCCGCGCCGCCTCATCGAACAGCAGTGGATTTAGCACATAGTCAAGTGTGTTTGCTTCTGCTTCAGGCGGCAGGCTGTAGGTCGCCACGACGCTGCGCAGCGCCAGATCATAGATGAATAACTGGCGGTTGGGGATGCCGCCCGTCAGCGTGTCTGCGCCGATGTAGGCGATGTGCGTGCCCGATGGCGAGACAACGGCGTTTAGCCCGAATTCGTTGAACGCAGGCGACAGTGGCAGCGAAATCTCCGCCGCCAGCGAGCCGTCATCGCGGATTTGCGTGACGGTCCCGGTGAATTGCTCGAACAGCCACGCAATCCAGCCAGATGCGGTCGGCACATCCTGCGCGTGCAGGCGTTCGTCGGTTAGTCGCCCGCCCGCCAGCAGCAGAACAGCGACGATGGCGAACAGGAAAAAGCGACCATGCGTTGCCACCGCGAGGGGGTTCATGATGCGCATCATAGGGTTTCCTCATTGATTTCTTTTGCGTCTTCTTTGCGCCTTCAGTGTAGCGCGTGCTGTGGCGTTGACCAGTGACGGATTCCCTACGGTTGCCGGGTTTTTGCCTTATCCCCGGTTCCCTCGCCTATGAAGATGGGTCAGGGGTGAGGTTGGGCGGTGGCGTCGCGGTGGGTGCATTGGGATCGAACGGGAGCAGCGTCGTCACGTCATTGACTGCCAGCGCCGCCCAACCGGATTCGCCAGATTCAGTGCGGACTGCGTACCATGTATAGCCGTCCGCCTCCACGGGTCCGCCTTCAATTGACAGAATCATACGGTCGTACAGATAGCGTATAATTTCGCCCTGTGTTGTAGGTTCGTCGCGCAGATACAATACTTCGCCGTCGATGGTCTGCACTTCGGCGAAGCCCCCGGCTGAGAGCAGCGGTTCGGGCAGCGGCAGGCGTGTCGGCGTGGCGGGTGGCCCCGCAAACAGGCC
>DAOTXA010000522.1:0-3996 GCA_034435595.1 Anaerolineae bacterium | reverse complement strand
CGGGTTCACCATCACACGCCAGAACGGGGATTCATCAACATCTTCAACCGTAGTCATTACGAGGATGTACTGGTCGTGCGTGTGAATCAACTGGTACCGGAATCCGTGTGGAAGAAGCGATACGATCACATCAACAACTTTGAACGCTTGCTTCATGATGGAGGAACGCAAATTCTCAAATTCTTCCTGCACATCAGCAAGGATGAGCAAAAAGAGCGCTTTCAGGATCGGTTAGATCGCCCGGATAAGCACTGGAAGTTCTCGCGGGGGGATTTGCCGGTGCGTGAGCAGTGGGGTGATTATATGCACGCCTATGAAGATGCAATATCGCGGTGCAATACCGATTACGCCCGGTGGGTAATTGTGCCTGCCAATCGCAAATGGTATCGAGATTTGATTGTTACACGAAAGATCGTTGAAATCTTAGATTCAATGAATCCTCAATATCCTGAACCTGAAGAAGGCTTAGATTCGATTGTTATACCAGATTAGAACGGTTGGCAACACGTCTTGCTGCATCCAACACCTGACCGACCGTGATCTCTCGCACACATGGGTGATTTTCCGGGTCGTCGCCCGTCCAATCAATGATCCGGCACGGACGACAACCAATATTGGTTGTTAGCATGGCGTGTTTTTCGGGCGGTCCCCATGGGCCAAATTCTACCGGATCGGCAGGTCCAAATAGCGCGACAGTCGGTGTTTCCACAGCGACTGCGAGGTGTAAAGGTCCACTATCGGGACCGATAACAACAATTGAGCGCTCAAACAAGGCGGCCAATTGATAGACATCCGTTTCTCCCGCAATCACGCAGGCCTCTTGCGACATTTTTTCTGCAATTGAGCGGGCAATTGCGACTTCATGATCCCCACCGGTAAATACGGCACGTGCTCCAAACTGCTCGCTGAGTGTATCTGCGACAGTCACCCACTTATCGATCTCCCATTGCTTGACTTTGGTTCCAGAACCGGGATGAATGCAGAAGATGGGTGTGGTTGGCGAGATGTTCCATTCGCGTAGATACGCGGAGATATATGCTCGGTCAAGTTCATCGTCCACTGTGAACTGATAGTGTGTTTTCTCGCGGGAAACGTTGTCAGTCCATTGAGCAACAAGCCGTAGATTTTGTTCTACTGCGTGCTGATGCTTGAACGGAATTGGTTCAGTCAGAAAAGGCGCAGTATCAGGCAGATTGTAACCGACCCGCTGAGGAATTCCTGCCATCGCGGCAACCATCGCCCCCCACCAGTGATCAGGCCGTAGGATAATGGCAGTACTGTACCCGATTTGACGCAGTTGGCGAGACGATTTCCAGGCCAGTTGATATGGCGAAGGAAGATTTGGTTTTGGGCTACGACTAAAACCTGGAAATGGGAGAGTTAGGATGGCATCAATTTCGGGGTAATTTGCCAGAATATCAGCCGACCACGGGCCAACGAGCATATGAATTTCGGCACTCGGAAGGGCATTGCTCAGGGCGCGGATGGCTGGTGTGGTCAATAGCATATCGCCAAGGTGATCCGGTCGAATGAGTAAGATTCTAGGATGCTCAGGAATTCGACTAGACGGGAAGGGGATGTAAGCTCCCATGTGCAAGAGTCCGCGTCGGATGTAATGACGGAGAGGAATCTTATGGTAAGCTTCTGCCATGCTGGTGTTGCGCCTGACCAGTGCTTCCCTATCCAAGACCATTTTCCTTGTAAGCGGCTAGCAAATTAGGGGTTAGCATTGACCAATCATAGTGTTTTCGGACAAGCTCACGGGCTTGAACACCAAGTGCTTGTCGCCGTTGCACGTCGTCGAGCAGCGAGACAATGGCTTCTGCCATCTCCTGTGCAGTATCAACAATGATCATAGCGCGTTTTATGTCATCAAGAAGCCCCGCGGCTGCAGTAGAAGTAGCGACGATTGCACAACCACATGCCATCGCCTCAAGAAGTTTGAGGCGTGTGCCGCTTCCCATACGCAGTGGTGCTACATACAAGGTCGCCGCATTTAGATAAGGTTGTGTCGAGTCAACCCAGCCGGTAATGTGGATATTAGTATGCGACCGCAACGATTCTAGCCGAGGATGTGGTCGATTGCCAACGACATAAAGCTGTGCTGACGGTCGTTGTTCAATCACGTCTGGTAGCGCAGATTCTGCAAACCATAGTATTGCGTCTACATTTGGACGATAGTTCATTGTTCCGGTGAAGACCATCGCGGGTTGTTTCAGATCAACTTCAAGTACATCAGATTGCTCATAGTCTTTCACAAAGATGCCGCTGGGGACTATATAGACTTTTCTATCTTCACGAAAATCAGCGAGCAGTTCGGCATCCTCACTTGACACAGCGAAGACAATATCCGCAATACGGCACATCTCACGCTCAAATCGAGTGATGCGGCGCATTTGAATATAGGAGTATGCAGCGAGAGGCCAGCGGCGTATATTCGCAATGTCGATTTCGAACATGTTTCGTTGAAGTGCATATTCTGCATTGAACGTATCAAAGCTGATTATAGCATCGGGTTGTAGTTTCTTTGCGATTGGCAAATAACAAACCGCCTCAATTGCCTCGAATTGAATGAGGTCGAACTGAGTCTGTTGCAGTAGTTCGCTAAGCGTGCGAGCAAATTTGTCGTCGTAAAAGCGATGTGCGATATCTGGTTGTATGCTTAAAAAGAGCGTGCGTAATCGATCTATTTTAGTACGGGGTGGCAGTGGTAGCGTGACAATCTTTTCGCAATAAGTTGAAAGCGGCGTAGATTGCAGTTGAATATCGCCATTGTAAAAACTCAATAATGTGATTTCGTGATTTGCCTCATACATACCATGCAGAATGCCGAGCATTCGTATCGCACCACCTGAGGCTGGCGGATAAGGCAGATTTACTGTTACAAGAAGCGTGCGCATCAAGAATGACTATCCAGTCTAGAGATTTCACCATTCTAAGACAATGAATTATAAACTGATAGGGCAATCTCTGCGGATCGTTCCCATGTGAACGTTGCAGCATAGGGTGGTCCAAGTCGCAACGCGCGGGATTGTTGATTGTCGGTGAGTGATTCTACAATCGCCATACTGAGTGCATACGGGTTGTTGGACTCAAATAGAATGCCGACATTCCCGACTACCTCTGGGAGTGATGACTTGTTCGCGGCAATTGCCGGTGTACCACAAGCCAATGCCTCTAAAATTGGTAAGCCGAATCCTTCATAAAATGAAGGCAATACGACTACAGATGCAACATTGTAAATGTCTACCAGCGCGGCGTCAGAAACGTTGCTCTGCACCTGAATTCGGTATCCGGCACCTTGCATCACTTCGATTCGCAACATGGTTTCCTCGAACAGCCATCCTGGTTGACCGACAAGCAGCAAGGCATATTCGTCACGTACTTCGCGCGGCAACATTTCGTAAGCATCTAATAAGCACGGAATATTTTTCCGCGGTTCAAATGTGCCGACAAACAGGATGAATCGATCGGGCAATCCTTCATAATTAGATAGCATTGTTCCAAGTGTCTTACGCTTACGCGGTGAATATGCTTTGAAGCGTGGGTCAATTCCATGTGGTTGGATAGTAATCTTATTTGCTGGAACGTTCAGCATGTCGATCAATTCTTTCTTTGTGGCTTCACTGACACTCAGAATGTGATCTGCGTGCACGACGGCGGCCTTGATCTGGTCACGATAATATTGCAGTGATGCTATATCCTTGTGTTCAGGAAAATGCAGAAATGCCAGATCATGCACGGTAATCACATGCCTCCGCGCCCCTCTACGCGGGGGGATAAAATCAGGACTATGGAGTACATCGAAATTAAACCGGGTTAGTTCACCAGAAAGCGCAGTCCGTTCCAAGCGATGATGTGGAGGTGTTAGCACCCTCGCCACACGAAAGTGAGATACGATGCTTTCCTCCGCTTTGCGACTGTGTACGACAGTGAATTCGTTTGAGGTCTCTACAGATTCCAGGGCAGTGACCAATTGTCGGATGTACGTACTGA
>DAOTXA010000521.1:0-2547 GCA_034435595.1 Anaerolineae bacterium | reverse complement strand
GCGACGGCGTGCAGATTGTCGCCGAAAACGGGCGTATCCTGCACGAATACCCGCCACAATCCGCGCCCTGAACCGCGCCTTTGTGAAACCGTGCTTAAAAAATCCGCACGCGCCCCCGTCTACGACTACAATAGATAAGATTGCGCCCTGTTCGCGCATTACCCTATTGTCGGCGATTGTCCGAAGGAGTCGTCCCTATGTCCACCAACTCAACCAAACGACGCACGCGGATGCGCATCCTCGCCACAGTGATTTTGCTGCTGGTCGCGGTCGTGGTGATCGCAGTCGCCTACGTCACGCAAATCCTCAACAACGATCCGATTCCATTGGGTTCACCGTCGGGCGAACTCGGTTTCGTCTCTAACCGCGACGGCACATGGGATATTTACACCATGAATGCGGACGGCGACATCCTCAACCTGACCGGTGACGGCGAACCGGACGCCGACGAATTTTTCGCTAGCTGGCACTTCGGCGGAGATATGGTCAACTTCCTGACCGACCGCAGCGGCGAAATGGGGCCGGGACAGGTGGAACCCGACGGGTCCAACTTCGCGGTATTGAGTATTCTTCAAGGTGCGCTGGAGACGTTCGCCTCCGGGCGTATCGACTGGGACCCGGCATGGTCGCCGGATGCGTCACAGGTGGCGTGGGCCTCGCTGCGCGACCTGAATCTGGAAGTGTACGTCATGGATTTCCCTAGCGAGGAAAATATCACCCGCTATACCAGCGATGGTATCAACGGCGCACGTGATTGGTTTATCGCCTGGTCGCCGGATGGCACGCGCCTTGTCTACAACACCGACCGCGACGACACCGAAGGCACCAACAACGAGGACATTTACATTCTCGATCTGGAAACGGGCGAATCCATGCGCTTGACGACCGACCCGGCGAACGATTTTCACCCCATGTGGACGCTGGACGGCGAACATATTATTTTCGTCACCGAGCGCAACGTCGAACTGGTGGACGGTATGGTCGAGTTCTACATTATGGACCCCGATGGCAGCGATATTCGCCCATTGGATGAGGATCAAATCTGGCAGATGGACCCGCATTGGAGCGCGGACGGTTCGCAGGTGGTATATGCCTCTAACGAAGATGGTCCCTGGCATCTGTTCATCATGGATGCGGACGGCGAGAATGTACGCCGTCTGACCGAGGGTGACGCCGATTACCTGTTCCCTGTATGGCGTCCGCAGCGTGCTGATGTCGAGCCAGAAGCGACTGCCGAGCCGGAAGCGACTGCCGATCCAGAAACTGATGCTGCTTTAACAGGTGACGAAAACGAAGTATGACTGCTCCGTCTCCGCTCGAACGCTTGCCCGTACTGCCCGTTGAACGACTGCCGGTCCTCTTCCGGCTGATTGTGATTCGTGCCGGGGGGATCACGTTCATCGCGCTTATGCTCATGATGCCGCCGCTGCTGGTCGCCGGGGCGCTGCTGCCACGCGGACCCGAAGTCGCTTATATGAGCGATGCGCTGGGTAGTTGGGACGTGTATCTGATGGATGTGAACCGGGGTGTGTCGATGCGATTGACGACCTCAATGGGCAACGACCGCTATCCGGCATGGTCACCGGATGGGACAACCGTTGTCTATCACAGTGACGCAGCGGGGGATTTTGACCTGTATCTGGTGAACTTTGACGGTAGCGACGTGCGCCGTCTGGCGGCCCCGGCGCGTGAAATTGGCTCGACGGATGCAATGGCGGCGTGGTCACCAGATGGCGAGTACATCGCTTATCACGCCTACCTGACCAACCGCGAAAGCGACCTCTATCTGCTGGAACTGAGAAGCGGGCAAATCTCGCGGGTGACCTATGATCCCTCGGACGATGTGCGGCTGTCGTGGTCGCCGGACGGGACGCGAGTCGCCTTTTCGTCGGAACGAGCGGACGGCTTCCTTGATTTGTATGTGATGGAAACGGGCGTGTTTTTCGAGTTGGCACGTTCGAACGCGTTAAGCGACTTCCAGCGCAATCTGCCGCCCGACGAACCGGGCAACACCGGGTCGATTGTACTGGATATTCTGCCTGCCAAGCGTCTGACAGAATCACTCGCCAATGACTGGTATGTGTCGTGGTCGCCGGATAGCGAGTATCTCGCTTTTCACAGCGATAGCGGACTCAACTACGAGGTTTTCGTCATCAAGGCCGACGGCACAGAGATGCGCAATCTCACGCGCTATCCCTTCGCCGATGACCATCACCCGCACTGGCTGCCGGATGGACGCATTTTGTTCGCGTCTAACCGGGCGGGTAGCTATGATCTGTATGTGATGGACGCCGACGGGGGCAATCTGCGCCGTCTCACCTTTGATCCCGATGCCAATGAGGACGCCCCGGCGTGGCGTCCGTAGTTGCAATAGGAACGCGAACATCAAGGTTTCAGCGCCAAATAAGGAGGCGCGTTTACTGCTTTAGCGCGAATATTGGATAAGCAAACCTGCTGAAAGCTAAAAGCATGTATGTGAATTCATTTATTACACTGATTTGTCGCCGGATGCTAAAGCAATGGTACAGCCACAAAATGGCGTGGTCG
>DAOTXA010000520.1:0-1537 GCA_034435595.1 Anaerolineae bacterium | reverse complement strand
GGATTCGCCTGTCTGGGGCAGGCGATTGACGAGACGCTGCGCCTGCATCCACCGATTCACCTTGGATCGCGTGTCGCTGCCGATGACCTCGAATTTGACGGCTACCACATCCCGAAAAACAGCCGCGTCCTGTATTCGATCTATCTCACGCATAGACATCCCGACTACTGGCGCGATCCGCACACGTTCGATCCCTCGCGTTTTGATCCCGGCAAGAAGCACGCGCCGTATGCGTTTCTGCCTTTCGGCGGTGGACCACGTAACTGTATCGGGGCGGCCTTCGCGCAGGTGGAAGTCAAGGTCGTGCTGGCGCGATTGCTGCAACGCTTTGATTTTGCGCTGTTGAACGCGGATGAAGTGCATCCGCATATGGGCGCGACCCTTGAACCGCGCCCCGGTGTGGTGATGCGAGTGCGGCGGCGCTGAGAGGTGATACCAATTGTTGTGGATTTGGGCGCAGATACATCATAATTGGCTCCTAGCATCTGCTCATTGAAAACTGGAAACTAATATGCAATACGGAGCCGTTTTTCCTCAAATCGAAACCCCGCCTGATCCCAAAGCCATCCGCGACTACACGCAAGCAGTTGAGGGCATGGGCTATAATTACCTGCTCGCGTATGACCATGTGTTAGGCGCGAACCCGGATCGTCCCGGTGGCTGGCGCGGACCCTACACCTACGACAATCCCTTTCACGAACCCTTCGTGACCTTCGCGTATATGGCGGCAATCACGGAAAACCTCGGTTTCGCTACCGGGATTCTGATTCTGCCGCAGCGTCAAACGGCGCTCGTCGCCAAGCAAGCTGCACAGTTGGATATGCTTTCCGGCGGGCGGCTGCGTCTGGGCGTGGGCATCGGCTGGAACAAGGTGGAATATGACGGTCTGGGCATGGATTTTCACAATCGCGGCAAGCGCAGTGCGGAACAGGTCCGCCTGATGAACGAGTTATGGACCAAAGAACTTGTCACGTTTGAAGGTGAATTCGAGAGCGTGACCGATGCCGGAATCAACCCGCTGCCGGTACAGCGACCGATCCCTGTATGGTTCGGTGGTGGCGCGGATGTCGTCTTGCGGCGGACGGCAGAACTCGGCGCGGGCTGGATGCCAAACTCGATGGATACGGAACGCGCAAAACCGATGGTCGATGCTCTGCGCGGATACGTTGCTGAAGCAGGCCGCGATCCCGATGGATTCGGTCTGGATGCGCGTTTGAGTGCCAGCCGCGCACCACAACCGGAATGGGACGCTTTCCTAACCGGGTGGACCGAACTTGGCGCGACGCATATTGGCGTCAACACGATGGGCATGGGTTTCAAGACATTGGACGAGCATTTAACCGTCTTGAAGCAGTTCAAGGACCATGTAGGGTTTTAACGACAACATGGTTGAGATTTTATCTGACAATTCTGTCTGAAATTGTAGCGAACTCCGGGGGCCAATCGTGCGCGATCAACCGAATATTCTGCTCATCATGACCGATCAACAGAAGGCCACAGCCAGCCATCTTTACGGGAATACGTTTTGCGAAACGCC
>DAOTXA010000519.1:0-6370 GCA_034435595.1 Anaerolineae bacterium | reverse complement strand
GCCGTACCCTAAACGACCGCTTCTAGCAGCAGCCACGCCAGCCAGCCAAGTGTAATCAGCAGGCCGACCTGCCCGTGCAGTTTGGCGGTTGCGCCCTGTGCGGCGTGCAGTGACGGTGTGTCTGTCTGCGTATAGTAGACGCGAACGAGACGGTAAGCTTCTGGCAGTGTGATAAGGGCGACCAGCGTCAGCGGCGGCATCAACCCGGCAGCGACCACGATCACCAGCGAGACATATGTCCCGAAAGCGAGAAAGGCGTATTCGGCGCGGGCGATGCGGATGCCGAAGATCACCGCCAGCGTGCGTTTATTCACAGCGCGGTCGGCGTCCATATCGCGGATGTTGTTGGCGTGCAAGATCGCCGCCACCATGAACGCAATCGGTAGCGAAATCCACACCAGATCAAGCGAGACACCTGTGTTCATGACGTAGTATGCACCGACGACGATGGCAGGCCCCATGAAAATCCCGGCGGCGAGTTCGCCCAATCCGTTGTATGCCAGCGGAAACGGTCCGGCGGTGTAGGTAATGGCGACCAGTGCGCCGCCGATACCGATCCACCACAGCAGCGGGTCGCTTTGCGCCAGCAAAATCAAACCGATGACGCAGCCAAGAATGAGTGACGCCAACGCACCGATGCCGACTTCGCGTGGGGTCAAAACCTTTTGTTTGATGGTAAGGCCCTGTCCGGCCTCTTTGAGGTCATCTGCGCCACGACGATAATCAAAATACTCGTTGATGAGGTTGGCGGCAGTTTGCAACAATAGCGTGCCAATCAAGGCCGCGACGAAAGGCAACAGTCGAAACACACCATCATCCAGCGCGGCAGCCGCGGCGATGCCCATCGGCACATAGGTAGCGGTGAAGATGCGCGGGCGCGTTGCGCTGTACCACGCTTTCACACGGGGGTTTTGCATCAGGCTTGCGGTCATGGCTTCGCTTCCAACCATAGATGGTCAAATAATCTCTATTGTACAGAATCATCTAAACGCCTCGTGAGGGCGGAATATCCTCGCGGCTACGTTGCCCTTTGCCCTTTCTCCCTTGTTGATCTTTTTGCCTCGTTTTCGTTAGCGCTTCCTATCCTCACCTTGCTTGTTGCAAGTTTGAAATGCGCCTATCATGGAAGACAATACGACCGTCACGGGGAAAATCACCCATGTTGATCGAACGACTGCGCCAAATGACGTATTCAACCGCGATGTGGCTGGCGTTGGGGCCGGGGGTGCTGGCCCTGATTGCCGCCATTATCGCGCCGACCGCCGACCGCGCTACGCTGGTGCTGTCGCTGCTCCTGCTGATCGGCGGCAAATTGATCCTCGATATGCTCTATCGCGCTGATGCTGCCATATCCGCGCCAGATTCACCGGCTTCACCGGCGAGTGCGCCTCTAAACGTACCCGCCAGTATGCCCGATTCGCTATACGACCTGTTGAACTCTGCGACGCGCACGACGGGCGATGTCATCGCGCAACAGTCGAACGGCGCGACCGAACAGACCGAAATCTTGCAGGTGATGAATGGCACGCTGGATGACTTTCTGAAAGCATCAGAGCAGGTCGGCGAGCAGATGCGTGCGATTTCCAACACCGCGCAGGAAACGGTCGATCTGGCCCGCGACCAGCAAGGGGCGATTCATCGCACAATTGAAGATATTGGCATTATCCGGCGGCAGGTGCTGGCGATTGGCAGTACAATCGCCCGCCTTGCCAAGTTGACACGCCGCATTGACGAAATTATCTCCTCGGTCAGTGAAATCGCCACGCAGTCGAATCTGCTGGCCTTAAACGCGAGTATCGAAGCGGCTCGCGCCGGGGTACAGGGGCGCGGATTCGCGGTTGTCGCTGATGAAGTACGCGCCCTCTCTCAACAATCGAGCGCTGCCGCGTCGCAGGTGCGTGCAATTCTGGCAGAAATTCAGGGCGCGGTCGAGCAGACCATCGACACCACCGAAACGGGTATGAAATCGCTGGATACCGGGCTGACCACCGCTCAAGAAGCGGACCGTATCATCACACGTCTGAGCGGCAATGCGGGTCATATCAACCTGGCAATGCGTGCCGTCTCCGAATATATCAAGCGCCAGATGGACAGCATGGAGGGTATGGCGATCAACATGGAACGGGCGGACCGTCTGGCGCAGCAGCATCTTTCGAGCTTGCATCTGATCGAGAAGATCGCCACCGATCTGAGTACGGTCGCTGGTGCAGGCAGCGTGCCCACTTCGGCTGAAGCGGAACTGCCTGATCCGGCGTAAACGGGCACTGATCCGGCGTCGAATGCCGGATAGAGGCGACCTGTGGACTGCCTCTATCCGGTTTGCCATTTTACTCATTCTAACGTTTTTAGGGGTAAACAACTCGCAGAGTTGTCCAACTTTACGAGTTGGGGGGCAGCGACCCAGTAGCTTTTCAAATAGCTTCTAAACCAGCGCCCTCTGGTACACCTGGCGGAACCTGGCAATCCGTTACTTTCGCAGCAGTTACCCCGCCTTCGTGCGGATCAACTCTGCAAGGTTGTGCCCGATGATACGGTATTCCTCACCGACTTTAAGCTGCATAGGGCCGTTGAAGGGGGCCTTGTGCAGCACCTCAACCTTCGCATTCGGCAGCAGGCCCAGCGCTTCGATGTATTCGAGGCGTTCGGCTTCGCGGGTGAGTACGCGGGTGATGGTGTAATGCTGTTCAGCCTCGACTTCGGTCAGCGGGATGTCGTTCATATTCTCGATTGCACTCTCGTGGTCGGGGATCGGTTCCCCGTGCGGGCAGTGCGTCGGATGACCGCACATATCCGCCATCCGCTGAATAAGCGGTTCGCTTAAGGTGGGGGCGATGCGATGCGCTTCTGCGTAGACTTCGTGCCAGCCGAAACCCATTACGTTGACAAGAAACGCCTCGGCGATGCGATGCCGCCGCAGCATGTACATCGCCGCGACCTTGCCCTCGTCGGTAAGGCTAATGCCCTGATACGGTTCGTGCAGCAGCAAACCGAGGTCGCGTAGTTTGGTCACCATGCGATTAACGGCGGGCGCACTGACTTCCAGCAGTTCCGCCAGCACCGACGTACTAACATAGCCACGTTCATCCGGGCTGCGGTCGCCCAGACGATAGATTTCCGCCAGATAATCGCGCATGGTATCGCTGAGTTCGTTCGTCATTGTGCTGCATCTTCACTGTTTATGAGTAATTTTGCGTCATTGTAGCACAAGCCCGCGCAGACTCAACGCACACGCGCACAGGTCCGGCGCTATACTGGGAACACTGCTATTTCGCAATGGATTGGCTGCGCGTGCGGATCACGAAACCCACCCCCGACACCGAAAACACCATCGACTGGCCCGTATCGCCCGCATTCGTCGGCGTGATGATTGGTTTGGTCGCGGTCGCCTACATTATGCCCGGTGGATATGACGCCGGACTCTACTATTTGCGCCCGTGGTACATCGACACGACCACGCCCATTTACATGCACTGGCTGCTGGCTCCGTTGACGGCGCTGGCGTGGCCTCACGGATGGGCGGCGCTGATCGCCCTGACGGTAATCGGCGCACGCTTCGCGGCGTGGGCATTTAAGCATCGCTGGATCGTTTCGCTGTTCAGTGTACCGCTGCTGTGGACGGTGTGGCTCGGTCAAATTGAGGCGCTGGTGATCGTCGGCGCGGCACTGGGCTGGCTGGGCGTCCACGATAAAATTCACCCGGCATGGTTCGGGCTGGCGGCGGTCGCGTTGTTGACCAAGTTTCAGGTGGGGACCGGGTTGTTTTTGCTGTTCGCGTGGTGGATTTGGCGCGATCACGGATGGCGTCCGCTGGCATGGGCGGCCCTCGTCGCCGGGGGAATTGGCCTGATAACCCTCATCGCGCAGCCAGATTGGATCGGTTTATGGGTGGATCGCCTGCAACGATTGAATCCCGGTGATAAGTTCTTCAGTTCGTCGGTGTTTCCCTATGGATTAATCGCGCTTCCGCTGGCATTGCTGCCGCTCAAGATACCGCGTATCCGGCGGGCGCGGATAGTCGCAGCGGTCACACTGCTGGCGAGTCCTTATTTCGCCGTGTATCACTGTTCCACGCTGATGACGCTGGACAATCGCCGCCTGATGACGCTGGTAAGCTGGCTGCCCGTAGTGCCGATGCTGACGGCTGATAACCAGACCTTCGGGTGGATCATCCCGGTCGCCGTCCTTGCGCTTGACTTGCTGGCGACCCTGCGCGAACGCGCCGGCCTATCCCAAGATCGGCTGCCAGCGTAGGGCAAACGCGGGTTATCTCAATGCTTTGCGCTTGCCCCGGTTGCGCGGCTTTTGCTACAATCCACGCAAGAACAACATGAGAAAAACATGAATGCGGCGCGGCGATTTCCACTGCGCCACTTTTGCTGTACGAGAGGATGATGGGGAGCGAATTGTGAGACAACTTCGGACACTATCTGTATTGCTGGCGGTGGTGCTGGCGGTACTCCTGAGCGGCATCGTCGTGACAGCGGCAACGGTCGACTTGCCGACGACATTTAACCAGAACGCCAATATTCGTGCAGAACCGTCACCATCCGCCGACCGCCTCGGCTTAGGTCGGGCGGGTCAGGCCTTCCGTCTGGACGGGCGCATCACCGACGGCACATGGGTGCGCGGCATTACGTCAAATGGCACAGTCGGTTGGGTGGTTTCCGGCGTGGTGAACATCACCGCTGGCGATCTGGTCGGACTGCGCATTATTACCCCGGCGACACCGTTTACACTGGGTCCGGCCTCGGCTCCGGCGGCAGCGGCCCCGGCAGTTGCAGGCGACGCGGGGACGGGCATCACAGCGACCTCAAGCGCCAATCTCAACGTCCGCAGCGGACCGGGAACGGGCTATCGTCGCATTGGCGGCATCACCCTGGGCGGTTTGTTCACTGTTGACGGCAAGGACGCTACGGGCGGTTGGGCACGCGGCATCACCACTGCCGGGATCATCGGTTGGTCGTCAACGGCGTACTTGAACTTTGCCCCCGGTGAATTCAACACGCTCCCGGTCGTCACCATCGATACGCCCTTTGGTGCGGCTGCGCCCGGTGCGCCTGCTCCTGTTGAAGCCGCCCCCGGCGCACCGGATGTCCCGCTGCCGCCGCCTGTGGTCGGCACATCTGCTGTGACCGGGTTCAGCTATGGCGGGCATGTATTGAGCTTGAACGATTTCGTCGCCAACTGGATGCGCGTCGCGGGCATGTCGTGGGTCAAGAAGCAGGTCCGCTATGTAGATGGGCAGAATCCCGGTGACTACGCCGGACTGATTAACCAGATCAAAGGCAGCGGGTTCCGCGTGCTGCTGGGTGTGGTCGGCTTCAACAAGAACGACATCAACAATCCGGGCTATAACGAACGCTACGCCTCGTTTGTCGCCGGACTCGCCGCACTCGGTACAGATGCCATCGAACTCTGGAACGAGCCGAACATCGCCAGCGAATGGCCTGACGGTCAGATTGACGCCGGACGCTATGTGCAACTGCTGGCGGCTTCGTACAACGCCATCAAATCGACGAACCCCAACACAATGGTCATCAGCGGTGCGCCCGCCCCGACCGGGTTCTTCGGCGGATGCAGCGGCTTCGGCTGTGACGATAACGCGTATCTGGCGGCGATGGCTGCCGCAGGCGCAGCCAACTATATGGATTGCGTGGGCGTTCACTATAACGAAGGCGTCGTGCCGCCGACATGGACCAGCGGCGATCCGCGTGGCAACAGCGGCTACTATACGCGTTACTTCCGCCCGATGATGGATGTCTACAGCGGCGCTTTTGGTGGGCGCAAACCGCTGTGCTTTACAGAGATGGGCTATCTGAGCGGCGAAGGCTACCCTCCGCTGCCAGGTGGGTTCGCGTGGGCGGTGGATACGAGTGTCGCGGAACAGGCCGCATGGCTGGATCAGGCGGTGAGTATCGCCCGCAACAGTGGGCGCGTGCGCATTTTCATCATCTGGAACGTGGACTTCACGATCTACGGCGCAGACCCGCAGGCCGGTTTCGCTATGATCCGCCCCGGCGGGGATTGCCCCGCGTGTCGAGCATTGGGGAGTTGAGGGTAAAACGTGACCCCCTCCCATAGAACCTATGATTCTCCCTCCCCCGTAGACGGGGGAGGTAAAGTGGCAAATGCGCATTAAGACAACTCACCTGAAGAGGCCTAACTTCGATAGATGAGCCGGGGGCGAGGTTAAACATAACCCTACACAAGCCGCCGTTCGTCGCTATACTCATGCGTCGCAAGACGTTACAAGAAGAAAACGCACTGAACACCGTTCTTTGAGGACTCCGTATGTCGGAAATTGAACACGATACCAATCCGGGTACAGGCAGCCCGCCTACACCCAGCCGGGAAATTCCGCCCGTAGATG
>DAOTXA010000518.1:0-5096 GCA_034435595.1 Anaerolineae bacterium | reverse complement strand
GGTGTTGAAGTTCAATACATCGGATTTGACGATGCGCCCGTTAGGGCCAGTCCCCGCGATCTGTTTCAGGTCGATGCCGCGCTCGTCGGCGATGTTGCGGGCCACCGGAGACGCCTTAATGCGCCCTTCCGGGGTCATGGACGCGGCGCCGTTTGCGCTGCCATTGGCTGCCGGGGTCGCGACGGTGTCTGGAGCTTTTTCAGAGGCTTGAAAACCGGCGGTCGCTTCTGCCGGGGCTTTTTCTGCGGGCGCATCGTCAGAGTCCGCTTCGACCTCATCTGCCGCGCCGATTTGCCCGATGACCGAGCCTTCTTCGAGTTCTTCGCCGATCTCAGCGTCAATTTGTGTCAATACGCCGTCCGCCGGGGCTTCGACCTCAACGGTTGCCTTATCCGCCTCAATTTCGACGATGACTTCACCGGCCTTGACTTCGTCACCAACTTCTTTCAGCCAGTTGAGGATGAGGCCATCCATAGTGAGTGTAATGGGTTCTGCCATTCGGTTGCCTTTCTTGCTCCGTATGCCGACGGACATACTACGAGTGTACACGCCGCAACCCCGGATGTACCGGGGCAATTGCTTAGAGAGTTGTTAGTTATTGGTGATTGGTTGTTAGTTTAAGCCGGTATGCGAGTATTACTAAACCATCTCGCACCATCGCTACCATCGCTACCAGGGAACGCCGCGCCATCCAGCGTATGTGTGGCGGCTGGTTTTGGACGCGCCAACGACTAACGACCAACAACGAATGACTCTACTTAAACCAACGACCGCACCGCGTCTGCGACCTTTTGCGCGTCGGGCAGGGCCATAAGTTCGATGTCCTTTGAGTAGGGCAGCGGCACGTCCATCGCGCTTACTCGCTTGACGGGCGCGTCCATGTAATCAAAGGCGCGTTCCTGAATCTGCGCGGCGATCTCACTGCCGACACTATAGAAAGGCAGGCTTTCTTCGACGATAACGGCACGATTCGTCTTCTTGAAGCTCTCGATAACCGGCTCCATATCCAGCGGGCGCAACCAGCGCAGATCGACAACTTCGCACTCAATGCCCTCTTTCTTCGCCAGCGTTTTGGCTGCCGCCAGCGACCATTCGAGGCCGCGTGCATAGGTGACGATGGTCACGTCGCTGCCGCTGCGCTTAATATCGCTTTTGCCGATGGGCAGCAGGTAGTTATCGTCATCTGGCACCGGTCCGGGCTTGGGATACAGGGCGATGCTTTCGGTAAACAGCACCGGGTTTTCGCTGCGGATGGACGCCTTCAGCATCCCCTTGGCATCGGCGGCGGTGGCTGGGCAGGCCACGTACAGACCGGGGAAATGGGCGAAGATCGGTTCCGGCGTATGCGAATGGGTAGCGGTCGCCTGATTGCCCCAACCCGATGCGGCGCGGATTACCAGCGGCACGCGGAACATGCCATCGAACATATAATGAATTTTGGCGGCGTGGTTGACGATAGCATCCAGCGCCAGAAACGCGAAGTTGATCGTCATCATCTCTGCCACCGGGCGCAGGCCGTTCATCGCCGCGCCGACGGCAACACCAGCAATCGCCATTTCACTAATGGGAGTATCGCGCACGCGCATTTCCCCAAATTCTTCGAGAAAGCCGCTGGTAACACGGTGCGTTCCCTGCCACGCGCCCACTTCCTCGCCCATGACGAAAACGCGCTCGTCTCTCAACATTTCTTCGCGCAATGCGCTGTGCAGCGCATCACGATAGGATCGGTTCCGTTCTGCCATTGCTTGCTCCTTGCAGTCGCTTGAAGTTGTTGGTTGTCAGTTTTCAGCAGTCAGTAAATGCAGTTTACTTATCGAGACTCGCGCAATCTACGAACCCAGCCGCCAAGCATTCACTTGACTGCAATGACACGATTAGACAGGTCTGTATAGTCACCCTCGCTCATGAATCCGAGATCATATGCCAGCAGGAATTGGTATTCCAATTCACTGGCTGATTCCATAGCAATGGACGAGAAACGTGCAAGTTCTGTGTTTCCAGCAGCCGCATAAACCTTGAGGCTCAATTCATGTGCTTTTCGCGGATAACCGGCTTGCGAAAATCTTGCATATCTTGTGCTGCAAACATCACTGGTGTTTACTGAAAACTGACCACTGCTTACTCTTCCACATATACGTTGCTGATGAGGTCCTCATACGTAGGATCGGGGCTATTCATCGCGTAATCAACCGACTCATTCACCACATCAAGCGCTTTTTCTTGCAGTCGTTCGAGGTCGTCCTTGATGTTCTTGTACTTGTCGGTCAGCTTGCCGCGCAGGATGTTGATCGGGTCTTTTTCGGTCTTGTACTCCCGCAGTTCCTGCTCGAAGCGCTTATCAAACGAGCGGTCACTGACGCCGTGCCCCCGGTAGCGGTAGGTCAGCGATTCGATCAGGACCGGGCAACCCTCTTCACGGGCAAACTTTACGCCCTCTGCCACGCGGTCGTGAACTTCCATGACATCCTGCCCGTTGACGCGGCCCAGGTCCTTCATGCCGTAGGCAATGGCACGCTTGTGCAGTTCCGGCTGACCCGCCGAATCCTCAATGCGCGTGCCCATACCGACGAAGTTATTCTCGATGATCCATACCACGGGGAGCTGCCACACGCTGCTGATGTTCAGCGCTTCGTGGAAATAGCCGTTGTTCGAGGCTCCGTCGCCGATGAAGGAGATCGTCACTTCGTCGGTATCACGATATTTGGACGCCAGTGCGATCCCGGCTGCCAGCGGCAGATGCCCGCCGACAATCGCGTATCCGCCCCAGAAATTGTGTTCCTTTGACGCGAGGTGCATGGAACCGCCCTTGCCGCCGCTAGTCCCCGTTTTCTTGCCCATCATCTCCGCCATGATCGCGTTGGGATCAACACCACGGGCGAGTGCGATGCCGTGATCACGGTAGGCGGTGATAACATGGTCGCGCTCAGAAATCGCCGCCAATGCGCCGACCCCGGTCGCCTCGTGACCCGAATAGAGGTGCATGTACACGCCTGTGATTTTCTTCTCGGTGTACAATTCGTCGCATCGAGTTTCGAATTCCCGGATCAGTACCATCTGATAGTACCAGTCCAGAAGTGTCTCTTTGTTGATGCGTGTTTTGACTGCTGCCATTGGCTGCTCCTATGAATCGTCCGACCCTATAATGCGGTCGCACGCAAGTAAACTATGGCGCAGGTGCGCCGTTTGAAATATCCCGTCATGAACCGGTCCAGTTTACCGCAGTGGACTAGGGTGGTCAAACCCTTTGGACCATACCACAGGGCTTTTGCATCAAAATGTACTTTGATGCAGATTTTAACGTCTACCCCCCTCAAAATCTTCTTCGTCGATGGGAGAGGCTTAACTGCTACGTGACTCAAAAGGGTTTTCTCTCCCTCCGTCTACGGGATGGCGGGGGAGGGGTCTGGAAGGCGCAAAATTACTGTAAAGATTTGATGCGATAGACTTGATGCCGTTGCACTTCCCTTGCGACAATCCCTCACTTTTGGCGTATCATGTGTCGTGGCACACTCGACCAATCCGTGAGAAGGATACCGCATGTTCGAACGCTTCCTGTTCTATTTTCAGTACGGCGCGAAAAACCTGTGGCGCAACCGTCGCTGGTCCGCCTTTGCCATGATGTCTGTCGCGGCAGGTGTGGCGACCGTCGTCGCCCTGCGCGGACTCGGCCTCGCCATCGAAGATTCGCTGACCAGCAATGTACGCTTCTCCAATCATGGCGATATCCTCATGGAACGCGGCGGCGGCGGACTCGGCTTCGGCGATACGGGCGCGGGTTTGGAGGACGACCGTCAGGTGTTCGATGGTTTCGAGGTAGACCGGGTCGCAGCATGGGCGGCAAATAACGACGCCGTCATCAGTTCGTTCCTTTCCACAGGGATTCAGGTTTCTGCCCTGGACGGTAACACGGTCGGACGGCTCCAGTTCAGCAAGTCCATCTTCATCAACCCATTGACGTACCCGGCCTTCGGGGAAATTACGACGATTGAGCCGCGTGGCGTGCCGATTGGCGAGTTATTCACAGGTGGGCGCGAGGTGGTCATCAGCGAGAATCTAGCCGAACAGCAGGGGATTGGCGTCAATGACAATGTGCGCGTCAGCGGGACGGACGACGTATTTGTGGTGCGTGGCATCGTCGCGGCGGATACCGAGGCGGGCCTGCGTGACCTGTTCGCGGCGTTCTTTGGATTTGCCTATTTCAACTTCAACGATACCGCCCTGCTTGATGAACTCAACCTCGCCGGACGACCGAATCGTATCAGTCTGGCGCTGCCCGGTCAGCCGAGTGAGGACGAAGTCTTGCAGGCAGCCAACGAAGTGGAAGGGCTGGTATCGTCACGCGGCGGACTGAGCATCTACACTGTGCCGCGCTTGCTGGAACAAAACGAGTTGATCGGCGAGTCGATCAGCACGTTCGCCGTCACCATGGGTCTCGGCGCGATGCTGTTAGGCGGTGTCGGCATCATCAACACCATGCTGGTGATCGTCCGTCGCCGCACCATCGAAATCGCCGCGCTCAAGACCTTTGGCCTCAAGGGGCGGCAGATCGCGTTTTTGTTCATGGCAGAAGCGTTTATTCTGGGGATTCTGGGCAGCGTTGTAGGCGCGTTCATCGGCACAATGCTAAGTGCGGTGGTCGATAGTTATGGCGAGACGATTATTCAGCAATCCGTCGGCTGGCGGCTGTACCCGGAGGCAGTCGGATACGGGTTCGTGCTCGGCATCATTGTAACGGTCGTGTTCGGCGTGCTGCCCGTTTTGACCGCCACGAAGGTACGCCCGAATACGATTTTGCGCCCCAATGAAACCGTCATCCCGCGAGCGGGGATCATTCAATCGTTGCTGGCGATTCTGGTAGTTGTCGTGTCGCTGGGCCTCATTACCGCGCAGATTTTGAGCGAGTTCCCGGCTTTTGTCATCACTGAGGCCAGTCCAACGACGCTTATTCAATGGGGGATCATCGGCGTGGCAGGGACGCTGTTCTTCCTGTCGATTCTGGTCGGCCTGTTCTGGATTCTCGTCTGGTTGATTGGCAAGGTTCCGACTTTTGGCTGGCTGGAAATGCGGCTCGCGCTGCGCAACATGACCACGCGCCG
>DAOTXA010000517.1:0-3967 GCA_034435595.1 Anaerolineae bacterium | reverse complement strand
AAGATAATCTGCACCTGTGTACCGTCCTGGTTAAATGAGGCCCCGTGTACTTCGCTGCGTTTGGAGCCGAACTCCGCGAAGTCGAACATCTCATTGAACTCGGCCTGATAGATTTCTGCGGCGCGGCGCGAGCGCAGCACCAGCGCATTATTGTTGTTGCGATAGATGCCGTTGACCGTGAAGTTCATCGACCCCATCCACACCGTAAAGCCGTCGAAGATCATGATTTTGTTGTGCATCAAACCGCCGCGATCATCGTCTACGACTAGAATCCCGGCCTCGGCGATACGCTCGAATTCGGGGTTTTCACCCTCTTCCAGCGCGTGTTCGTCATCGACCGCCATGCGCACCGTTACGCCGCGTTCATGGGCGCGGATGATGGCGTCGGTCAATGCGGGCCAATTCCACTCAAAGGCGGCAATATCGAGCGTGCGCTGGGTGGCGTCAATCAGGGCGATCAGCGGCGTATCCAGCCCGCCGACACGAGCGCCAGAGGCACGACTGGCGACTGGATCGGTGAAATAGACCTGCCAGAAATCCGCCTGTGCGCCGTAGCCCTCTGGCAGCGAGATCGGCTGTACAGTACCCGCCTGTGTGGGGTCAATAGTCGGGATCACAATCGGGGCGGTGCCGGGATCGGTGGTTTCTTCCCATAGTTCTGACAGATCAACGCCGAAGTAGGCCGCAACCGCCACCACAATCGCGCCGATGATCGTCATGATAACGCCCTTGATCGACGTTCCCTGTTTTTTGTTGCTTCTCTTCTTCGCCATTTGTTTCTCCATGAACGCCGGTACGATTTACCAGCGATTTAAATACAGTTTGTTTTTCGTCAGACAGGTCATTATGGCGAAAAAACCCCCACTCGCCTACCATAGTTTCCGCCAGAACGGTTTGTCGTCCTCGTCCTCTTCGTCCTTTGCGTCTTTATCAACGTCATCGCATGGGATGCTTGCGCCGTCAGATGCCGCACTCGCCTCAGCCGGTGGGATGCTTGCGCCGTCCTCAAGCAGTTTGATGGTTGCCTGCACGCACGCCAGTTGATCGACTGATTGTTGTTCGCGCACCCAGCCAGATAACGCCTCATCGTCAACAACCTGCGCCGAATAGCCTATGTTGCGTGCCCGCCCGATGACGCGCTCATTCACGTATACTTGCTGTTCTGCGAGCGGCATGTCATCGCGTTTGGCAGCGTAGCGATTGATGGACTTGACCAGAAAGCGCAATTGTTTGAACTCCTCGTCAAACGTATCTTCGTCGTTCTGCCGGAAGGCCATTTGGGTAAGTTGTGATTCCGCCCATTTCAGCAGCAATTTAGCGGACTTATCGTCCAGATCACCCGTCAGACTCTCGTTTTCGTATAATGACATGATCGCATTCTCGACACTCATGGGGGGCATGGCTGGCTCCTTTTCCTCACGCACCACAGATCATAACATAACTGAGCAGGATGAGTGGGCTTCTTAACTACACCGTCAACCGCGCATACAGCTTTTCCTGCGCCAGAGTCGGCAAAACCGTGTGGCGGCTTTCGATGGTCAATGCTGCCGCCGTCGCGCCGAGTCGCATCGCTTCATCTACCGGGACGCCGTTGAGCAGCCCGAAGATCGCGGCCCCTGTGAACGCATCCCCGGCCCCGGTTGGATCAACCAGTTTCGTTTGAATCGCCTTGAGGAAACCGCCCCCGCTGCCATCCGCATAAGCGAGTCCCTGATCGCCCAACGTGACCACGGCGATATCCACACCCTGAGAGACGAAACTGCGTGCCGCCTTGAGTGCGGATTCACGGTCATCGGCGCTCGGATCGCCTGGAGCGCACATGGCAACTGTCTCCGGCCCGTTGGGGACGATCAAGTGCAGGCGGTCAAAATACGGGCACAGCCGTCCCGCCACATCGGGATTTGTGGGGTCAGCAGCTACACGCAGGTCATAGCGCGAGATCAGTTCAAACAGTGTGTCCAGCGTTTCGGGGGAAAGTGTCGCGTCAATGACGACCATCGCCGCATCTTCGAACAACGATTCGTTTTCCTGCAAATAATCAGAATCGACGTGTTTTTCGACAATGGCGAAATCACTTACACCAACATGAAGCTGGCTGTTTTCACTGTGGAGCAGGGCCATATACATGCCGGTATTGGCGTTTTCGACCTGCCGAACGTGGCTCATATCGATCCCGGCGTTATCGCACTTCCGCAGCACACGCCGACCGTTGAAGTCTTTGCCCAGTGCGGTCAGCATCACCGTCTCGACTTCCAGCCGCGCCAGGTTCTCCGCGATGTTACGCGCCACACCGCCAACCGTCGCCCGGACGCGCCCCGTGTTCGGCATCCCTGTACGTGCAACCTCAAACGGACGCCCCTTCACATCCACACCGGCGGACCCGATTACCAGCACATGTCCATCGTCCATAGCATTTGCTCCCTTTTACGACTGTAAAATCTTGGAATGAGTTGTCAATCTTTGGCGTCATTTCCACAATTATCCCGGCGATGAGTTCGTAAATGCCATCATTTTGCTCGGTAAAGTGCTGGAAATCTTCGAGTGTGATTGGTTTTCGAGCGTCATAGTGATTTTGCTCGTCTCGCTGTCTATATGACTATTGAACAAAGAAACGCGAATATCGGATAAGCAAACCTGCTGAAAGCTAAAAGCGTATATGTGAATTCATTTATTATGCTTATTATGCTGATTTGTCGCTGGATGCTGAAGCAATCCGGCGACCCAAACAGCTAAGCCCACTGGAAGGGGCTGTAAAATCTGGCGACGCGCCGGTCAGAGCGCCCTCTGGTGCGCTTCCGGTTTTGGTAGTCGTCGGCTTTAGCCGATGGCGGCAAATCAGGTGATTTACATGTTTACAAACATCTTCTAAAAGCTAACGACTACGAGCTATATGAGACATAGACGCTTAAACATGATTGGCGTTAAAGAAAGAAGCTAAAGAAGTTTTTCTTTTCCCCTTCGCGCCTTCATGTTTATATGATTTTGAAGCTATTCCTCATCCGCTGCCGGGACGCCTGCCAGCACCAGAATATAACTCCCTGATGTCGGCGGGATGTTGTTCCCGTCGCGGCGGCTGGCCTGTAGATAGTACACGCCGGTATACGGCAGCACGTATCCACTGACACGCGCCAACTGTCCGTCGCTGGATTCGCTGGTCAGCGTTGATTGCTCCTCGTTTAAGATGCGCACGACGGGCTGCAAGTCGCCGTCACCGCGACTGAGTGAGGCGGTGATTGTATCGCCCTCCTCGCCCCAGAACACATAGAGCGTTTCCGGCGTCACATCATCGACGCTGCCCGTTACCGAGACGCCGTACCCCACCCGCGAGACACCGGACGGCACGCTGTCAAAGGCGTTGCCCTCGTAATCGAGTTCCAGCAGATAGCGCCCGACTGTCGCGCCGCTTTCCTTCTGGTAGCGGGTGGCGATAATGTAATATGTGCCATCGGCGGGGATGCGAAAACCGGTAATGAGCGCGTCCTGGTTCGACCAACCGCCGCCGGTATCATCGTCAAGAATAAGCGTCTGCAATCCGGCGTTGGCGATCTCTAACCACGAGTCGATTCTGCCGGATTGGTAGCGGCTCATACTCACACTGATGACGTCGTCGCGCTGCGCCTCGAAACGATAATAACGCACCCAGCTATCGGCAGTCAGTTCGCCTTCGATAGAGGCGTTCAGGGCGATAGGCTGCGCGGCCTGGGGTGTGTTGCCCAGCCCGCTGTTGGCGGCTTCTTCAAGTTCAAGCGTGAATGTGCCGGTACTTGGTCCCGCGTCGTAGCCGTAGCGGGTAGCGACGATATAGTATGTGCCGTCTTCGGGGATCAAAAAGCCGTCGATGAAGGCATCCGGCGCGGCGAAGGGATCGTCGTCCACCTCTTCGAGCAGCGTTAAATCTGGCCCTACGAGTTGAATGAGCGGATCGAGATCACCGTAGCGTTTGGTCATGCGCAGGTTGACGATATCG
>DAOTXA010000516.1:0-8879 GCA_034435595.1 Anaerolineae bacterium | reverse complement strand
GTTCACCCAGCGCAGCCAGTCCATCGCCATGACCACTGAGCAGCCACTCGTTAAACTGCATGTTACCCTGCTGGGCCTGACCCGTCTCCCACCAGTGCGGATCGCTGTCGCCGGGAACCGGGGTAAAATGGTCAAGCAAGTTGCGACCGGGTCGATAGGTGACCGGGTATGGCAGGCCGAATTCGGGGTCTTCGCCGCGAATGTGACACTGTCCGCACACCTGGGCGTCTAAACCGCTGTTGATTCCATCGGCAATGGCACGCCGCGCCTCTACGTCTTCCGGCTCATTGCCAAATTCGCGCAGGGCTTCGCGGTGGGCGCTGGCGGGACCATGACAGGCCTCGCACTGTACGCCGTCCTCTTCCCAATCGTAATCCTCATCCTCGAAATCAACCTCGAAGTCGGTGACGTGACAGCCCATGCAATTGGGGCCAAACAGATACGCCGGGTCAGGCCATTCTTCCGCGAGGATAAATTCCACCCATTCATTGTTGATCGTATCCCAGTAGAAGGGCAAAATGAGGAAGGTCCCCCGGTCTTCGCCTTCCACCAGATACATCTGCTGGCTGCGCCCGAAACCGAGAATATATTCGATGTCGTCTTCAGCGTCGATGGGCTGGGCGCGGCGAGCGTCCGGTAGCTGGACGGTGGTCAACTCTTCATTGGACTCAAAATCGGCGAGGGCGTCTTCCTCGTCGTCAAGTTCAAGTAGTGTCAGGCCATGAGCGGAGTTTTCGTGGATTTCGTTCAGATCATTGTGGCACGACTCGCAGCTATCCGCCTCTTCATATTCGAGTTCGGCGAATTCGTCGTCCGGTTGTTCCTGCGCGACGAGGGTCGCGTCACCGGGAACGAGTAGGATTCCCGCAACGATCAGCAGCACGCCACATAAAAGCAAGCTATTTCGTAAATGTTTTTGCATAGTCCCCCCTGATGCATTGCCGGTTGAGCGAATGCCCGTTTCAGGTATACGGTTTGTCGTTGTGTTTACACTCTATTATCTCGCAAAGTAAGCCATTGAGTAATCCGCCTCAGGGATGATTGCATCTCATCCTGAAGGATGACTACAACAGGAGAAAGGCGCAAGATGAAAGGATAAAGGGAAAAGACAAAGGCCCATTTACAAGAGTGCGCATCTGCTATTTCGTTGCAGTGGGCACAGCACGTTACGCCTCTATCGTCGTTTTCTGTCTTTATCCTTGCTTTTATTCCACAATCCCGTTGCGGACCGCCCACAATGCCGCCTGTGTGCGGTCAGAAACGTGCAGTTTTTTGAGGATGTGCTGCACGTGCGTCTTGACCGTCGCCACGCTAACGCTCAGGGAATCGGCGATGGCGGCGTTGCTAAGTCCGGTTGCCAGCAGGCGCAGCACATCAATTTCACGCTCGCTGAGTTCTTCGGTGTCGATGTCGGTCGGTTCCGGCTGCGGCGGTGAATGATCTACCGCGCCAGAAAGCGCCATACGCAGCAATTCGTGGTCGATGAGCGCATCCCCCGCCGCGACCGAACGAACGGCACGCACGATCTGATCGGGGTCGGTTTCTTTGGAGAGATAGCCCGCCGCGCCGCCTTCGATGGCCCGCGCCAGATAGCCCGGATTAGCATACGTGGTCAGCATGATGACGGCTGTTGTCGGCGAGGCGGCTTTGATCCCCGGCAGACATTGCAGGCCATCGCCATTCTTCATACGAATATCGAGCAGCATGACATCGGGCTGTAGTTCCGCAACCCGCGAAATCGCCTCATTGCCACATTCGGCCTCTGCAATGACTTCAATACCCGGTTGTGTCAGTAGATTGCGCAGCCCCTCGCGTACGATAGCATGATCGTCAACGAGCATAACGCGCACGGTTTGTTCAATGACCTGTGTCATAAATAACTCCCTCCATGTGGTGTTCTGTCCCATCTTCGCTTACGCCAGCTTCGGCAGACGCCTCTTTCCACGGCAGCCATACATTGATGGTCGTACCGTGCCCGGTTTCACTGCTGATCTCACACGTACCGTCCAAAAGACTCGCACGCTCGCGCATGGTGCTGACGCCGAGTCCGCGCCCGTTTAGCCCGCTAATCTCAAAGCCGCGTCCGTCGTCACGCACCTGAACGTTTATACTGCCCCCGACAAGGCGCAGAGTGACGACCACCGTGTTCGCTTCCGCATGTTTGCGGACGTTGTTCAACGCTTCCTGTACGATTCGATAGACGGTCACGCTCAACACGCGATCTGGTTCTGCGTGCAGGGGTTGCAGAGCCAGTTGCAGCGACCATTCCGTTGATTCTGACGCAGACCGCACCAGATCATCAATCGCATCCACCAGACCGAGATCATCAAGGACGGTCGGGTGCAAACCTTCAATGATGCGCCGCCCTTCGACAATCGACTCTGTCAACACACTAAAGCTGCGTTCGAGGCTTTCGACACTGGCCTTGCCCGCTCCGTTGCCGTTAGACGCACGTTTGGCCCGGTAGTTGTTTAGATGAAAACGCGCCCCGATTAACTGTTGAATGAGTCCATCATGCAGGTCATAGGCCACGAGCTTGCGTTCTTCTTCCTGTGCGTTGATGAGGCGTTCCAGCAATTTGCGGCGCGACTGGCGCTGTTTTTCGAGTTCCGACGCCATGTTGCCGAAAGCTTGCGTCAATGTGCCGATTTCTCCCCCCGGCAGTGGATCAGGCAATTCTGGTGCAGGGCCACCGCTGCCGAACTTCTCTACCAACGTCTGCAAACTGAGGATAGGCGTCACTATCCCCCGGCTGACAATGAGGCCAATTGCGACCACGACCAGCGCGAAGCCACTGAGAAAAAACAGTTCCGCCGTGTGGAAGCGATCTACGTCTGCCAGCAAAATCGAACGCGGCGTATCGCGGAACAGCACCCAAAAGTGACCGCTATCCGCTGCTACCGGGTATACGGTCGTATAGGCGAGAACGTGTCCTTCGGTTTGCAGTGTTCCGAATTCACCATCAAGCAGTTGGCCCGCATCGGGGTAAACATCTGCCAACGTGGGCGTACCGGTTCCGGCAGTGTCATAGCGTTCAGGGAACATGAGCAACTGCCCGTTTTGATCTGACAGCGCCCACAGATGCGGCGCACTGCCCGCCGGGGCGAATCCACGCATGAGCCATGCCGCCGATACGTCGAACAGCATGAGGCCATCCTCGTAGTTAAGCGCATACACGAACACAGGCGCTTCGGCACTGCTGCCGGTTAGTGGCGAGACATAAATACCGTTGATCGGCTGTGATCGCGCTTCGTTGAACAACGTAGTATCGGCAAGGTTCTGGCGTGCTTCTGGCGGGACGATACGAGCGGTTTCCTGCGCGAAATCAACGCGCAGCACTTCGTCGCCCTGGGCGTTGACGTAGCGAATGCGTGCGTACATCGGTCGTGACGCCGACAGCACCAGCAAATCCTGTTCGGCTTCACGTTGAATCAACGCATATTCGTCGGGGTTTTCGAGGGGATCGCGGGCGCGTAAGGCTCGCATTGCCCGCAGCGTGCCGGCGTAAACCGCGTCATTGTAAACGGTCTGCAAAGACTGCACGATCTGTTCTGCCCGCACGCGGACATCATAATTGGCAGAATCCAACACCTGATTGACCATCACCTGCGAGGTGAAAGTGTAGCCCTGCCAGCCAATCGCCAGCAATGGCACCAGCGTCAATAAGAAGAACGCCAGCGGGAGCCGGACTCGTAAATTGCTCAAGCGTTTTAGCATCAAACTGTACGCCTTATACAGTACTGTACGCTTCACACAGCGAACGTGTAGGTATCTCGCCCGCACTGCCTCTTATTGTGACGCATAAATTGCGCTTTTTCTGGACGAATGTCTATTTCCATGATAAGCGTCACGTGGATTCCCGACGAATTGCAGCGTTGAACATTGCATTAAAGCGAAAGGGTAAGGGTGAAAGGTCAGAAGAAATGCAACAAACCCGTTAAACGGGCTAAGGGGGGGGGATGATGGGATAGTCAAATCGAGATGTGATGTCAGAGTCAATGCGGCGAGATCATGCCATCGCCTGTTCCTGCGAAGTGGCTATTGTTTGATCGGATTCTTCGATGGTCTCGGCAAAATAGACGCGGCGCTTCATTGCGGGCAGCAGATTGAGCGTAATTCTGACCAGCGCCAGACCGAACGCTGATCCGCCGACAAACACGATTAGCCCATCTGGGGCAAGGCTAAAAATACGCTGTACATGCGGGATCATGTTACCCGTTTTAGGGAAGCCCCGGCTTTGCCGCGCATCGACAATCACATGCATCTGCGCTTCTGGCACCAAACGGTCGCCATACATCTGAACAACCCGGTCACCCGCGTTGATGAACTCTTCCAATGTCCACTTGCCTTCAAAAACAAGACGCAATACGGTCTGCTCATTATTATGCCAATTGATATGAATGGGCATTGGTTTTCCTTCTCCACTACTATGGATCAATTCATACCTCATTGTAGGGGGATTATTGTTGATCATCCGTTGAGATATTCATAATAGTAAGCAGGCGATTTCCGATTTTACCCTTGCCAAACGTCGGAGAATCGTTTTATACTGTTTAAACTATGCGGGCGTAGTTCAGTGGTAGAACGACTGCTTGCCATGCAGTAGGCCACGAGTTCGAATCTCGTCGCCCGCTCTCAAAAAACGACTCTCAATTGAGAGTCGTTTTTGATTCTAGGCCAGTTCGTCGGGGATGTCGGCGTCACCCTTGCGGATGGGTTGCTCGTCGGGATGCTTCGCTATCCCCGAATAGCCCAGGTCCGCCATGCGCTTTTCTTCCAGTTTTTCGAGAATTGCTGATACCTTGCCATAATCCGCTTCGGGGATTTTGTGATCCACACCCGATTCGTCGCGGTAGACGTAGCCGGTCCCACCGCACCAATCGCAATCCGCGACTTCACCGCTAAAGTCATCTTCGTGCCAGCCATAGCCATCGCACGAAACACACTGCACAGTGTCCATTGATATGCACTCCACTAAAATATTGTCCTGTTGAAACATTCGCTATCCTACGTTACAACGAGGGCGAAATGTAGCTTCATTCAGGTTCTGCTGATATTTTGCGGCATTCGTCGGGTTATGTAAAGCAAACAACAATCAGCCACCCTGGGCATTCCTACATAAATATACCCCGGCAAGAAAGGACAACCCCATGCCCCAGATTCGTAACGTAGCCATTTTTATCTTCCCGGAAGTCGAAGTGCTGGATTTCGCCGGACCATATGAAGTGTTCGCCACCTCACGCGATAAGAACGATGGTCAAACGCACCTGTTCAACGTCTATAACGTGGCGGAAAACGCGGAGCCGCTGGTCGCCCGTAATGGTTTTCGGGTCGTGCCGAATTACAGCTTTGCCGACATGCCCAAGCCGGATATCCTGCTGATCCCCGGCGGCAACGGAACGCGCTCCCTGATTAATGACGCATCCATCATCCGGTGGATTCAGCAGCAAAACACACAGACCGAGTTGACGCTTTCGGTGTGTACAGGTGCGCTGCTGCTCGGAAAAGCGGGTTTGCTGGAAAACCTTAAAGCGACGACCTATCACACAGCATTCGATCTGCTGGCGGAACTATCCCCTACCACGACACTTGACCGCGAAGCCCGCTTCATCGATAACGGGCGCGTGATAACCTCGGCAGGTGTTTCCGCTGGCATCGACATGGCGTTGTACACTGTCGCCCGGTTACACGGACGCGCACAGGCCCGCTTCACCGCCGAATATATGGAATATGATCACTGGGACGCGGACAAGTTCGCGGCGGGGCTACCAGAATAATCCAGTGGTGAAGCCAGAGTGACGAGTGAAACGCAGCATTTCGATACCGTGTACATCCATGAAACACACGCAGACCTTATCGCTTTTCTCTCATCTCTTACTCTTTTCCAAACCGAATCTTCACAGCCTTTGTGAAACCCTAACTGTTTGCACACAAAGAATTGCTATAAAATAAATACATCATAAAGTATAGCGCAATTATTTGTGCTTTGGGAGGAGCGTTCGGCATGGGCAAGTGGGAATACATGACGTTGGATTCCAGCGCCAACTACGGTACGGTCAAATTCTACATCAACGGCGATCAACAGCCCAAGCTGAAGAACCGCCCACTATACGAGATCATCAACCAACTCGGTTGGGTCGGCTGGGAACTGGTCGGCGTGACTGCGGGCAAAGATACCGCGACTTACATCTTCAAGCGGCAGGCGAGCAAAGCGCCGATGATGCAGGAAAAGAAGGCCAGCGCCTAGCACTGCGCCAAAATCTACTGAAATACGAACAAACAGGGCGATTCCACAGGCGATTACGCAGGGATCGCTTTTCGATTCATTGCCCTATGACAATTCACCAACGCTAACTTCACCCAACCTGTATAGACAAAATTGCCTAACAGTGTTAAATTAACAACGTAAATCAAACACTGTTAGGAGAATTTATGCCCCGGAAAGTCGATCAGGCCGAACGCGACGCCACGATCACCAATATCAAGGCGACGGCGCGGGCGCTAATGGCAGAGAAAGGGAGCGTAGGATTGTCGCTGCGGGCGATTGCGCGGGCGATTGGCCTGTCTGCCCCCTCGCTGTATCACTACTACGACAGTCTGGATGATCTCATCACCGCGTTGATCGTAGACGCCTTTAACGCACAGGCGGATTTCTGCGAATCGGCGCGACAGGATGCGGCAGATCAGCCCCCTGCAATGCGGATGTTCGCCGTCATACGCGCCTATCGCCAATACGCGCTGAAGTATCCGCATGATTTCCAGTTGATCTACGGCAGTCCGATTCCTGGTTATCACGCGCCGCCAGAGGTCACGGTCCCGGCCTCGGCACGCACGCTGATCGCGTTCACACGCGCTATGGTCGATATCTTCGCCGCTGGACACATCAGCGTACCGCCGGAGTATCAGCATATCCCTCCGGGAACACTGCCCGCGCTGCGACAGGCTGCCGAATTTGCTGCACAAATGGGCGCAGATCATGCCGTCTTACCCACCGGCGCACACGGCGACTTTGATCTACTGCCGCTCTATCTCGTCCTCGCCGGATGGGGGCAGCTTCATGGCATCGTCATGCTCGAATTATTCGGGCATCTGCCGCCGACCGCTGGGGATATGGACGCCTTCTATGATGAGCAAATGCGTCACATGATGCGCGTCATAGGGGTGGATATGGCGACAGTGACATGAGAGCTTTTAGCCCATAGATGTTGGTTGTCAGCTTCGTACACCAGCAGATAAGCAAGTCTTTATCGCTCGCACAGCGCGAAAACCATCCATAAACATGCAATTTTTTTGCTAATCGCTCTACTATCACTTTGCCAGTCGATACATACGATCACTCAGGAGACATCCACAATGACCAACGACAACCACAACGAATTACACGTCATTTTCGGCACGGGTCAAATCGGATTCGGCATCATGGAACAGCTACACGCCAGCGGAAAGCACGTGCGCATGGTGAATCGCAGCGGTGGCAACTTCCCCACAGGTGTAGAAAGCGTCAAAGGCGATGCATCTGACATAAGTTTCACCGTCAGGGCGGCAGAAGGCGCAACGTACATCTATAACACCCTGAATCCACCCTACGATAAGTGGCTGAACCTATTCCCTGGCTTGCAATCCGGCGTCATCGCAGCGGCAGAAGCATCCGGCGCGAAGTTGATCGTCATGGAAAACCTCTACGCCTATGGTCATACTCACGGCAAGCCGATGACCGAATCGACGCCGTTCAACCCGCATACGCGCAAGGGCAAGCTCCGCGCACAAATGACGCACGATCTGATGGACGCGCACGAACAGGGCCGCGTCCGCGTAACAATAGGACGCGCAGCGGATTTCGTCGGTCCGCGTGGGCGGGATTCTGCGCTAGGCGATCTCGTTGTCGGTAACGCGCTACAGGGCAAGGCGGCGCAAATCGTCGGCAACCCGGATATGCTCCACACCTACTCGTATACCAACGACATCGCACGCGGACTCGTCATGCTCGGTCAACACGATGAAGCCACCGGTGAGGCATGGCATATTCCGAGTGCGCCCGCCGTCACTACAAAAGCGTGGATCGAAGCCATCTTTGCAGAAGCGGGACAACCGTTTAAGCTGTCTGTCGGGCCAAAGCTCATTATGGGGATTATGGGCCTGTTCAACCCCCTCATCCGTGAAATCAACGAGATGCGCTATGAATTCGAGGAACCGTTCGTCATGGATCACAGCAAATTCGCAGCGGCCTTTGGAGATATCCACACCCCTATGGAACAGGTTGTACGTGAGACGGTCAACTGGTTCAGGGCCAACCCCGAAGCCGAGTAGCTAACGCAGTTCCGGCGGGATATCGACAATGCGTGACGCGCTACCCGCGATGATGCGAACAGGCAAGTGTCCCGTTGGAGTGATGTAGAGGTTCACATGGTCGGTCAATGAGGCGTAGGCGTCGGGGAACTGGCGAATCGCCGGACCGACCATACCCGTATTGAGCATAAGGTCAATGCACTCGTCTTTAGGCGCGACTTCAAAGGCAATCCCCTGCCAGCTTACCGGGCCTTCCCAGTAACCGACATCGGAAAACAGCAAGTAAAATGCCGCAAGCTGCGCCTGCCCTTTGAAGGCCCGGATATACAAACGCGACAATCGTGCATGATAATGATGCACCTGACAACGGTATAACATCGGCGTTTTGAGGTTAAATACAGACACGTCGCGGCCTATTCTGCGGGTGTAAGCTGTTGCTTGACCAGTTCGGAAAGTTGCTGCGCCACCAGATGCGTCCCCAGCGGCGCATCAATCGCGGCATCGAAATCGTCGCTATGCGGCGCGGCGTGCAGACGAACGGCAATCACGGGCTTCTCGTGCTGTTTAGCATAGCTCAACATCGCCTGCACCCA
>DAOTXA010000515.1:0-6947 GCA_034435595.1 Anaerolineae bacterium | reverse complement strand
GACATGGACGGGACCCTTATCCGCGAGGACACGCTCTACACCCACTATCTACCGTGGGGGGCAATCTATCAGGTCGCACCGGGCGATCCGAGGTTGAGTCAGTAGGTGTGAAACCTTCAGGGCAACTTCACCAGTTGCCCTTGTGAACCTATTCATACAACCCCGCCATATTCTGCGTGATTTCGCGCATCATATCGCGCAGATTATCCGGCCCCAGCACTTCGACATACGCGCCCCAGGTCAGCAGATCACGCATTGCGTGGTCAATACTCTCATAATCGAGCGTGACCGTTTTCCAGCCGTCCGCGTCGGGTTCGGCGTCATCGAGTTTGGCACGCATTCGATTTCCATAGACTCGCCCGACATGATGGTGCATCTCCCCTGCAAAGCGGATCGTCACCTCGAAGGTGTGCGTATTGGTCAAAAAGTTGGCTTCGATGTCAGTCCAATATTCGGCGAGGTCGAAATTCGTCAAACGCTCAAACGACTCTTCCAGCAGCGCGACCTGCTGCAACCGCGACACGCGATATGTCCGTAAACCGTCGGCAGTATTGGCGACCATGTACCACAAATGCGTTTTGGCGACGAGTCCGTGCGGTTCGACCACGCGCTCGCTGACGCTCCCATCGCCACGCTGGTAGATTTGATGCAGCTTGCGCTTCTCACAAATCGCCTTATAAACCGTGTCGAGATGCGGGGAACGTTCCGGGCTTTGAAACCAGCCCTTCGAGTCAATGTGGATGCGTGTTTCTTCAATGGTTGCCGCGCCGCCGGGAAGCGCCGCCAGCAGCTTGAGCAGCGCGTCTTTGATCGGACGAGCCAGCCCCAGATCGCCCAATGGCGCGGGGACGCTCATCGCCAATAGTGCCCGCATGTCGTTTTCGGTGAGCGCAGTCAGGCTACTGCGGTAATTTTCGACGAGTGAGAATCCACCACCGGGACCGCGATCTGCATACAGCGGAATGCCCGCCATACTTAACGCTTCGATGTCACGGTACACCGTGCGCTCGGAAACCTCAAGCTCGGTGGCAAGTTCCCCGGCAGTAACGCGCCCGCGTGCTTGCAACAGCATCAATGTAGAAATGAGACGATCTGCACGCATGATTGACTCCTAAACAATATCCATCGTAGAGGCATCGCCCCTAACAGCGATAGGTGACACCACCATACCGCAAATTCCTGACAGAGATTGTCAGGAATTGACAGTTTATGTCAGGTATTCAACAGCGCTCGCACCACATCCACCAGCGCGAGGCCGAGCTTGCGATGTTCTTCAACTTCCCAATGGACGCCGTCGCGGTCACTGGTGGTAACGACGCTGCCTGCATCGAAATAAGCACAATTGAGTTCACCTGCCACACGCCGGTATTCAGCGGCAAAGTGCTGTGATTTCCCATCACCATCCGTCATCATTTGTAAAAAAGCATTCAGTTTGCCCAATGGTGGCGGCGCGACCAGCAACACATGCGGCACAATGCCCCATGTCCCCTGTTGGACGCTGTGTGCCAGCATCCCCGCCCCTTGCGCAATATCGTAAGGAGAGAGCGAGAAGCGTATTTTGAGGTCATTGGTTCCCAGCAAGATGATGACCAGATCAAGCGGCGCATGTGATTCCAGGATAGCGGGCAAAACGGTTAAACCGTTTTTGTGTGCGCCTTCGATGGGGTCGCTGTGGACGGTTGTACGACCGGGCAGACCTTCTTCGATTACGTGAAATTCCTCGCCCAATGCATCGCGCAGGACACCGGGCCAGCGCTCGTGGATGTCGTAGCGCCGGGTTTCCTGCGGGACATAGCCCCATGTATTCGAGTCGCCATAACACAGGATCGTTTTCACTGAATTCTCCTTATATTTTCGCCAATTCCGGCAAAACAGAAAATTTGTTCAAATACCTGACAATAGATGTCAGGTGCTTGAAATTATGCTTAATGTATCAACAAAGGACAGGGAGTCGCACCCATGAAAAACAGTTATGATCTTCAGCAAATCGCCAGTGACCGCGCCCGCCAGATGGCAGAAGAAGCTCGTACACAACGCCTCGTCCACGAAACCCGGCGTTCGCGTCGTAAACCGAATCGTGCCGGGAAGCCGTCGGTGGCGTAAGCCAATGATATCGGCGGGGCGACAAACTTGATGCCGGGTCTGTCGCCCCAAAACCGTTTATCCAATTACACCGAGCGATTTACCGACCGTCTCGAACGCAGCGAGAGCCTGTTCAATGTCGGTCTGTGAATGGGCGGCGGTGTTCATCACGCGGATACGCGCCATCCCCTGCGGGACCGTCGGATAGCCAATTGCCATCGCAAACACACCGTTCTCGAACAACTTGCGGCTGAATTCCCGCGCCAGCTTCGCCTCACCCAGCATTACAGGGATAATGGGCGTCTGGGTGTGTCCGGTATCAAAGCCGAGTTTGGATAGTTCTGTCTTAAGCAGTTCGGCATTGGACCACAGACGCGTAACCAATTCCTCGGATTCTTCCAGCAGGCCGACCGCTTCCAGGCAGGCGGCGGTATCAGGGACGGTCATCGCACTGGAGAACAGGAACGGGCGTCCACGTTGCTTGAGCCAATCAATGATGACCTGTTTCCCGGCGACGATGCCACCCATCACGCCGAAAGCCTTGCTCATCGTGCCGACTTCGACATCGACTTTGCCGTGTAGCCCGAAGTGATCGACGATCCCGCGTCCACCACGACCGAGGACACCTTCACCGTGTGCGTCGTCCACCATCAACAGGATGTTGTGTTCGCGGGCGACTTCGTAGAGTTCTGGCAGGGGTGCGATATCACCGTCCATGCTGAATACGCCATCGGTCACAATCAACTCGCGCTTGTATTCGCCGGTGGCGCGGGCTTCTTTGATTTTTGCGCGTAGATCATCGACGCTGTTGTGTTCGTAGGCGATGATCTTGGCACGACTGAGTCGGCAACCGTCAATGATGCTGGCATGATTCAGACGGTCACTGAAGATAACATCCCCCTTGCCGACTAACGCCGGAATCGTGGCAAGATTCGCGGTGAATCCGCTTTGCAGAGTGAGGGCCGCTTCTACCCCTTTGAATTTTGCCAGACGCGCTTCAAGTTCATCGTGGAGCGACATGGTCCCGGCGATGGTGCGCACCGCTCCGGGGCCGATGCCATATTCGTCAATCGCTTTCTTGGCAGCGTCTTTGAGGCGGGGATGATTCGCCAACCCTAGATAGTTATTGGCACAGAAGTTCAACACGTCTGCTCCGTCCACGACAATACGCCCATCCATGGCGCTTTCGATGGTGCGTATGTTATTGAACAGGCCACTATCTTTAAGTTCGTCGATTTGTTCGGCGAGATACGCCGTTTTGCTATCGGTTACGTAATCCATAAGAATCAAAATCTCCCGAAAAAGCCGTTTCGGAAGATTCTACCACTGAAAGCTACCATGCCTGAACCACGAAGGAAGAAGGACACGAAGAAATCCCTTCATTGTCTCCTATCTTCGTGGTGAATTGTTCAGTTTTACGCCGGGACAGACGTGTATTCGTCTGTGCCAAGCATCATGCGGACGGTCCACGTAGCATCGGCGTTGGCAATGCCGGAGCCGTCAACGGTCAGCATCCCGGCGCGTTCTAGCTTGCGCAGGACGTTGGGCGCGTTGAGATTGCGCGGGTGTGCCGGGGAAAATACGACTTCCGCCCAGCCGTCAGCATCTACACTGATTTCGCTAGGAAACAGGCTGCTCTTGTGCAGGCGAAGCTGTAACTCACGCTGGGTCGCCCGGATGCGGTTGAGCAGTGCGCGTTCTTCTAGCGATTGCTCTGACAGTGCTACCGTTTCCGGCGTATCTGTCGTTTGTGATTTGCGTCTAAATCTGCCCAACATGTCAAACCGTTCCTTACCAATGCGTGTATTCATGACTGTATACGTCAGAAGGAATAGAAAGGTTCTAAAATCAGACCGAAGCCGAGTTTTTGCAGCACTTTTGCAGCAGCACAACATCTTTTTTTGTGCAGCAAAGTTCGTTGTGATCGTCAGTAATCAGTTTTCAGTCGTTAGTAAAAGCATCATGGGGCAGTATAGCACGGGATGCAGTGCAAATGTGGGCGGTATGTTCCGCGAAAGTTACCGTTTTTGAACATACGGGTAAATTCCGGGGCGCGGGAGACGCGCCCCGGCGTGAAAATCGTCTTATACCGTCACCGCCTGCGGGTGATCGTCGCGGACGAGGCCGGTGAGATCAGCAGCACTGGCGTTGGATTCCACCTGCGCGACTGTCTTACAGCCGGGAATCACACAGGTCACCGCCGGATGCTGCAAGCACCACGCCAGCGCCCAAGCCGCCATCGGCACGCCTTCGGGCACTTCTTCGCGTTGAATCTGCTCGACCTCTTTGAGACGTTCCTGCACGCGCTCGGCATCGTGTCGGCTGCGGACATCGGTGTCGTCGGTGAAGGTCGTGCCCGGTTTATATTTACCGCTGAGGTATCCGCTGGCGAGGGGGACGCGGGCCAGCACGCCCAAATCCTGCTCGATGCAAGACGGAAACACCTCTTTTTCCGGTGCGCGGTCAATGCGATTGTAAATCACCTGAATCGCGCCGCTGCCGACCTCAGTGGATTTCGCCGTCTGGTAAATGTTCTCGTTGCTGCCGATAGAGATACCGAGGGCGCGAATCTTGCCAGATTCGACCTGCTTCGCCAGCGTGGACCATAATTCGTCATTGTCAAATACTTCGTCTTTGCCGCTGTGGAACTGGTATAAATCGACATAATCGGTACCGAGTGCTTCGAGCGACGCATCTAACTGCGCGACGACTTCATCGGCGGTCCAGTGTTCGGTACGGTCGAAGTTGCCGTGAAACTTGTGCCCGAACTTGGTAGCGACGATCCACTTATCGCGCTCCCCGGTGATAGCCTTACCGACCATTTGCTCGCTGAGGTGATCGCCGTAGCATTCGGCGGTGTCGATCAAGTTAATGCCGAGTTCGCGGGAACGGGCGAACATGTCATTGACTTCGCCCTGCTCAAAGACCTTGCCCCATTCTCCACCGAACTGCCATGTGCCGATACCGATAACCGACACGTTCAAGTCTGTTTTGCCTAAGCGACGATATTTCATGATGAGTCCCCTGCGTAAAAATTCAGTTACGGTGGATTGTAGACACATATGCGAGTCGACTCAAGTTCCACAAACTTCTGTGCGGACCAATATGATATAATGCCGACGATCTCATTCGTACATACTCATGTCTAATGGAGCAGTGTCTTGACCAATCTGGAACCTGTCCTCGAAGCAGTTTTGCAAGGGGTGGCCCTATGCCGGGAAGTACAAGAGAACTTCCTGTCGAAAGCGGAAAAGGGTAAAAACGATCCCGTTACCATCGCTGACTATGGCGCACAGGCGATCATCCTGCGTGCATTGAAGGCCCATTTCCCGAACGACGCTGTCATCGCAGAAGAAGCTGGTCAGCAGTTTCTCGAACTCGTACAGCCGGAACAACGCCAGCAAATTCTCGGTCTGGTGGGTGGCATCCTCGGTGAAACGGTGGATGAGACCACAATGGTTGGCTGGCTGGATCATGGCAAGGGACGCGATGCCGCTCGCACCTGGGTGATTGACCCGATTGACGGCACGAAGGGTTTTCTAAACAAGCGCCATTATGCGGTCGCCGTCGGTGCGCTGGAAGGCGGTCAGGTGGTGGATGGTGTAATCGGCGCACCCGCGTACCCCGGTATGGAAGGCGGGCAACTCATTTATACGCGGGATGGCAACTGCTTTGTGAAGCCGGTCAACGGCGGCAGCGAACGACAGGTGCAGGTGACGGATCGTGCTACGCCGGAAACGGTCCGCGCACTGGAATCGGTCGAAAAGGGGCACGTCGGGCATTCGCGTCTGGGGCGCGTCCGCCAGATCGTCGGCATGAGCGAGGGCAACGTCGAACAGGCCGATAGCATGGAGAAATACGCCCGCATCGCCGCCGGAGACGCGGAAGTCTACCTGCGCCTGTCACGTCTTGGCAGCACGCGCCCACACAGCGTATGGGATCACGCGCCCGGTGCGGCGCTGGTGCTGGCAGCAGGTGGCAAGGTGACCGGACTGGATAATGAACCGCTCGACTACTCCCCCGGCGCAATTCTCGGCAATAAAGGCATCATCGGCACCAATGGGCCATTGCATGACGAATTCGTGGCGGCGGTGCAGCAGTTGCTTGAAGAAGAAGCCGAGCAAGCTCAGGATTAACCCCCGCGCAGAAAAGCGCGTATTTGCTGGGCGAGATGCTGCATGTGATCCTCGTCCAGCATGGATATCGCTGCCATCGGGACACGCTCGCCAGATTTCAACACGATAAACAGGCCAAACGCACGGACTTCGTCGTTGCGTTCAATATCAAGGCGTTCAATGCCATAAATCGAATGCCGGATTTCCTGCGGGCGAAACAGATTAATGCGGCGGATCACGAACGCCTCGTTCTCGCGGTCGAACACGCAGGAAATACCATGAGCGAAACTCAATGTCGCCATCCCGCCAATCAACGCCAATGCCAGCGCAAACAGCAGAAAAACTATCAGCCCGAATCCGCGCACCAGCGGATAATCAACATTCGTGCCAATGAGTCGCTGAACACCCAATAAGCTCAGCGAAATCACCATCAACCCGCTTAAGACAGCGACGGCTCCGGCAGCGATGGCGGCGCGTGGACGGCGGTCTTGCAGCACCAGGCGCACCGGAGTTTGTTCGACAATTTGCAGCATAATTTCCTCGTTCTTGTGTACAGGCTTGTGTACAAAGAACAGTGTACCGCGAACGTGCCTGTGCTACACTTGTTCTCATGAACGAACAAATGAGAAACGATGCAACATGACCGACCCCATCCGCGTGTTACATTTTGCCGATTCTCACATCGGCGTGGAAAGCTACGGCAGGACTGATCCTGACACCGGACTTAGCAGCCGCGTGGTCGATTTTTTG
>DAOTXA010000514.1:0-10602 GCA_034435595.1 Anaerolineae bacterium | reverse complement strand
CCCGCCTGATTGATCTGCTGGAAGCGCACCCGCCCCGCGTGCAGGAGATTGTGGCCCTCAAATTTGGCGCAGAGATGACCAATCGCGCCATCGCCAAATCTCTCAACATGAGCGAATCCAACGTCGGCACGATCCTGCATCGCACCTTGAAAAAACTCCGTGTGGAACTGGAGGCAGAAAATGAATAAGCACACACCACACGATAACAATCGCCTGTCCGATGACGCACTTTTCGGACAATTTCGTGAAGACCCCGCTCCCGGATTTTCTGAACGGCTGTATGCCGTACTCGAAAAGGCAGATAGCGGCGTGCTGAATTCAACATCCGTGTATCCAGACGAGCAGCCGAAACCGCGCACCCTGCCGCGCCGGGGCAAACGCCTGAGTGCCAGAGCGCCCCTGACATTGGTCGCATCAATGGTAGCGGTGATCGCGTTCACAGTGATCGCGCTGGACCTGTTGCGTCCGTCCGCAGGCGACCGCGCACAGCAGATCGACCTGGATGCGCTGCCAGTTATCACCGTCGATAATGCCTCTGGTATCGATCAAATCGCCAGTATCGGGCGCGGAGCGGCCTTTCATGCCGCGTGGTCGCCAGATGGCGGGCAGATCGCCGTCAGTTCTGCATCGGGCGTGTATTTGCATGACCTGACGGGTGACGAACGCCATTTGATCAGCGCGGGTGAGATCACACAGGCAGCATATAGCCCGGACGGAACCCGACTCGCGGTGATTCGCAACGGGGTGATCGAAGTATATGCGATTGCCAACGGGGAACTCTTGACCCAGATCGAAGGCCCCGCCGCTGCCCAGGAGGTCGTGTTTGCCCCGCCGGGTTTTTCGCAGGCGAACGCGCTGTTTGTAAAGTACTGCGGCTTCGGCGGTGATGATAGAGCCTGCATCATACAGTTGTTGGACACCACAACCGGGCAGCCACTTTCTAGCAGTGTCAACGTCTCGAATTCTGCTCAGATGGTCCCCATACGGGGCTTATTTATCGACGAGACAGACGGCAACGTTGGATTGTTCGACCTGCGAACCGGTGAATCGCTCGCTGTGCTGCCCACCCGCGAACTTGTCATCGTCCCGGCACTGGCGAAGGTCAGCGCAGATGGCACGACGCTGGCAATGGTTAGCGAGTCATCTACCACGCCCCGCGTGTTTGTATACCGTCTTGATAGGATACTGGACGGCGATTTCACCCCGATCAATGACTTCTTCTTCACACAGGTAAATAATTCGTCCTCGCTTTTTACGGTCAATACAACGATTAGCGCAGACGGGGGATTGTTTGCAATGTCTACGCTGGGCGGCGGCTTATACGTCGCTGATGCGCGAACGTCGGAAACTGTTCTCGCCTTGCCCAATAATACCGACCTGCGGATCATTGAGCGGATTAAGTTCTCACCAGATGGCACGCGCATCACATTACTTGGGTCAAACAGCGCGATTAAAGTGCGCACGCTGCCGCCGAACGAACAAATCATCAATATCACAGGCTATTCTACTGCCGATGATGTCGTGTTTAGCCCGGATGGTTCTGTTCTTATCGTCAATAATCCTGAAGTCGGCGGCACACAGACCGTTACCCTCAACTCAGAAACCCTGGAATTTGTTGTATTTGAGGGGCCAGCAGGCGGCAGTGTAGGGGTAATGGCCTACAATCCGGCGATGGATCGCGTGGCTTATGTACGATTGGGTATTGAAGACAGGTTTGTGAGTAACCAACCATTTAACCAACTACGCCTGCGCGATCTCACCACCGAGGAAGAAACAGTACTGCTTGACTATGCCGGGGTTAACGTATTCTATGCCCCTGACGGTGGAGTTTATAATCTAGACCGCAATGCCCGTCTTTCGCGCTGGGAGCCTGAATCATCGACTGAAACCACGCGGATGCGCAACATTGATGTGTACTACCAGCAAGATTTGATCGGCGAACCGGTTTATACGCCTGATGGTCGCATGATGGGCATGGCCCTGTGTACGGCCTATGAGTCAATTGACGACATCGGCGACGTGTGCGTCGATTCGTATATCCAACTGCGCGACACCAACAATACCGCCCGCCTGACCACCCTGCCGCTGGACGGTTTTGCGTCTGCGTTCGAAATCACAGGGGATGGTTCGACGATGGTCGCGTCTGTGTGTGCAGAACGCATCTATGATGGCATCGGATTGCGCTGTTTGTCTGCACAGTTGCTGGTATTCGACATCACACCGGTTTACGATCGCATTGGGGAAGTTACCAGTCGCAGCGAGGGCGACCCCATTACCGCACAACACGTTATCCCGTTGCAGGAAACGCTGAACCAGACACATGCCATCGCCATCCACCCCACCACGAACCTGATCGCCATTGCCGGGGACGGCCTGCAAATCGCGGCGGTCGATCTGGCAGGTGGTACGCTTGATTTACTGGGTAGCTGGAGCGTGCAAACCAACCATGCCGCGTTTGATCCGTCGGGGCGTCTGCTGGCAACTGCCGATATGGGTATCGTCCACCTGTGGGCGGTCCCATAATAGGGCACTCGGACCATTCCACAACGCCCACAGGCCGACTATAATAGATAACTGTCCGGCACCCTCGCCGGACAGTTCAATTCAACAAATCGCCCTGTGTGGAAGGATAACCCCATGAGCAATAAAGCGCCCGAAACCATCGGTGACGATATGGTCGTCAGCGTCGCTTATACTCTGACCGTTGACGGTGACAATGTCGAATCTGCGTCGGCTGACGATCCGCTGGAATACTTGCATGGTTTTGAGGAGATCATCCCCGGTCTTGAGAAAAAACTAACCGGAAAAAAGGTCGGCGATAAGTTCAGCGTCACCCTCGCGCCCGAAGACGCCTACGGCGAATACGATGAGGACGATGTCGAAGAACTGGAAATCGACGACTTCCCCGACGACGAAGTACTGGTCCCCGGTATGGAATTGTTGCTGGAAGACGAGGACGGCTACATTATGGAAGGCACCATCAAGTCGGTGGAAGGCGATGTCATCACCGTTGATATGAACCCGATCTATGCGGGCAAGTCGGTGACCTACGATATAGAGATTCTGGGGTTGCGTCACGCGACCAAAGAGGAAATCGAACACGGTCACGTTCACAGCGACCACGATCAAGACGAATAAGCTGCAATACGATCACTGTAATGACACCCCATCTGCGTTGGTTGGATGGGGTGTCGTTGTTTTATGCGGAGGCTTCACCGGCTGCGTCTTCATCCAGCATAATGCTGCTGATGCGGTCAAACGCCAGTTGCCACGCATCGCGCACGTTGTCGTTCCAATAGGGTCCAAGTTGGTCGGCGAGGGTATCAAGCAGCATCTCGCCAAACAGTGGGAAGTATTCGCGCATCACACCGTACTGGTTCATATGGCGCTCGCCGAGTGCGTGCAGTGTGTCGCGCATCATCTGCGGATTCCGCAAATTGGTGACAATCAAGGTGAGTGCGTAATACACCTTCTTGTTGAGTTTCTTCAGGTCCGCGTTTTCAAAGAGAGGCTGTAAGTGCGGGTAGGTGATGAAGAGGCGATTGAAAAAATCCGTCACAAAAACGTCGCGGTCAGCGATCTTGCCAAAGGTGTCTGTGACCAACCAGACGTGATAGTCGCGCACTATGGTTCCCTCGAATAGTTGTACTCTACACAGCCCAGTCTACACCAAAATACACGTAATAAGCCGTAAGATTTTGGGCGATCTGTGCGACCGCCCTCATAATCTGATTGTGACTCTAATATGCAGCGACAAGCCCATCTTTACGTGGATCACTGCCGCCGAACAGCCCGCCGGATGCCGGGTCACGCCGGATGATCTGCCCGCTGCCGAACACAGCACGCCCCTGTCCACTGACGGGCTTGATATTATGACCGAGTTCCGCCAGACGTGACATCGTCGCTACCGGAATACCTTCTTCCAAAGCGATCATGCTGTTCGGTGTGCCTGCGGTCAAACACCAGCGCGGGCGGTCGAGCGCTTCCTGCGGGTTGATGTCGTCATCCAGCATGGCGCTGATGACCTGAAAGTGTCCCTGCGGTTGCATGAATCCACCCATGACGCCAAAGGTCGCCCACAACGCACCGTCGCGTGTCGCCAAACCGGGGATAATCGTATGATACGGACGTTTGCCGGGAGCCAGCGCATTCGGGTGATCGGGATCAAGTACGAAGTTCGCGCCGCGATTCTGTAAAAAGACGCCCGTTCCCTTCGCCACAATACCGCTGCCGAATCCCATATACAGGCTGTTGATAAACGAGCAGCCGTTGCCTTCTTCATCGATCACACACAGATAAATCGTATCTGAGGTGTTATCTGGCATCCCGTAGGAAGGCGGCTGCATGGCACGATCTGGCGAGACGAGGGCGCGACGTTTGGCGGCATATTCACGATCTAACAAAAAGTCCAGCGGGGCCGGATTCGTTGCCGGGTCCGCGATGTACTGCCGCGCATCGGCAAACGCAAGGCGCATGGCTTCGATCATCAGATGCAGACGTTCCGGCGAATCCCACGCCATTTCACCGAGGAACCACCCCGACGCGATGTTCATTGCCTGTAACGCGGCGAGTCCCTGCCCATTGGGGGGATGCTCGTACACGCGCACGCCGCGATAGTCGGTAGCGATCGCCTCGTCCCATGTGGACGTATGCGCTTTGAGGTCGTCATGTGTCATCGTACCACCTAGCGATTGCACCGTCTCGACAATCGCATCGGCAACCGGCCCGGTGTAGAAAGCGTCGGGTCCACCCTCGGCAACGGCGCGGAACGTGGACGCCAGCCCCGGCAGTGTGACGACATCGCCTGTCTGCGGCGATTTGCCACCGGGGAGATAGTCCTCTGTATTCGGGCTGTTCTGTAGAAAAGCCTGTGTCGTCGCACGGCTCCATGCTGCACCGAATACCGGTGACACCGCATAACCTTTTTCCGCGTAGTGGATGGCATCGACCAGCACATCGGCAAGGGTCATCGTGCCGAAGCGGTCGAGCAGATCATACCAGCCGCGTGCCGCACCGGGGATCGTCACGGCATGAACGCTGCGTTCGGGAATTTCGCCCGTAATCCCCTGTGACTTCAGATGGTCAATGCTGAGTCCGGCAGGGGCGCGTCCGCTGCCATTGAGGGCGGTCACGTCGCCCGTTTTCGCGTCGTAGTACAGGGCGAAGCAGTCGCCACCAATCCCGGTGGATGCGGGGGCGGTCACGTTCATGACGGCGGCGGCAGCGATGGCGGCATCGGCGGCGTTGCCCCCGGCGCGTAGAATCGCCAGCCCCGCCTGTGACGCCAGCGGGTTACTCGCCGCGACCATGCCGCGTGTGCCTGTGACCATCGAGCGCCGCGACTTAAAATCAAAAGACATCGGTTTCATTGATATGGCTCCGTGAAGAAAGGATTTTGTCGTGTGTAACATGTTTTGATCCAGACGCCAACGGGAAATCCATAGCAAATGTAGAGAAAATCAGGGCGAAATCGTTTGTTTATTTTCGCAGCACCTCAACATTCATTGCGCTTGAATGGTGCTAGGATGAAGTTGCAGTATTGCATTCATACTCAATAGTCTGCTGCCTTGAGGTACATCCCATGAAATTCAAAATGATCCTGATTACCTGTACGGTTATGCTGGCGATGATCGCGGTGGTGACGCGGCCTGTTCAGGGCGCAGATATCGCCGTCGATAACCCGACCAACACCATCGCCAGTGACGCGGCCTGTTCGCTGGCGGAAGCGATTGAAAACGCGAACAACGACGCGCAGACCCATGCCGATTGCGCGGCGGGTAGTGGCGCGGATACATTGACCTTCACGCTGACGCAAACTGTCGCGGTGACGGGCAGCGCGTTCGCTACATCATCCACTCTAAGCGGCACGCAGGCGTATTATCCCGATATCATCTCGGAGATCACGCTCGTTGAACCCAGTCTCTACGATCTGGATTTTACCAATCTGGGCAATGTGCGCGTGTTCAACGTGATGACGACCGGAAATCTCACGCTGGAAGGGGTGGGCATTCTCAATTCAACAGTGAATCCCGTACCAAATTATCCCGGTACACCGGCGAATCACGCACGCGGCGGCGCGATCTACCTCGACGATGGCACGTTGAGCATGATCTGGAGCAAGCTGGCAGACAACAGCGCAACCGGCAGTAATTCTGCATCCGGTGGGTATACACCGCAACCGGCGTATGGCGGCGCAATCTACGGTACAGCCAATAGCACAATCGCATCACTGACGAGTGTGAGCTTCTTAAGCAATTTTGCTCAGGGTGGCAATGATAGCATAACTGTCAACTCAGGTGGCGAGGCTGCTGGTGGCGCGATTTATACACTCGGTTCGATGGGTACGATAGACGATCTAACCCTGTCTGACAATATCGCTACCGGTGGCTCCGGCGGTGACTTTGACGGAAACGCGCTCGGTGGAGGCATTTACGCGCAAACGGTGACGAGCTTGGTCAATAGCACGATCTCCGGCAACAGTGTCACCGGTGGCTCGGATGGTTCCGGTGGGCAGGCGTTCGGTGGCGGCTTGTATGTTCCTGGTTCAATTGGCCTCCTCGACAATGTCACGGTATCAAACAATAGTGCCACGGGCGGTTCTGGTAGCGGGCTTAGTGGTTTCAATGGGAAGGGATATGGCGGTGGCATTTATGCACAGAGCATCACACACTTGATCAACAGCCGCTTTACGGGCAACAGTGTTCTCGGCGGGGATGACAACACTGGTGATTACGGTGATACAGGCGCGGTAGGACATGGCGGCGGATTATACGTCAGTACAGCAGCCGATATCAGTAACGTGCAGTTTGAATCCAACACCGCTACCGGTGGTAACGGTAGGATTGGAGGCAATGGACAGGGGGGTGCGATTTATGTGCAATCCAGCGTCACAACCTTACGCAACAGCACCTTTTTGAGCAACACTGTAACCGGCGGCAACGGAAGGGGTACATCCCCTGATTGGCGTGGTGGTAACGGAGACGGTGGCGCGATTTATGCAAACAGCGGCACGTTCAATAACCTGACGTTCTATAACAACACAGCGGTTGGCGGCACAGGTGGCGGGGGTGCCAGCAGTGGTAACGGCGGTGCTGTTTCGGTCGCTAACACGACCATCAACCACAATACGTTTTTGGGCAACACCGCAGCCAACAACGGCGATAATATCACCTCACGCGGGAATGTCACGCTGACGGCGAGCATTGTTACCTCGGTGGGCGGTGTCAGCGATTGTTCGGGTTCGATCAGCGATGGCGGCAATAACTTGCGGCAGGATGGCGGCGAAAACTCGTGCGTGGCAAGCGGCAGCCTGACCGTCGGCACGCATATCGCGGCTGCTCCGGCGGATAACGGCTGCGCGACCACTGCCGCCGGTTCGTGTATTTCCACGATTACCGCGCTGGACGCGCCGGTCATTGACGGCACAGGCGGCGCGTGTCCGGCGGTCAATAACGCGGACGGTCGCGGCTTCGGACGCTCCCAGTTCTGCGATGTCGGGGCCTATGAGAGCGCGAGCGAACTTTATGCCGATATCGAGATTACGAAATCGGTCGCGCTGACGGTCGATGGCGCGGATGCTGGACTCTACAACCCCGGCGATACGATCACCTATACGATTGTCGTCACCAATAACGGCCCGGTGGATACGCCCGATGTCACGGTCGCGGATACGCTGCCTTCTGGTGTGACGTTTAGCGGTTGGACCGCCGCATTTACCGGGCTGGCAACTGGTAATGCCAGCGGCAGCGGCAATATCAACGAAGCGGTGAATATCCCCGTAAATGGAACCGTCACCTATACGGTGACAGGCGTCATCAACGCCGATGCAAACGGCACTGTCTCCAACACAGCAACCGCCAGCGATGATACCCTTACTGATTCGGATACCGGCAATAACTCGGCAACGGCGAATTTTGATGTCACGAACCTGACCGACATCGCCGTGACCAACTCCGTCACGCTGACGACCGATAGTGCGGATAGCGGACTCTATAATCCGGGCGATGGCGTGACCTATACGATTGTTGTCACCAACAACGGTCCGGTGGATGCACCCGAAGTCCTCGTTAGCGATACCTTCCCGTCTGCTGTGGCGGTTACGGGCTGGACTGCCGCCTATGCCGGGTCGGCAAGTGGTAACGCCGGTGGCAGCGGCAACCTCAGCGAAACCGCCAGCATCCCCGTAAGCGGAACCGTCACCTATACGGTTACGGGCGTCATCACCAGTGACGCAAGCGGGACCATCTCCAACACAGTGACCGTAGCGACTGTGCTGCCGGTTGATATCGATTCTGGCAACAACAGCGCGACGGCTGATTTTGACGTGACGAACGGCGGCGCGGTGTTCAAGGCCGAAGCCTCGATTCTCGGCATCAATCAGGTGGTCGATGAAGGCAATACGACTGTACAGGCCACCGTACAGCTTGACGTTCCGGCGGAATTCAGCGATAGTGGCGACATCACCGTCACTGTCAGCGATGCAGGCGTGGCCGATGCCACATCCGGCGCGGACTATACCGCTTTCTCCCCCGTGACGCTGACGTTTAGCGGTCCCCTGACTCCAGGGTCCACGCCGCAGCAATCCGTGAGTGTCAGCATACTCGAAGACATTCAGGTCGAAGGGACAGAAACCCTCGCGCTGACCATTACAGCAGTCACAGGCGAGGCCGTCAGCGGTCAGCCGGGCACGCACACGATTGTTATTAGCGACGACGACATCGCTGACAGTGGCGCGTTTAACCTGTTCGTACAGTTCAACCTGCAACAGTTGCAGTTCTATCTCGACCGCGAAATCGTGAACAATCCTGATATCGTGGAGATTGAGCAGGCGCTCGCAACCAGGTTTTTCGCCGCAAACGACGCCATCATCTTCACGGTACGAACCACCGCCGGGACGGTCGGTAATTTGGAAGTCAATATCACGGACACCGGGCAGGGCTTCGTCACCTTCTCGCTGGGCGATGTCTCCATCACTGACGCCGATTTCAACGCGGTCATCCAGCGCGAAATGCTTATGCTGGTCGTGGAGAGCATCGACCGCCTGCTATACGACGAATCGAGTTTGAATCTGGACGCTATGACGGTCAACGACGAGTCAATACAGGCGCAAATTTCCCGGTAGATGATTTAGAAGCCGTTTGAGAAGGTCGTGGTGACGCGCTTCATAGAAGCGCCCCCCACCAGGGGATTGACGCTTCTTGAAGCGCATCCCCTGGACCCCGGCATTTTAGGCAAAGGGTCAAGGGAACGCGTTCCCTTGCGGGGTAGGCAACTCTCCGAGTTGCAGGGCAGCGCCCCAAATAGCTTCTTACACATCAATGTGATTTTTTCGGGCGCGGCACAACGGTGTCGCGCCTGTTGTTTTGTCCTCAGTATAAAGACGTGCAGTTAAAATCGTGATACGCTCGCACGCCACGACCCACAATATTCCACCACACATCCCCCGGCTTGCGGGACTTGCGCCATGCCACCAGCATAAACAGCAGACAGCGCACAATCGAGGCGCGATAATCGAGCAGGCATTGTTCCCATGTGTAACCGCCGACCCCATAGCGTTCCAGGCGGCGATGATAGCGCCGCAGCAGCGACATTTCTAGCGCGGCGCGGCGGTCTTCGGGCCAGTGGAAGGCCATCATATACGCCAGATCAACCGTTCCGTGATCAATGCGCCACGCATCCCAATCAATGATGATGGCGTGCAGATCGGATGAAGCCGAGCGCGGATACAGGAAGTTGCGCGTGTGCGGATCGCGGTGGACGACGGTCATTTCTGCGCCGGAAAGCATCTGAGTGCGACGAAGATCAGGCCAACGGGTGACGACACGACTGAATGCAGATCGCCAGCGCGGGTCCAGATCACGGTGTTGGGCGCTCAGAGCGGCATAATTGCGGGCAGCGCGTTGCAGCGTATCACCGATGAGGGCCGCATCCGGCATTTGACCCACGTCCACACCTAAACGCGGATGTTGCCACCATGTGGCATGGAGCATGGCGAAGCCGTCAATTGCCTGTGCATAGTGATTCTCGGTCGGTTGCCCGTCTTGTACGCTGAAATGTGTCAATGACACATCCTCAAACAGCAGATGCGCGTGTCCGGCGTCAGGATCGTATGCGGCGGCAAAGCAGCGTAGCACCGTAAACGCGGGATGCCGATCCAGCACCACCGGCGCGACCTCATTGTAAAACGCCAGTTCCCGTCCGAAGAACTCCGGCGAACTCACTTTGACCAGTTTCAAAAACAGATGCGCGGGCAGCGATGCATCGAGTCTATCGTAAGTGATGGTCAGATAGTGGACGGTCGAGACGTTGGATTTTCCGCTGCGGGTGACGGTGATCGTACTCACCGGGTTACGCGTGGATTTTAAGACGCGGGTCAGCCAACCGGAGGTGACTTGAGAGACATCAGTGATGACCATCTGCGGGCGGCTCCCGGTGCGAACAGTCCATAAGCACTCGCTATTAAACCATTGCAAGGTAAAAGAAGAAAGGGGAAGAAAGGGCTATCGGATACGATCCGTGTGACAGGGCCAATCGTGCGGCGCTTGTGCAGAAGGTCACCACACGAGTATCATGTGAGGGTTGATTGCTATCGAGTCTGCGAAC
>DAOTXA010000513.1:0-7663 GCA_034435595.1 Anaerolineae bacterium | reverse complement strand
CGGTCTGTGCGCTATCAATTGCGGCCTGTGCAGTCGCCTGTGCACCTGCAATTTGAGCGTTTGCGGTGGCCTGAACTGCGGCAATGGCGGCCTCTGCGGTGATGGCCCCGGCGCGTGCGGCGGCATCGGCAGTCTGTGCTTGCCCTGCTGCCAATTGTGCCTGTTCGATGGCGGCCCCGGCGCTGGCCTCGGCGTTGACTCGTGCCGAATCGCGCTCGGATTCGGCAGACTCGCGGGCGTCGATTTGCGCGGCGAGTTGGCTGGCGGCCTCGGTCGCGGCGTCGTTGGCCCGCCCCAGATCGCCCTGCACGTTGACCAGAATCAGCAGCAGCAGGACCACAAGAAGTCCCGCGACCCCTGCTACAATCATCGCTGGACTGAGTCCGCCGCTTTGTTGGTTCGTGGCCTGTGGCCCGGTAGAATGAGACATGCCCCTTGCCTTTGCTTCGCTTGGTAAGATTCGCTCATCGTCGGCATTGTAGCACGGGAGGCGGTTTTGACTCTCGCATTTGAACTAATTTGAGAAGCGAGCGTTATTCGAAGCATTCAAGGGGCCGACGCGTGGAGATCGCGCCCGTCAGGTTCAGCACCTTTGATGGTTGTCGAGGTCTTCCATATCCAGCAGTTTAACCAGTGCATCACCATCGCCGCAGATGATGTTATGAATCTGTTGAACCGCTTCGAGCTGTGATCCGGCGTCGATCAACGCATAGAGTTTTTCGTAGTCGTCAACAGTGGCACGCCACTCGCGCACCGAGCGCGGTCTGTGAACTTCGCGGAGGTTTTCCAGCAGGCGCGACTGGTTAAACAGGCGCAGCAAGATGCGTTTGGTCTGTGGTTTGGCAGCCATGCGCGTTACATCGGTGTGAAAGCGAAACAGTGCTTCGCGGGCGGCGTAACTGTTGCCCATTTGCACCTGCTGGCGGGTTTCCTCGATATGTTTTTTGAGACCTTCCAGCTTTTCGCGGCTGGCATACTCGCACGCCCAACTGAGCGCCAGCGTTTCCAACGCGGCACGCAATGCGTAGAGTTCGCGCAATTCCTCGCGGTTGAATTCTCGCACGTAGACCCCATGCCGTGGACGCTTGACAACCCAGCCCTCGCTTTCGAGGATGCGCAGGGCGTCGCGGACAGTGTTCTGGCTGACGCTCATTTCATGCGCGATCTTTAATTCGACCAGCCGCTCGCCACAAACGTATGCGCCGTCGTGGAGTGCTTGTCGAAGCGAACCCGCTACAATTTCGGATAGCGTTTCTGTACGAACGTTTGCCATAGGGTTATACGCCTCGTTAATCCTCTGAGTTGAAGGTAGATAAGTAACGCAAATATCGGGTGGCGAAGGTTAGCCGGGGATAGTTTTATGATCCCCATCGAGAGCGCACGCGTTCGGCTCCCCTACAACACCATCCTGCTCAAAATTCGCCAAAGTATCTCATTCGCATTAAGTATTGTGATACTGCAAAGACGTATGATCTATGCTTATAGCTTACCACAGACTTCATTAAGTCTTCGGTTTGAAAATCAAGACTTTGTCGGATGTGCATATGAATCTGAAGTGTTACGGCAGCCAAGATGGATAAGCTCCGCCATTCACCGCATCAACTTCTCGCAAGTCGCTCCCGTCTGCACGCATCATAAATAGCGCAGAGTCGGTGCCCGTTTGTACGTCGAAGGTGATCCAGGCTCCATCCGGGCTGTAGTAGCCGCCCCAGATGTACCCGCCGTTGGTTTCATATAGCCGCACAGATGTCCCGCCGTCTGCTGGAACAACTGCCAGCGCTGTGTTGCCGTTGGCGCTTCCACCTGTAGTGTACAGGACCGTAGAAGCGTCCGGGCTATATGAGGGTGATGCATCGCGTCCGGTTGCCTCGACCAGCAGAACTACGTCCTCGGTTTGCGTGTCGAAGCGTGCGATGTCCCAGTTTGTTGCGTCTTGTGCGTCGCCGGTGGTGAATACGATGTAGCGCCCGTCAGGGCTGTAACGTGGGTGAGAGTTGCGTCGTCCGTTGCTTAAGAGTTGTTCCGGGCGTCCCCCATCGGGGGAAACACGATAGAGGTCAAGTGTGCCATCTCCACGCGTATCCGACGAGTAGATAATCCAATTGCCATCGGGCGACCATGCGGGTAGGCGGTCGCGGTGGTCGTTGCTTGTCAGCTTCTCAACGTTGAAGCCGTCGCTGTCCATCACGTAAATCTCGAAATCGCCGTCGCGGTTCGACTGAAAGGCGATGCGTTCGCCATCCGGGGAAGATACCGGGTACGAGTCGGTGGCGGCATGGCGGGTAAGGCGGGTTTCGATACCGGTTGTTAAATCGGTGCGAAAGATATCCATGCTTTCGGTACCTTCGGTCAGCGGGCGCTCGTCGAAGTAGAGGATGACGCCGGTATCGGCATAGCTGTCGCGGACGCCAACCGGGGCCGGCGTCGGCGTCGGGGCGTCACTCAAACGCTCGTCGCGGGCGGCAATACTGGTCGCGTCTAATGAGGCGATGCCGGGGATCGTGATACCGCCCGTGTCTGATTCCTGTTCCGGCGCGGTCGTTGGGGGATCAGAATCACTGCCGCCCAGCAAATTGCCGACGGCAATCGCGCCGCCGGTCACGACGACCGCCAGCAACGCACAGCCGATCAATCCGCCGAGGACAATGCCGATCCACATGTTGCCGGATCGCCGCTTGGGGCGCAGCGGTTGGCTGACCGGGCGCATCGCTGGTTGTGGCGTATACATGGGTGGTGGGGTTCCCGGATGCGTGTTTGGTGGGGCCGGGGTCGGCACGCGGGGTTGATGTTGGAGCATTTGCCCGCTTGAAGGTGCCGATGAGGAAGCCGCCCCTCCTGCCGGGGCTTGATCGCGCTTTGACGATGACTCTTCGGTTTTCTCGTCCAGGTAGCTGTGTGGCTGCGTGCGACTTTGCTGGGTCAGTTCCAGCGCTTCTTTGATGGGCAGCGGGCGCGGCTGCGTATCGTGAAAGGTGTCGGGGCGCTCGACCGCCATCTTCAGCGATGCCGCCAGTTGCACGGCGGTCTGGTAGCGGTTGTCGCGGCCTTTCTTCAGCGATTTCAGGATCACGCTTTCGACCGCCCCGGTCAGCCTGGGATTGATGGCGCGGGGTGTCGGTGGGGGGGTCGTCACCTGCATAACGGCGATGCCGTAGGGCGTGTCGTTGACGAAGGGGCGGCGTCCGGTCGCCATCTCAAAGAGCATGACGCCCATCGCGTACACATCGCTGCGACCGTCGAGGTCCTCGCCCTTCGCCTGTTCAGGACTCATATAGGCGGGTGTGCCGACAACGCCCTGTGTGGTGATGGTCGCGCCCTGATTTTCGCCCCCGGTGATGCGTGCAATGCCGAAGTCGGTGATATACGCGCCGCCATCGTCGTCCAGCAGAACGTTACTCGGTTTCAGGTCGCGGTGGAGGATGTTCTTCTGGTGGGCGAAATCCAGCGCCGGGGCGATCTGCGTCAGGATGTCGACGATGCGGTCGATTTCCAATGCGTCGCTTGCCAGATTCAACAAATCATCCACCGATCCGCCGGACATGTAGCGCATGGCAATGTAGGGCTGTCCGTCATATTCTCCGTAAGAATAGACAGGGACGATGTTACGGTGCTCCAAGCGGGCGACGATTTCGACCTCGCGCCGAAAGCGCTGCAAGTAGGTTTCATCACGCATGAAGTGGCGTGGCAGAATCTTGAGTGCCACGATCCGGTCGTTCATAGATTTTTGCCGCGCACGGTAGACCGTCGCCATGCCGCCGTGTCCCGACCGGGAAACGACCTCGTATCCGTCTATTGTTTTGCCGATGAACTCGTCTGTCATCGCTGAACCGCATCCGCTGTTATGGGTACACGCGCCTTATTATAGGCCATCCTCGCGTAGATGTCGCCTGACAAGGCAAGCCAGAATGCCTTCAACAATAAGGCGTGGCGGGCACCAAAAATGGAACCTCTGCGAAAATCAGGTTGTAGGAGGCGCATTTTTGCGTCCCGTTCCCTAAAAAATAGCAATTTGCCGCTTGATCCGAGGCCAGACGACAGTCCACCCAATAGCCCGTCTAATAGCCCACCCAGAAGAGGGTGAGAGCATAGAAAAGCAAAGCGCGAAGGGAAGATCAACTGAGTTTACACCCCGGTTACATCTGCACAGTACAACATTAACAAAAATTACAAGTTCGTAGGCGGAACGTAGGGAACCGGTCATGTGGCGTTTAGGTGGGGGTGGTATCTTCGTATTGTCCAGCAAAGTTGCCCCCACCACTGCGCTGGACAGGCTTCCCCGATATTCAGACGCCCTCGACCTCCCTGAGGGCGTTTGAATTTGTAGCAAAACGATCCAGTTGGCGGATTTGTGTGCTCCGACGGTATGCTAGCATCACTTCATGTTTGTTTTATCCAAACGCGCTCAATACCCCTTGCTTTAGCTATGGGGATACGGCGCGTAAGCGCATTGTGTAGTATACTAATCGTAGTGACAAATGGAAACGCCAGCCCTAGACAGACTGGCGTTAGGCGACCAGATAGTGACAAATGGTTGCCGTGAGGAAATTGTATCATGTATGTTGATGTTCGCAGAACCTATAAGTTCCGCATGTATCGGAACGACAAGCGCGATGGACACCTGCACCAGCAGATCAACGTTGCTGGTCTGGTGTGGAATCACGCGCTGGCTCTGCAACGTCGCTACTATCGCCTGACCGGGGAATATATCGGGCTTGGCAGATTGAAGAAACCCATCGCCAAGCTCCGCATGAAGACCCATCGCTATGGCTTCTGGAAAGACTTGGGGTCGCAAGCGGTACAGGATGTGTTGGAACGTCTGGACAAAGCCTATCAACGTTTCTTCGCTGGTCAGGGCGGTTTGCCACGTTTCAAGAAGGTGAAGAAGTATCGCTCTTTCACGCTGAAACAGGCGGGGTGGAAACTGCTGGACAGTGATGGTAAACGCTACGGCAAAATCCAGATAGGCAAGCGTGAGTACAAATTTGTCCAGCATCGCCAGATGAACGGTATCATCAAAACGGTGACGGTCAAACGGGATAACGCGGGGCGATTGTGGCTGTGCTTTAGTGTGCTTGAGAAATTGTGGATACCGGAAGGAGTCAGCGCGGGTGAAACCGGCGGCTTCGACTTCGGTTTGCAAACGTTTTTCACCGACCACACGGGGCATAAGTATCTATCGCCGGAGTTTTTCGGGCAGGAACTTCAACGGGTTAAGATGCTCAATCGGGCAGTATCACGCAAGGTCAAGGGGAGCAACAATCGGCGCAATGCGGGTTGGATGCTGACGCGGACACCTATTCGCGTGGATGACAAACGGCGTGACTTTCATTTTCAACTGGCTCATGATCTGTGCGACAAGTACGATGTGCTGGTGTTTGAGACCCTCAACATGGACGCGATGAAACGCTTGTGGGGTAGAAAAGTCTCTGACCGTTGGACACCGACCACACAGACCTGTTCTAATTGTGGTGAGCGTCAAAAGCTAGACTTGAAACAACGAACATTCGCGTGTGGTCACTGTGGTTTGGTGCTTGACCGTGACCACAACGCGGCAATAAACATTTGCGCCGGGGCATCGGCGCATACTGCAAGAGGCGAAGTCAGACTATTTTCGGGTAGCATCGCTGTTGACGGCAGAAGCCCCCGCCGCCTTTAGGCGTGGGGAGTATGTCACAGCATATATAGGTGGGGCACAAATGCCATTTGATCTATCTCGAATCAAAGATGTTCTTTTGCTGACGCAGAAACACTGGCAGGCGGATAATGTGCCGTTGTATGCCGCGTCGCTGGCGTACTACACGGTGTTTGCTCTGGCACCGATGCTGGTAATTGCCGTTACAGTCGCGGGAACTTTCTTCGGACGCGATGCGGTTCAATCACGCATTGTCGAGGCCGTAGGCGACGAACTGGGCGCAGAATCTGCCGATCTTGTACAGACGCTTATCGCCAATGCATTTCCTGAAGCCAGCAGTTTGCCCACAACGCTCTTTGCCGTTGCTTTATTGCTTTTCGCTTCATCAGTTATCTTTAACACCTTAAAGACCGTTCTCAACAACATCTGGGGTGTTAAAGCCGACCCTGCGAATGGAGTGCGCAATCTGATCATGGGGCGTGCGCTGTCTATCGTCTTTACGCTGGCGACCGGCATCCTGATCATTTTGATTTTGTTGTTTAACGCGGCGTTGAACGGGTTAAGTGGTGCTGTAGATGGTATAACCCCTGCGGGATTGTCACTTGTCCAGCTTGTTAACGTCCCGCTTCAACTTATCATCTATGTGCTGATTTTTGGCACCATCTTTCGCGTGCTACCCGATGTCAAAATTGGGTGGGAAGATGTCGCTGTTGGTGTATTTGTCACGTCGCTGTTGTTTTACCTGGGCCAATATGCCATTGGCTTATACCTCAGTTTTGCCGGGGTATCTTCTGCATATGGGGCCGCCGGATCACTGGTAGTTATTCTGGTGTGGGTGTTTTATTCCACGCTGATTGTCCTGACAGGGGCAGAATTCACACAGGCGTATGCAGAGATACGAGGCCATCATATCCAGCCCGGTTCTAACGCAGTGTGGTTGTCAGAATCACACCGGGCCAGGCATATGGATAGAAGCAAAGACGATGAAAACGAACACGCGGACTACCGTGAAAGCCCCGGATAATCCAGCAGCATGACTTCGAGTGCAAGCCGCACGTTGGCATTGGTCTTGAGGGTGTCGAACATCGTTTGTGTGGCACGGAGCGCAGCCAGGGCGTCGGGGCCGTCAATGGTGTACAGCAATTGCTGCAACTGTGCGTTGCGGTCGGTGTTGACGGTCTTGACCGGGGCGTCCTCTGCCAGCAGCAGGGCATCGCGCCAGAAGGCCAGCCATAGTTCCAGCAGGGTTGGCAGCGCGGCTTTATCGGCGCGGTGATCTTTTGCCAGCTTATCCGCGATGTTAAAGCGTGCGGCGCGGTTCATGTTCAGCACGTCGTCCAGCAGATCGAGGGCGGCGGCGCGTTGATCGAGCGCAGTTGGCTCCTGCGCCGCACGGATGGCCCAGCCGACGCGCCCCCCGCTCAATCTGCCGAGGAGGTCGGCGTATTCCAGATCATCAACGCCGTAGTGGGTGGTCAGCACATCGGTAACGGTCTGCGCGGCGACCGGGCGCAACTGCACGATTTGCGAGCGGCTGGTGATGGTACTCAATACGGGTTCCAGCGACGCGACGAGCAGAATCAGCACAGCATGGGGCGGTGGTTCTTCCAGCGTCTTGAGCAATGCGTCCTGCGCACTGCCCTGTGTTCTATCGAAATCGGGCAAAATCGCCACGCGGTAGCGCGATGCATACGGTTTCATGGCGATGCGGTTGCCAATTTCGCGGATGGCGTCAATGCGCAGGCGGCCCGATTTCTCGTCTGGCTGCGCATAGATGACATCGGGCTGGTTGCCGCTCATCGTCTGCTTGCAGGACCGGCACGCCCCGCATGGGCGTGCCGCGATGTCTTCCTCTTCACAGTTAAGCGCCATCGTAAACGCCTGTGCCAGCGTCGTTTTGCCGACGGACGGCACCCCGGCGATCAAATAGGCGTGGCGCACCCGGCGGTAGATCAAGCCCTTGCGCAGATAGTCAACCGCCCAGTCATGCCCATAAACGGGCCAATGATGGTCTGGCGTGCTACTATTCAT
>DAOTXA010000512.1:0-18607 GCA_034435595.1 Anaerolineae bacterium | reverse complement strand
CCCACACGGCGCATAATGTCGCGCCCGTTTTTATCCGCACCCATTGGGAACTCGCAGGTGAAGCCGTTGGTATTTGCGCCGCTAAAGATGCCGACAATGCAATCTGGCTCCTGATAGCGAGCACGCAGGTTGCGGTCACGAACGGCGTTGTAGTTGTCCAGCAAGGGCACGAAGATGGAAATGATCAGCGTAAACGCGACCAGCACACCGCCAATCCGCGCAGATGGGCTGGCCCACAGACGCATCAGTGTGTCTTGCATAGGAGTTCGACGCGGGGGCAAGCCTTCAGTGGTTCCCAGTTGAATGACGTTATCGCTCATAGATTAGGCCCTCACACGCGGATCAGCGACGGTATACAGGAGATCGACAATCAGATTCATAATGATGTAAATCATGGCAATAATCAGTGTGACCGATTGCACAATGGGGTAGTCACGGGCGATGATGCTGTCAAACAGCCATTTGCCGATACCGGGCCATGAGAAAATCGTTTCGGTTAACACTGCGCCGGAAAGCAAACTGCCTAATTGCAACCCGATAATCGTGATAATTGGCAACAGTGCGTTGCGCAGTGCGTGCAGGCGGATCACCTTGCTGTTGCGCAGACCTTTTGCGCGGGCGGTGCGGATGTAGTCCTGATTCAGCACTTCGAGCATGGTGGAACGTGTAATACGGGCGATGATCGCCAGTGGAATCGTCATCAGCGTAATTGACGGTAGGATCAGGTGTTCGACGGCGTTGCGGAACGCTTCCCAGTTGCCGGTAAGGATCGAATCGAGGACGAGCATACCGGTGATGCGGTTGAGTTCAATATCGCTATCTAATCGCCCGACGAAGGGCAACCAGCGAAATTCCACGCCGACGAGAAATATGAGCAAAAGTCCCAGCACAAAAATAGGAATCGACACACCGAACAATGCGCCCATCATCGTCGCCGTGTCGATGATGCTATTTCGTCGTACTGCCGAGATAATGCCAATTGGCACGCCGATAAGGGTCGCCATCAGCAGTGCTATGATCGATAGTTCTGCGGTCGCCGGCAACCGATTATTAAGTTCCTGACTGATGGGGATGTTGCCGCGCACCGTGTTGCCGAGGTCGCCCTGCAACATGTTGCCCGCCCAGATAATGTACTGTTCTGGTAGCGGTTTGTTCAAGCCAAGTCGCTCGCGGATCGCCTCAACATTGTCTTGCGAGGCGCGTTCGCCCAACATGGCGACTGCCGGATCGCCGGGGATGAGGTGAATCAATAAAAACACGAGGATCGATACACCGATAACGACGGGAATCGCCTCTAGAATTCGCCGGATGATGAATTTTCCCATAATGTGCCCAGTCTGATGCGCCGATGTTAAGACGTTGTGTCGGCGCGATTACGGAGTTGAAGCAAGCGGGATGGACTATATAGCAACAGTCCATCCCGTGTGGTGATCATGTCAATGGCTACATGTGAATGTAACCTTCTGACAGGGTGGTTTAGCAGTCGCTGTTGACGAACTTGTACAGTTCGGTTGCCAGCGGGTTGGTCACATAGTCAGAGATGCAGCTACGGAAAGCGAGCGGAACACCCGTGTGGGCGATGAAGATACGCGAAGTCTGCGAATTGATGAGTTCTTCTGCTTGCTGGTACAGCGGGGCGCGTTCTTCAACCGTTGTCAGAGAGCGGGCTTCCTGAAGGATGCTAGCCAGTTCTTCGTCCTGGTAGAACCCTTCGGACGGCTTCGGTTCATCAACGTTGCCGAAGAAGTAGCCGAGGAAGTTGTCGGGGTCGCCGTTGTCGCCCGTCCAGCCAAGCTGGTACAGACCGACCAGTTCACCGTTGCGGCGCAGGTCAAGGAAGGTCGACCAGTCACCGGCGCTGGCGAGGTTAGCGTCAACGCCGATGTCGGCGAGGAAGCTGACCATTGCTTCACCAATGCCTTCACCATCCGGGTTGTACGGACGGGTGACCGGCTGGAAGAACAGGTCAAGCGAGATGGTGTCCACAACTTCGTCGGTGACATTGCCGTCGTCATCCAGACCGAGGACGTTCACTTCGCTGATGCCATCAGGGTATCCGGCTTCTGCCAGCAGTTCCATCGCGCCTTCAGGATCGTATGCAGTGACACCAATGCCGTCATTGAAACCCCACAGGCTGGGCGGCAGCATGGTCGCGGCTGCAACAGCACCCGGCGGGTAGAAGGCTTCAACAATCAGTTCACGGTCGAAAGCCATCGAGATCGCCTGACGCACCATCGGATCGCGGAATTCCTGAATGCGGTAGTTGAACGCGAGGTACATAACGTTCAGCGGGCCGCGATTCTCGATATAGAGATCATCAGCGTTGACGATGCTCTCAAGGTCTTCCACGTTGGGCTGCTCGAAGGCGTCAATTTCACCGGCTTGCAGCGCGGCGAAGCGAGCGGCGTTGTCGGGGATGATCTGGAACACGATACGATCGACGTTGCCGGCAATCTCGCCCCAGTAGTCTTCGTTGCGCTCAAGGACGACACGGTCGTCGCTGATCCACTCAACGAAAGTGTACGGGCCAGTGCAGCTATAACCAACTTCCGGCGTACCGTAGGCCGCGCCAGCAGCTTCGACTGCCGTCGGGCTGGCAACGCTAAACATCGGCATGGCGAGGGTGTTCAGGAACGAACCGTTGGTCTCGCGCAGGGTGAAGGTAACTTCAAATTCGCCAGTCGCTTCTGCGCTGGCGATGAAGCCTGCATCGTCCAGACCACCGAACATGTAGTCATAATACTCAAAAACTGCTTCTTCAAAGTGGGCGGGATGATCGGTTAAGCGCCAGCGGTCGAAATTCCAGACCACCGCTTCTGCATTGAAGGGTGTACCGTCGTGGAACGTCGCGCCTTCTACAAGGTTGAAGGTCCAGGTCAGGCCGTCTTCGCTGACTGACCAATCTGTCGCCAGACCGGGGACCACGTTGGTGGTGGAGCCGTCGAAGGCTAGCAGCGATTCGCAGCCCTGTGTTGCGACACGGAACGATGCGCCGTCCGTCACCACTGCGGGGTCAAGTTGTACGGGGTTAGTGAACGTGCCGAAGGTGAAGGTTACCGCGTCGTCCTGTGCAGCGACGGGGCTGATTACCAGCATCGCCAGCAGCACAAGAACTACGATAACAGCAAAACGATTACGCATAATATGGTTCCTCCCAACATTGAAACAAAATTTTTGCAACACCAATCCTTAGCGGATATTTAAGCGTGCAGGAGAGATTTTATAGCACAGAACAAGATTCTCTGCTACTCATATGACACGCTAAGACGCGCTAGAATATAAAAATCGTGCAAGTTTTCGGTGCGACTTGGGCACAATACCGGGCAAGTGGGTAGAATGAATTCCGGTACTGTAACGGTTTATTACGGGATTGTAGCCGTATGACTCACCCGCTCGAAGGAATTCGCGTGTTGGATTTAACACGTTTGCTGCCCGGTGGTGTGCTGACGATGATGCTGGCTGATATGGGCGCAGATGTCGTCAAGATCGAAGCACCGGGCGGCGGCGATTATGCCCGCTGGATGCCCCCACTGATTGACGGTCAAAGCCCGCTGTTTCGTATGAACAATCGTGGCAAACGCAGCGCGATTGTCAATCTGAAACACAAACAAGGCGCAGAGACACTGCACAGACTTGTCCAATCCGCTGATGTGCTGGTAGAAAGTTTTCGCCCCGGCGTCATGGCGCGTCTTGGCTGCGATTATGAATCGCTCAAGACGGTGAATCCGCGATTGGTGTACTGTGCGCTCTCCGGGTGGGGCGCAGATGGACCGTATGCAAACGATCCGCATCACGATCTCAACTACGTTTCACGGGCCGGGTTCGTCGGGGCGATGGCGGATCCGCAACCACCGGGCGGTCAAATCGCCGATATTGGCGGCGCATATGTGGCGCTATCCGGCATCTTAGCGGCGTTGTTTCGCCGCGAGTGCGAAGGGGTTGGCGGTTTTGTGGATACTTCGCTGGCAGAATCGGCGCTGCTATTTTCGCTGTTTAACTGGGTAGATGCGATCAGCCGGGGGAGCGCACCTGGTCAGGGTGAACTAACCGGGGGATTGGCCTGCTATCGCGTGTACACCGCGTCGGATGGTGAACCGGTCGCCCTCGCTCCGCTAGAGCCGAAATTCTGGGCGAATTTTTGCCATACGGTGAATCGCACGGATTGGATCGAAGGCTATACAGAGCCGGATCGTCAGGCCGGACTCATCGCACAGTTAACCGAGTTGTTCGCTACAAAATCCGCCACCGAATGGGATGCGTTGCTCGGTAAAGCCGACTGCTGCTTCACACGCGTGACGCGCCCCGTGAATCTGGCGGAGGATCCGCATTTTTCAGCGCGGGGGATGCTTGGCACATTCGATGATAGCACTGCGTGGATGCGTAGCCCGGTACGCATTCACGATAGCGAACCTCACATCGAAAACACGGCCCCCGGCTATGGCACGCATACCCGCGAGGTTTTCCTCGAAGCCGGATTCGATGCTGGCACAATCGACGATTTGCTGGCATCTGGCGTTATTCAAGACAATTCAAGCACGTGACTTCCGTATGATCCTGTGCTTACAATCGCTGTATGTAAAAGGTAATCTAAGGCAATCTAATGAGGGCGATGATGCGCATTCGAATAATTTTCGGGCTTTTGATGCTGCTGTTGGGCATGGGGTTTATCAGTGCGCAGGACGAATCAGTTGTCCCTTATGCTGAAGCACGCCCGTGTCGCGGTGACATCCCCCGCAGTGTAAGCATAAGCTGTGGCGTAGTGGTTGTCACCGAAGATCGTGCAAATCCTGAGGCCGGGACCATCGAACTCGCCTATGTGGTCGTCCACAGCAATAGTAATGATCCCGCGCTTGATCCCGTCATCAGCCTGACAGGGGGACCGGGTGGCATCACTGTACCCTATCTATCACGCTCGCTGCGTCGTAACTACTACGAGTTCCTCAATGATCGTGACCTCATCTTCTTCGATCAGCGCGGAACCGGCTTTTCGGAGCCGTTCATCGACTGCGACAACATGATCAATCACAACTACAACACAGCAGGCATGGAAATGAGCGACGAGCAGCGTAACGATGGTTGGGTCAACTCGCTGCTTGACTGCCGCAACAGCATGGACGCTGACCTTAATCTCGTGAACACGCCGACCTTCGCCGCCGACCTCGCGGATATACGTGTTGCCCTCGGCTACGATGAATGGAATCTGTTTGGTGTGTCTTATGGGACAATTCTGGCGCTGACGACCATGCGTGATTTTCCTGAGGGCATTCGCAGCGTCATCATCGACTCCGTGAGTCCGTTGGATGCCAATCTGTGGGAAGAAATCGCTCTTAATCAGGCACGCGGCTTTGATTTGCTCTTCGCGTCCTGCGCAGCAGACGACGAATGTGCCGCTGCCTATCCCACGCTGGAAGCTGATTTTTACGCGCTGGTTGAACAACTCAACGCTGAACCGGTGCTGGTCAGTGGGCGTCACACATTTGTCAATGTCAATTTCTCTGCCTATGTAGATGGCGATATGTTGGCGAGTGAAGTATTCAGTCGATTGTACGTCAAAGACGCTATTCCTGAACTGCCGCGCATGATCGCACGCCTTGCCGCCGGGGAAACACGCGAATTGCTGACGATTGCCCAGAACACGCTTGATCGTCCGTTCGGCATCAGCGAGGGCATGTATTATTCGGTACATTGTGCAGAAGAAGTGCCATTTACAGATGCGGAGATTACTGTAACCAACATTGACGCGCTGCACCCGGTACTGCGCGAATCTCGTCAACTGGGGTTCAACTACCTGCTGGATTTGTGTGACGTGTGGGATGTGGCAACACTGGACGCCAGCGAAAATGATCCGGTCGTCAGTGATATTCCCACGCTGGTGCTCTCTGGTGAATTCGACCCGATTACACCTCCGCGCTGGGGAGAACAGGCCGCCACCACGCTTTCAAACAGCTATGTCTACATGTTCCCCGGTGTCGGACATGGCGCGGTGCGTAGCGATGTCTGTGCGCTCGATATCGCCCTGCAATTCCTTGACGCTCCGTTGCAGGAACCGGATGCATCGTGTATTGACGATATGCCCGCGCCCGATTTCATTGTCGATTAGTCGTCTTTGTCGGCTGTGGACGCTTCCGTATCAGTAGATTCCGGGGCCATCGCCAGATCAGAACGATATAGGGATAGCGTCAGCGCGTAGTACGGTTCGCCCGGTTCGCCGCGTGCATCGTCAAATTCGCGTGCCAATTCCAACAAACGACGGCTGAATTCCTCAATGCGTTCTGGCTGCATTCGTGAAACTGATTGTCGGATCAAGATGCTATTCGGGTCTGGCGGGCGCACGTTGATATCGACCAGCCCTTTTTCCACACTATTAATGATATCGCGGTAGGTTCCGCCGAAAACCTGCTCTAGAAAAGTATGCAGCCCGTCGCCTTCGGTGGGGCCGACGGTTAGTAGCTTGCGGTCAATGACGAACACACGCGCACTGACCTGATAGTATTTCTCCTCGACTGCGCCGGAGAGGTTGCGTTTTTCCACCACGCGAATCAGCCCGTGACGTTCCATCATATTGACGTGATAGTACAGTCGCGTAAACGGTACATCGAGTTCGGCGGCGATCTCGTGGACGGTGCGCGGGTCTTTAGCGACGGCCTGAATGATCTTCATGCGCATCGGGTCGAAATAGACTTTCAGTGTCTCGACATCACTGATATAGCGCTCTGCATCGGGCTGCGGTTGCTCCCGCATGTTGTCAGCTTGGCTCATAGATGCTCTGGTTTCCTGCTGAAATTTGTTCGTAAGAAAGCTTGGGCCTCTATTCTACATGATCCCCGATTTCGCGGTAGTATGGGCGGTCAAACAGACCAAACAAATCGTGGGCAAAAAGGGGTGTTCTATGCTGTTGGAAAATAAAGTTGCGCTGATCACCGGGGCTGCGTCCGGTATTGGCAGGGCGACCGCACTACAGATGGCGAGCGAGGGCGCACGGGTGATCGTCTCTGATGTCGACGAATCTGGCGGGGCAGAAACGGTCGCCATGATCGAATCTGCGGGCGGTACTGCACGCTTTGTCGCCTGTGATGTGTCGCAATCCGCACAGGTAGAAGCACTCATCAACGCCACGTTAGCGGCGTTCGGTTCGCTGCACATCCTCGTCAACAATGCCGGGGTCGGCGGCGCAATGGTCAAAGCCGATCAGATCGACGAAGCGGCATGGGATCAAGTCATGAATGTCAACGTCAAAGGCGTGTGGCTATGTACAAAGTACGCGCTGCCGCATGTACTGAAGACGGGTGTGGGCTGTATCGTCAATATCGCGTCGCTGGCGGGTTTGGTCGGCTATCCGAACAACTCGGTTTATGGGGCCAGCAAGCATGCAGTTGTCGGGTTTACCAGGTCAGTTGCGCTGGAATATGCGCGGCTCGGTTTGCGAGTGAATGCCGTGTGCCCTGGCTATACCGATACGCCGATGGTCAATCTGATGGTGGAGCAGAAGCCGCGTATGGCGGATATCGTCGAGAAGATTTCACCTATGAAGCGCCTCGGTCGGGTCGAAGAAATCGCAGAGATGATCGTGTTTCTCGCGTCCGACCGCGCCAGTTTCATCAACGGGCAGGCGATTGCAGTTGATGGCGGGGCGTCGTCGGGCTAATGCATTGTCCCGGTGTTCTCCAACGTCTTTGTTGCTTTCCTGGCGGGTCAATTCCCGCTACAATGACGGCGACGAAACACGAGTACACCAAGGGGGTCTGATGGCGTTCATCTGCTACATTGACGGCGAATTTGTGGATATTGAATCGGCACGCATCCCAGTGACAGACCTATCTGTATTGCGCGGATACGGCATCTTCGATTTTATGTGCACCTATGGCGGAAAGCCCTTCCATCTTGAGGACCATGTTGCACGGCTGTTTCGTTCGGCTGGGTTGATTGATCTGACCATGCGGTGGACACCGGAAGAAGTTATCGCCATTGTCAATGACACCGTTACTCGCAACGATAATGGCGAATTCAACGTGCGGATCCTCGTGACCGGCGGAGACTCGTCAGACTTTCTTATGCCCGAAGACCGTTCACGCTTGCTGGTGTTAATTTCGCCGCCATCGAACATGGACCCGGTCCTGTATCGTGAGGGCGCTCCGCTCATCACCGTCGAGGAAGGGCGTTTTTTGACGGATGCCAAGACCATCAACTACATTCCGGCGATTATGGCACTTAAAGAGGCTACGCGGCGCGGTGCGATTGACGCGGTTTACGTCAATGCGGCTGGCAAAGTCCTTGAAGGCACTACCAACAACCTGTTTATTTTCAAAGGCGATACGCTTATCACACCGGGCGAGGGCATTCTGCCGGGAATCACCCGCAGCGTTGTGTTGAATCTGGCAGATGGCGTTTTCCCGGTAGAAATTCGCGATATTACACTTGAAGAGGTTTACAGCGCAGACGAGGTGTTGCTCACATCAAGTACCAAAGAAGTCATGCCGATCAAGTCGCTCAATGATCGCGTGATTGGTTCAGGCACGCCAGGACCGAATACACGCAAGATGATGCAACTATTTATGGAGTATGCCGGGTCACCTCAGCGGATTTAGCAACCGGGTTTTGAGTGGCGAAGTCCATTATTCGCCACTCAGCTTTCATCGTGTATCTACTGACTGACCACGAATTCTAGCAGTGCTGCGACCAGTTCGCCTTCGTTCAGCGGACCATACCAGCGGCGGACGATGTTGTCGTCAGCATCCACCAGCGCATATTCAGATCGCCCTCTAAAGCCATACTGATTTCGCATGTCCAGCGTCGAACGGTCGTCAATGTTCAGGTCGATAAAGGTGATTTCCTCGCCGAACTCTTCCTTAAGCCTATTCACGATAGGCGCGTTTCGACGTCAGGTACTTCACCAATCAGCATAAGCGTTAAGGAACATCGGCATGACCGGTGCTTCGGTCGGCGCGATTGTTGCCGTCGCGGTCGGGGCCGGGGTGAAGGTCGGCTCGCCGGGGAGTTGGGTTGCTGTCGGCGTTGCCGTCGGGGAATCGGTCGGTGTAGATGTTGGTGTCGCCGTCGGTGCGCTGGATGCACAGGCTGCCAGCGCCAACAGGCCGACAATCCCCAGAATAAGCAGGCGCAGTGTTCGCAGCATAGGCGTTTTCCACACACAAGAAAATAATGTGTGAAGTATATCACCAAAGCGCTTGCAATTGATTAACAGGTGCTTACGGTTCGGTGGCGTTGATCTACGTGACAAAGGTGTGATTACCGCTGTATTGCTGCCAGTCACCAGAATCAAGGGTTTGGCGCATAGTATCCATCGCCAGCCGGATTTCTTCGTCACTGTTGTAGAAGTGCGGCGCAATCCGAATTCCCGCGTCGGCGCGATAGTCGATGACGATGTTCTGTGCCAGCAATGCACGGCTGATTTCATAGGCGTGCGGCGGATCAACGACGACCATGCCGCCACGCTCGTCAGGATTTTCCGGTGATTTGACCGTAAATCCGGCTTCGTTCGCCAGATCATAGAGCAGGGCCGTCTGCCGCATGGATTTCTGGCGGATGGCGTCTACGCCCACCTGTGCGATGATCTCCACACCCGGTTGAATTGCATATAATGACGCAATCCCCGGCGTTCCGTTCATCAGACGATAGGCGTCCTCACGCAGATCAAGTGTGTCGATGTCAAATGCGAAGGGCTGCTTATGCGCGAACCATCCGGTTACCTGTGGCTCAAGTGTGGTCAGCAAATCAGGCCGTACATACATGAACACGCCGCCCGGTCCACCGCACAGCCATTTGAGTGTGCCACCGATATAGTAATCGACGTTCAATGCGGTCACGTCCACCGGGATAATGCCTACACTATGGTAGCCGTTGAATACGACCTGTGCGCCGACGCTGTGCGCTTTATCCACGATTTTACGTGCAGGCATGATGGTCCCGCTGCGGAAAAACACATGCGACAGGCTGACCAGCGCCGTCTGTTCATCAATGGCGTCCAGTAATTCGTCAGTGTCGATGGTGATGCCGTCCTGGGTTTTGACCATCCTTATACGCATAGAATCTGGCAGCCATTTACGCAGCACATACACATCGGATGGAAAGTCCATATCACTGACTACGACTTTGTCGCGCCCGTTCGCCAGCAATGCCTCAAAATCCAGCGCGGAAAATAAGATGCTGTTGGCGATGCTGGCGTTCTGGTGGATCAACACGCTCCCCGCTGGAGCGCCCATTAATGGCGCGATCTTGTCGCCAACCTGACCGTTAAGTTCCCACCAGGCTTCGCCCCACGCACGCACGCCACGCGATCCCCACAGGTCGGTGTACGCTTCCAGCGAGTCGCGGACGCGGCGCGGCATCGCCCCCAGTGAATGACTCACCAGATAGGTGCTTTCGTTCAAAATAGGGAATTCGTCGCGCCAATGGAGTAGTGGATCGTCTTGGATCATATGGATTCTCTTGTGCTTAGGCGTGAGTAGGATCACGGCCTACTGTACTTTATAGTCATGACAGCCATGATGATTATGAACTATAGTATGACCGATTTTTACTCGTGTTGCACCATAGTCTAAAGGTCAGCTAAGATGTGTTTGACATGCAGCCCTTAACCTGCTACGCTGCCTACTGAACGTTAGGTAAGTTGATAACTATGACAGAATCCAATGAACCCAAAGCAGAAGTCAGCGAATCCCGTGGGCGCTTGCTAGATGCCGCCGAGTCGCTGTTTATGGAGCGCGGCTATAAGGCGGTAACCCTGCGCCATATTGCCGAAGCACTGGACATTAAACAAGCGTCCATCTACCATCACACAAAGAACAAAGAAAGCCTCTTTGTCGAGGTGGTCGAACGCAGTTTTACGCGGCATCAAGAAGGGCTGCGGGCCGCTATCAATGGCGAATCTGATGACGATGTTGAGGCGCAACTGCGAGCAGCAGCAAAGTGGATGCTCGCGCAGAAACCAGTCGATTTCGGGCGCATGATTAACTCTGACATGACAGCACTCAAAGACGATGGGCAGCGTGGGCGTTTGATGGACCTGGGTTACCAATCACTGCTCGTCCCTATAGAGGAAATTTTCGCCGAGGCGTTTCGCAACGGCTGCATTCGGACCATGCACCCGACGACACTGGCGGGCGGGGTGATCTCGCTGATCAGTGCCTTGCAGTGGGCACCCTGGTACGAGTCTTTCGATGAACGCGTGCAAGAGGCCAATCGTTTGATCGACGTGTTCGTCAATGGACTGCGCAAATAAACGCTTTCCGCAAATTCTCATGAAACTACCTAATATTTGGTAGGTTTCTCATCGCTGACCAATCTCCGGCTGAACTTGCTTCAATGTTTGACCAGTAGGCTTCTCACCGTAACAGATCGCTGCACCATTATTGTGAGGAGCTTATTGCATGTCCGAACGCGAAATCATCGCCCAGGATTTGAAGAAATACTACGAGAACGGCGACGTTAAAGCCGTTGATGGCGTCTCATTCCACGTCAAAGCCGGGGAAATCTATGGGTTTCTTGGTCCCAACGGCGCAGGAAAAAGTACGATTATTGGTATGTTGACCACGCTATCATTGCCGACGAGTGGAACCGCGTCTATTGGTGGATTTGACGTGATTGAAGACCCTTCCAGTGTGCGCCGCGTTGCCGGGGTCGCCTTGCAGGAAATCGGCCTTGACCCGCTGATGAAGTCGGTCGAACTGCTGACCATTCAGGCGCAGATGTTCGGGCAGACGCGCAAGCAGGCCACGAATCGCGCCTACGAATTGCTGGAAATCGTCAAACTCGCAGATGTTACCGATCGTCCCGTCGGTAAATATAGTGGAGGGATGCGCCGTCGCCTTGATCTGGCGCTGGCCCTCGTTCACGAGCCGAGTATCCTCTTCCTCGATGAGCCAACGACCGGGCTTGATCCCGCCAGTCGCCGCGATGTCTGGACGGAAGTCCGCCGCCTCAATGTCGAGAAAGGCATGACGATTTTCCTCACCACTCAGTATCTTGAAGAAGCCGACGAACTCGCCGACCGTATCGCCATCATCGACCGGGGGCGGCTCCAGGTCGAAGGCCAACCCGCCGAACTCAAATCCTCGCTGGGTGCAGAGTCAATCAACGTAGTGTTTAACACGTTAGAAACCGCCGAACGTGCCCGCGATCAACTGGCGGATATGGGCCGCGTGCAAATCGACCGCAAGACCGTGCGCCTTTATATGCCCGGTGCGGCAACGGCAATACCCGCAGTCGTCAATCGTCTCAACGACAACCAGATGGAGCCGCTTTCACTGACACTGACTCAGCCCACTTTGGACGATGTATTCCTGCAAGTTACAGGTCAGCGCTTTGACGACGAAGACACTGAATCGACCGAAGAATCCGCCGAACCGCAACCGGCATAATTGAGGAGACACAATCCTATAGCAGCCATCACCAGCCAGAATTCGTCCAAGACCAGTAACACACAGTCCCAGCGTGCCGCGACCATGCCGTTTCTGCTTCAGGTCAGCACCATGACATGGCGCAGCCTCAAAGTCACCTTCCGCACGCCCTCGGCTGTGTTGCCGCCGCTGATTATCAGCGCTTTCTTCCTGTTGATCTACGATGCGACGCTATCAGATGCCGCGCAGCAGGCTTTCTTGTCTAGCGGTGACTACCTCGCCTTTATCCTGCCGCTTTCATTGATTAGTGCCTCACTGAGTGGTGCAGGACTGGCAGGGCAGAACCTCGTCCGTGATCTCGAAAACGGTTACTTCGACAAACTCCTGTTGACGCCCGTCAGCCGGATCGCCTTGCTTTCCGGGCACGTTCTCGCCGGGGCGGTAATCCTATTGCTACAGGCGATGATTGTTGTCGGTATCGGTTTGCTGCTTGGCCTCACTTCGGCGACCGGAATCGGTGGCATCCTCGTTGTGCTGGGCATAGCTTTGCTGCTCGGCACAGGATTCTCCGGCTTCAGCGTGTGGGTTGCGTTGCGAACGGGTAGCGCAGCGGCGACTGGTGGGGCGAGCTTCGCCTTCTTCCCGTTCACATTTTTGACAGCGACCTTTGTACCGCTGGAATTGCTTGAAGGCTGGTTGCAGACAGTCGCCCGCTTGAACCCCATTACCTATATTCTTGATGCGATGCGCAGCGTTCTGCTGACCGGTTGGGTTGCAGAAGATTTACTCGCTGGACTCGCAGCCTGTGCGCTGCTGGGCATTGTGCCGTTTATCTTCGCACTACGCGGACTCTCTGCCCGCACCCGCCGGAAATAGCCTTCAGGAGCCGAACCCATGCGCTTTCCCATCATTTACGGCAAAAATCTATCCGGCAAGCAATTTTATCTGCCGGATGACTTCGCCGGAACTATCAATATGGTGTTTGTCGCGTTTTTACAGTGGCAGCAGCAACAGGTCAATACGTGGATTCCGCTGGCAGATGAATTAACTACCATGTACCCCGAATTGCGTGATTATGAATTGCCTGTCGTGCGTAAGATGCCGCTTTTCCGGCAGAAGATGCTCGAAAACGGTATGCGCGGCGGCATCCCCGATGTTGCCACGCGTGATAAAACCATCACCATTCACACGGATGTTTCTGCTTTCGTACATGCCTTGAATTTGCCGGGAACGGATACGATATACACTCTACTGCTAGATGCCGGTGGACACATCATCTTTAACACGGCGGGTGCATATACGCCGGAAAAAGGGTTGGCCCTGCAATCCGTGTTGGCAGATTTACACGGCAATGCCGCAAACGAGAATAATGGAGTGATTCACACATCATGACAGATATGACAAGCCAAACAGTGCTTATCAGCGGTGCAACCGCTGGAATCGGTCTGGAGACGGCGCGTGGTCTGGCGAAGATGGGGGCGCATGTCGTGATCATCGGTCGCAGCCAAAACAAAACCATAGATGTTGTCGCTGACCTAAAACGTACAACCGGCAATGAGAATATTGAGTACCTCTTAGCCGATCTCGCGTTGATGTCAGAAGTTCGGCGCGTGGCAGCCGATTTCAAAGCGAAATACGATCGCCTTGATGTACTGGTCAACAACGTGGGCGCAATATTCAACTCGCGTAAAGTCAGCAGTGAAGGCATTGAGATGACATGGGCGCTCAATCATCTGGGATATTTCGTGCTGACGCAGGAATTACTTGACGTGCTAAAAGCCAGCGCCCCCGCACGGATCGTTAACGTGTCGTCAGATGCGCATCGCAGCGGCAAAATCCGCTGGGATGATCCGGAAATGTCGAAGAAGTTCAGCGTTTTTCCGGCCTATTCGCAGTCTAAATTGGCGAACATCATGTTCACGTTTGAGCTTGCGCGTCGTTTGGAAGGAACGGGCGTTATCGCAAATGTACTGCACCCCGGTCTCGTCGCCAGCAACTTCGCCGTGACGAACAACCCCGGCATCTTCAACAAGGTGGTGCGCCGTGTCTTAAACCTGTTCTCGATTTCATCAGAAGAGGGGGCACAGACCAGCATTTATCTCGCCTCGTCGCCGAAAGCTGCGGATATAACGGGCGAATACTTCGTCAAGTCGAAGATCGTACAGCCGATCGACGCCGCGAAAGATGTCAGCGCACAACAACGCCTGTGGGAACTGACCGAGGCACGACTGGCGCAGCTTCAACCAGAATTTGCTTAAAAGCGAATGTTCTGACCGATGAGTCCAAACGGAGCATCTATAAAGTGGATGCTCCGTTTTTGATGCACAAATGAGGACAATGAAGCGTGAAGGACTACGGTTTGTTGCCGCGCTGTGATGAGGACTTGGTCGTCACTTCTTCGCGCAGTAGGTCAAGGATAGATGATTTTTTGACGCCGACCTCTTCTGTGGGAGAATCTTCAATCCAGTTCACGCGCTTTGTGTTTTTGGACCGCCGCTTCTTCGCGACTTGCTCTTCTTCCATAATGGATGCGAGGCGCTCTTCTTCTTTCTGTTCCCGCGCTTCAACCCGTGCCCGCAAACGCTCCATGAAATTACTTGTTCTATCGGACATAAGACTCCCATGAATTACACTAACCGTTATTCCAAGTATAGCATAGCTCCGAAATACAGGCTTAAGAATTGGCAGGTAATCGTTCTATTGGATGGTAAATCGGTAGAAATCGTAAAAAATTACTTGAGATGAACGTTCAGTTAGACTCTAATTCGCTAAAAATGATTACAATGTCTTTAACAATCATGAAATCAAGGCTTTATGCGCACTTTTATCGGCAATCGTCTTCTATCCGACATAATGTCGTTGAGAGCGATTTCAGAACGGCTTTGCACACGGTTTCGGCGTGCTTGACAAAGGCATTTGCTTTGCCGTATGCTCTCTATGAATAGTTATCCTAAGATCATAACGTTCCGGTTAGTGAATAACATGCACGGAACTTCACACGAAACCTGAGGAGTATGTGATGGTATTGGCGCAGTCGAATGATGGAATCGGGTCTTTGCAAATGCCCGTTCGCGTGTGGATTGAAAGCCACGCCGAAGGGAACGATGCCCGCGACGTGATCGTCGAAATGGAAGATGGCATGATCTTCACGGCGGTTTTCGTCACACCGGGGTATTTGAGTCGCCAGATGGAACTGACGCTGGAGGCTTGCAAGCAAGTGCCAGATACCGCGCCCGTGCGCTTTGCCACACTCGATACGCCGCATATCGTAGTCGAAAAACTGGAACGCGAAACCATTGAAGACACCATCGATAACCTGCTGGCGATGGATGTGTTTGAATGTTCGTTCACTCAGGTTACCGATCATCCGCAAGATGGCACCGATACGACGACTACCAACGGAACAGGTCACCGCGCAACTCAGGAAGTGGCGGCGGTCGTCCTGTCTGATGTGCTGGTCGTGGACGAAGTGCAATAACCCGCGACCCTGCGACAGACAGTAACGGCAAGCAATCTCGCCCCACAGTCCCTGAGACTGTGGGGTTTCTCGTTGTGTATGCAGCAAGCAGAAGGAACCGACAATGATGTACCATCTCACTCGCAGCCGGTAACGGACGCACACGGATACGGTCGCCGAATGGTACTCTCTGTATTCGCAGGATAGCCTATGTTATCCTAACGCCCGTACCGGCCTACCATCCAACAACCGACCGCAGTGAAACTTATCTATAGATACCCAACCAGGAGATACCATGCCTGAAGAACGCTACGAAGACAGCCAACTCTATCGCATCCGCCACTCGACGGCGCATATTATGGCGCAGGCGGTGCTGGAACGCTTTCCCGGCACGAAGATCGCCATTGGCCCGCCTATTGAAGACGGCTTCTACTACGACTTCGAACTGCCGCAGCAGCCCACAGAGGAGGACCTCAAGTGGGTCGAGAAGCGCATGAAGAAGATTATCGGCGGCAATCACAAGTTCGAGGTCCGCGAAATCTCGCCGGAAGAAGGCCGCGAACTGTTCGTCGACCAACCCTATAAGCTCGAACTCATCGAAGACCTTGTGAACGGTCGCGTCGATGAAAACGGCAATCAAATCGCGGAATCCGCCGAAAAGCTGACGGTCTACACGCAAGATAAGTTCGTGGACCTGTGTCGCGGTCCGCACGTTGAAAGCACGAAGCAGATCAATCCGAAGTCGTTCAGCATCCGGTTTAAGCCGATTGCGGGCGCGTACTGGCGCGGCGACGAGAATCGCCCGCAACTCACACGCATCTACGGGACGGCTTGGGAAAACCCGGACGACCTCAAAGAATATCTGCACAATCTGGAAGAAGCCAGGAAGCGTGATCATCGCGTACTCGGTGAAAAGTTGGACCTGTTCACAATTAGCCCGCTGGTGGGCAAGGGTCTGCCGCTGTGGAAGCCGAAAGGCGCGACTCTGCGTGATACGCTCGAACGCTGGCTGCGTCAGACGCAGTTGGATGGTGGCTATCTGCCTGTTGTGACGCCGCACATCGGCAATCTGGACCTGTATCGCACGTCCGGTCACTATCCCTACTACAGCGATAGCCAGTATTCGCCGATTGAGGTCGATGACGACGAATTCATGCTTAAGCCGATGAACTGCCCACATCACATCATGATTTACAAGAGTGACATGCATTCGTATCGTGACCTGCCGGTGCGTCTGGCGGAATTCGGAACGGTCTATCGTTATGAGCAGTCCGGCGAGTTGCACGGTCTGACGCGTGTGCGCGGCTTCACGGTCGATGACGCGCATCTGTTCGTGACGCCGGAACAGCTACTCGATGAGTTTATCCACGTTGTCCGGCTGATTCAGTACGTGTTCAACACACTCGGCCTGACCGACTTCCGCGCTCGTGTTGGTCTGCGCGACCCGGAAAGCGATAAGTACGTTGGTGATGACACGCAGTGGAATCAGGCCTCCGACGCGATCATATCGGCGGTCAAACAGTTGGATATGGACTACACGGTTGAAGAGGGCGAGGCCGCGTTCTACGGGCCAAAGCTCGACTTCATCTTCCGCGACTCGCTTAAGCGCGAATGGCAGTTGGGGACGGTGCAGGTAGATTACAGTTTGCCGGAACGCTTTGAACTCGAATACGTGGGCGAGGACAACGAGCGTCACCGCCCAATCATGATTCACCGCGCACCGTTTGGTAGTATGGAGCGTTTCGTGGGTATCATCATCGAACACTTTGCAGGTGCGTTCCCGCTGTGGTTGGCCCCGGTGCAGGCAGTGATGATCCCGGTTACAGATGGTCACAACGAATATGCGCTGGAAGTGGCGAACAAGCTGCGGGCGCAGGGCTTCCGCGTGGAAGTGGATACGGGCAAGGGGCGCATCGGTGGCAAGATTCGTGCCAATCGCCAGCAGAAAATCCCTTATATGCTTGTCGTGGGGGATAAGGATCAGGAAGCGGGGACGGTCAGCGTCCGCCTGCGTACCGACGAGGAAATCGGCGCGATGCCTGTAGACGAGTTTATCGCCATGATGCAGCGTGTCGTGGATGAAAAGTCGATGGACTTACAGTAAATTGCACGTATCATATGGGACACAGCTATGCTGTGTCCCTGTCCAATCAAAATTTTGCTACTGTTCCGCGCCTTCGAGAACTTCATTTTCTTTCACGCGGACGCCGTTATCGCAGCCGCCTTTACCACTATGGCGCACATGGGCATCCTGCGTTACTTCAATGCCCTTATAGGCGTAGGGGTCCGTCCCGGCGATCATGACAATATTGCGACAGTCGGCGAGAGCCATGCCCACACCTTCCGGCGGATGGTGCCAGGGCAGCAGCGATTCCGCGCTCATGTAATGATTCACCAGCACGCGACGATAGCCTGATTCCATCACATTTGGCAGTGACCGGTGCAGCAGGTAGCCGTTGAAGAAGACAATCGCCCCGGCTTTGACTTCTACGGGGATAGCGTCCTCTTCTTTGTAGGGAAATCCGCCCGACTCTTTCGTACAGTCAAAGCGAGCATCGTCCTGTATGTGCTGGGGCCACAAAATACCGTGTTTATGCGATCCGGGGATCACCCACAGGCAGCCGTTTTCGACGTTCGCATCATCCAACGCGATCCAGCCACCAGTTAGCGAACGGTCGCGGGTGGGGATGAAGTCCTCATCTTGATGCCACGCCTGACCGGGCTTCCCGGCGCTTTTGATGAACAGCATCGACTGCATACACTTGACGTTAGGGCCGATGACCTTCGTCAGCAC
>DAOTXA010000511.1:0-6028 GCA_034435595.1 Anaerolineae bacterium | reverse complement strand
GCCACAGAACCTGCTTTCGGTGTGGTTTAAGCCAGGTAGCACGCCCACCTTTCTTGGTGTATCCGGGCGCGAACTACATAACCGGCATGTCCCATTAAATGCGCTCTGGGGTCGGCACGCTGCAACAGCCTTATACCAACAATTGATGGCGGCGAGAACAGCGAGTACACGCTTTCAACTGCTCGAAGACGCGCTTCTGCGACGTTTGATCGCCTCGCGTGGGCGTCATCGTGCCGTTGATTATGCGTTGCAGATTTTCCAAACGGCCCCGCATAACCGGACCATACAACACGTCCTGGACGAGATCAGCCTCAGTCCGACACGCTTCATCCACCATTTCGCGGCAGATACCGGATTAACCCCCAAGCAATTCTGCCGAATCCAACGCTTCAATCGCGTACTGGACAAAACTGCTGAACTCACCAGTGTCAATTGGGCCGGCATCGCGCTCGATTCTGGCTATTACGACCAATCGCATCTGATTAACGACTTTCAGACCTTCGCGGGCATCTCGCCAACAGCGTATCAACCGCAGGACCGCGAACACAACAAGAATCTTCCCTTTGCCGATAAAGGTTAAATTTTTTCCAATACAGACATGTGCATGGTCGCTACACTGAGGGCATTGAACTGGAGTGTAGAGGACATACCATGCAACAGACCATAATCCCCCGTAAAGTCGTCTATTATGTAGCGATGAGTGTTGATCACTACATTGCTCACGAAGATGAATCGATTAACGGATTCACAAATGAAGGCCATCATATCGCCGACTATCTGAATAGCCTGCGCGACTACGACACTGTATTGATGGGACGCCGCACCTACGAATGGGGCTATCAGTTTGGCATTGAACCCGGCCAACCAGCGCCTACCTATGCCCACATGCAGCAATACGTTTTCTCAAAGACCATGATCGACTCAAAGCACGAGCGGCTAACAATCGTGCGCGATGATGTGGTAGAGTTTGTTTCATCTTTGAAGCAGCAACCGGGCGGAAACATCTATCTATGCGGAGGTGGCGCATTAGCAGAGTCGTTGATGACCGCCGGACTCGTAGACGAACTGATTCTGAAAATCAATCCGGTCGTGTTTGGTGGCGGTATTCCCGTATTCGGCGGGTTGAGACGCCAGCTTGCTCTGCAATTGCTAGACACAAAAGTTTACAATAACGGAGTCATGTTCACGCATTACGCGATCAATACCGAGTAACCATAACCTGAAACGAAAACGCGCACGATATTGTGCGCGTTTTTTTGCTGGGAGACCAGGACTCGAACCTAGATTAACTGGGCCAGAACCAGTCGTTTTGCCATTAAACTATCTCCCAATCTAGGACAAGATCGTATCATGCTGAACCATCTCCGTCAAGACTGAGAGCGCGAGTTTGCGGCCTTACGCTGTCTCTTTCGCCAGGATGTCAACGCCGATCTGAACGCGGCGCAGCGACTCTGCTTTACCGAGGACTTCCATCGTCTCGAAGGTCGGCGTGCTGACCTTTTGCCCGGTCACGGCGACACGCTGCGCCCCGAACACCTGTCCCTTCTTCATTTCCAGCGATTCGACAATTTTCATCGAAGCGTCATAGAGATTCTGCGTCTGCCAGTCGGCGTCGGAGACTTCGCCCAGCACCTTGATCGACTCTTCGAGAATGGCACGCGTACCGGCGGCGTCGGTCTTCTTCTGGATCAAAACCTCTGTGCTGGCAGGCGCGAACTCATCCGCAAAGAAGAACCCCGCCATATCGACGATCTCGTTGAAGTTTTTAATCCGCACCTTCACATGCGGCACGACCTTCATCAGCATATCTTGATCGACCGTATACCCGGCGGATTCCAGCACCGGGCGCAGTTGCGCGGCGAGTTCGTCATCGCTCAGTTGCTCACGGATATAGACGCCATTCAGCCAATCGAGCTTTTCAATCGGGAACACCGAGTTTGCCGGGTTAATGCCGGTTCCGTCAAAGCGGGCGATGGCTTCGTCAACGCTGAACACCTCTTGATCGTCGCCAAAGTTCCAGCCGATGTTGGTCAGGAAGTTGACCACCGCCGGGGGATAATATCCAGCTTCGATGTATTCGCTGACCAACACCAGCACCTTCGATTTGCCGTCCTGAAACGCTGCATGTCGCTTGCTGAGTTTGCCCTTGCCGTTGGGATTCAGCACAACGGGTAAATGCAGATGTACCGGCATTTCCCAGCCCAGCGCCTGCCAGATGTGATAATGCAGCGGATACGAGGGCAGCCATTCGATCGAGCGCGTGGTATGGCTGATCTGCATCATGTGATCGTCCACGATATGGGCCAGATGATAGGTCGGGAAACCGTCCGTTTTCAGCAGCACCATATCCTGAATCGTCTTGTTCTCGAACTCGACCTCACCGCGCACCATATCCGGCAGCACGACCTTGCCCTCGCGTGGCGCTTTGAAGCGAATCACGTAGGAACGCCCCTCGTCAATGTATTTCTGCTCTTGCTCCGGCGTCAGGTCGCGGTGACTACCGTCGTATCCGGGCGGAAGTTTGGCCTTCTCGCGTTCGGCCTTCATCGCGGCGAGTTCTTCCGGCGTCTCGTAGGCGCGATAGGCATGACCGTTCTCGACCAGCCAGTTCGCCCAATTCTGATAGTTTTCCAGCCGCTCCGACTGCGTATACGGCCCATAGGGACCACCCTTATCCGGTCCTTCGTCCCATTCGAGGCCCAGCCAGCGTATCCCCGCCATGACACGTTCGATGGCCCCTTCGACAGACCGTTTCTGGTCGGTGTCTTCGACGCGCAGAATAAATTGTCCGCCATAATGACGCGCCAGCAGCCAGCTAAACAGTACTGTACGCGCACTGCCGATGTGCAGCGGTCCGGTCGGAGATGGAGCGAAACGGGTACGAACGGGTTTCGAGTTGGTCACGAAGGTATCCTCTAATGGGTTGAATGGAACTGAAAACTGAGAGCGTGTATGTAAATTGATTTATTACGCTGATTGGTCGCCGGATGCTAAAGCAATCCAACTACCCAAATGCAAAATCTGGCGGCGTGCCGGTCAGAGCGCACTTTGGTGCGCTTCCGGCGCAATTGGGAGCCGTCGGCTTTAGCCGATGCCGACAAAAACAGGTCATGTACATTTTTACAAGCACCCTCTGACATCTAATCTACACGCGCCGGCGACGGACGATCACGCTTTCTGCAAGGCCAATGCCGATGAGCATCGACAGCAACGATGTACCACCAGAACTAACGAACGGTAGTGTCAGCCCGGTCACAGGCAACACGCCCAGGTTCATCCCCACAGAAACGGTCGTCTGGAAGAAGATAATACCCGCTACACCATAGCAGATCATGCTGCCCAGTGGATCAACCGCCTCACGTGCGCCGCGCAAAATTCGAATGATGATGAACCCGATTAGCAGCATCACCCCTATGCCGCCGATGAAGCCAAATTCCTCAGCGATGACGCTAAAGATAAAGTCGGTGTGGCGCACACGCAAAAAGCGCAATTGACTTTGTGAACCATTGGCGTAGCCCTTGCCGATCATGCCGCCGGAACCGATGCTGATAGCCGCCTGCCGAATATTGTACTCCGACCCCTGACGGGCTTCGAGGTCGTCCTCTTCCTGCTGGATACCGATAAATGTGGTAATACGTGCCTGTTGGTACGGTTCCATCTGCGTCCACACCAGCGGTGCAGCGATCACGCCGACCATCACGAACATCGCAATGTGTTGCAAGCGCAATCCGGCGGCCCATACCAGTACCGCCCAGATGACCATAAATACGATCGTCGTTCCGAGGTCAGGCTGAATGAAGATCAAAAGGACCGGCGGCGCGATGTGAATCAGCGTGCCGATAATCGTGCTCAGTTGATCCATACGATGGTAGCGTTTGGAAAGAAATACGCCGAGCGTGATGATAATGATGATTTTGCCCAGTTCCGAGGGCTGAATCAGAATGCCGATGTTGATCCAGCGGCGTGCACCTGCTTCGCCGACCGTGCCAATAATCGGCACCAGCAGCAGAAGGCCCAGCATCCCGGCATACAACCACATGTGAATGCCACCTAGCAGGCGATAATCCACCGCAGCGAGGATAAACAGCAGCACGAGGCCAATAATAGCATATTGAATCTGGTTGGGAACGCGGCTAATCAACTGGGGGTCAATCGCGCCAAGGGTAGCACTGCGAATCATCTGGACACCGAAGATCACCAGCACCATACTCGCGCCGAACAGCCACCAATCAAAACGCCGCCACAATTGCAGAGAACGCATACGGTAAACACATCACAAAACATCAGACAGTAGCGCCATTATAGAGGCTGTCGCTGCGGTCGTGAAGTGAGAGGCTGCGCCTTGATTTAGGCTAGCGTCTGGCGGGTTTAGTCATCCTGGTCGGATATTTCGTTCACGTCACGCGGGTCAGAAAGTTCACCGGACTCATCCGCACCGGGGAAACTATCATCAGACGGCTGCGTCTCCTGCATCAAGTCGTAATCCTGATTGCCCTGAAAATGCTGCGAAAACGGAATTTCAGCGATGAGCTTATTCTGGTCACGATCACGCTGCTCAAGTGCAATCTCGACATCTTCCCCGGCTACAGACACATATTTCGAGATCACAGCGAGGAGTTCTTCCTTCATCTCCTGAAGGGCTTCCGGCGTCAGGCTGATGCGATCATGGATCAACACGACCTGAAGGCGTTCCTTGGCCTTGCTCGCACTGTTGGCGTTGTTGCGGCGTCCCAGCATCCAATCCCAGAACCCTGACATAACTTGCCTCCTCGCTTTAGTGGTCTACTGGCCCCCGGCGAACAAACGCACAATGCGTTGGAACAACCCGCCGCCAGATGCTTCAAGCTGCATAAACGGGACATCTTCACCGGTCAGGCGGCGGGCAACGTTGCGAAACGCCAGACCTGCTCGTGAACCGTCATTGAGTGTGACCGGGATACCGTTGTTCGACGCCGGGACCACGTTGTCGTCTTCCGGCACAATACCAATGATCTTGATCGCCAGAATGTCGGTAACATCTGCTGGAGAAAGCATTTCTCCCTTGCGAATCATGTTTGAGTTAACGCGATTCAGGATCAGGCGGGCAGGGCCTTTTTTCGCCGCCTCAATCAAACCAATGATACGGTCAGCATCGCGCACAGCCGAAACTTCAGGGTTCGTCACGATCAACACTTCGTCGGCAGGGGCCAGTGCATTGCGGAACCCGCGCTCAATTCCTGCCGGAGAGTCAATCAGGATAAAGTCAAATTCCTGCCGCAGATAATTCGCCACATGTACCATATCCGTCGGGCTGACGGCGGTCTTGTCACGCTTTTGCGCCGCCGGGATCAAATACAGTTCCGGGAATTGCTTATGCTTGATCATGGCCTGCCGCAATTTGCACTTGCCTTCGATCACATCAACCAGATCATAGACAATACGATTTTCCAGACCCATGACCACGTCGAGGTTCCGCAAACCGATATCTGCGTCAATCACCACGACCTTTTTGCCAAGTCGCGCCAGCGCAATACCGAGATTTGCGGTTGTCGTTGTCTTGCCGACCCCCCCCTTACCGGAGCTGATCGTCACTACCCTTGCCGCCATCGACGTTTTCCTTTCATTGCTTTCAGAGTCTACGGGTTCCACGTGTCCACCACGATTTGCCCGTCGCGGACGGCTGCCGTTTCCGGCCTTGGGGTGCGCCGCTTCTCCGGCGGAGAAGTCGTGATATACCCGGCGATCCGCAGCAGCGTTGGCGTCATATCCAACGCACAAACCATTGCATTTTCGTCACCATCTGCCCCGGCATGGACGTTCCCGCGTAATTTACCCCAGACGATCACGTCCCCGGTCGCGGTAATTTCTGCACCGGGGTTCACATCCCCAAGTACGACCACATGCCCGCGACTCTCGATCACCCGCCCGGAACGCAAAGTGTGCCGGATCAACACGCCGGGTACGCCCTCTTCCTCCGGGCTGATCGACAGCATCTCGCTCTCGACATGTTCGCTTGAGGTATTGGCGCGTAAATCCAGTGAATCGGCGG
>DAOTXA010000510.1:0-9531 GCA_034435595.1 Anaerolineae bacterium | reverse complement strand
GAGACGGGCGATGAACGCTCTGACCTGTATGCTCTAGGCGTCATCTTGTTCCAGATGCTGACAGGTGAACTGCCTTTCGACGCAGAAACACCACTGGCACTGGTGCTGAAGCATGTCAATGAAGCGATTCCCTCGGCATATATGCTAAATCCGCGCCTGCCCAACCGCGTGGATGATATCATTGAGCGTCTGATGGCGAAGGATACTGACCTGCGCTATCAAAATGCGCAAGATTTAATCGCTGATATTGAGCGCCTGGAAGCTGATCTCGAGGCTGGTGTTTTGGACGCGGATACAGACAGCGAGCCGCCAGTGGTCACGCCGATTAACCCGTCCGCCGCCAACAAACCATCTACGCTTGATCGCCTGACCGTTCGTTTGCAGCGTCCAGACCAGACTGAAATTCCGAAACAGACTGCCGAAATTGAGGTTCCATTACCATCATCGGGTGGCAATCGCTGGTGGATGTGGGGCGCAGGGTTTATCGCAGGCATCATCATTTTGCTGGGTGGATATGCATTTGGCGCAAGTAATGGTGTCTTCCCGGCAATTGCGTTTCTCGCCAGTGAAACACCGACGGAAGTACCGCCAACACAGACACCGACTGCCGAACCAACAACTGAAGAACCGACACTGACATCTACACCGACGGCAACGCCTACACTAACCGTAACGGCTACTCCAACTGCAACGAAGACGTCCACATCAACGGCGACAGAGTCTCCAACGGATGCTCCGACGCCCACATTGGAGCCGCCAACGGCGACATTTACGCCAGCTATCACCGCGACCCCGGAAGTCACATTAACACCCGACAACAGCACGCCAACACCGACTGCGAATGTCACTGCGACCGAAGCAGTCTACCGGACGGCGACTTATGCGGCGTGTACATTCGATTATGGCATCATTGAGCAAGACCCTGAAGACGGCGAAGACGGTGGGTTTATCCCGACTAATAGCGAGTATGTCCGCACAATTACGCTGTTGAATGCTGGAACTTGTGATTGGGAGCGAAACGTCTCGCTGACATTCGTGGATGGCGAGAGCTTCAACGCTGGGCCGCGCATCTTCATCCGTGAACCGGTCCCGATTGGCGGGGAAGTCGAATTGATTTTCGACGGCACAACACCGGATCGTGGTGAGGTCGAAAACGGACAGGTTGTGCCGGTCGTGGGTACATGGCAACTGCGTACCCCCGGTCAGATTCCGATTGGCGAACCGTTCAATATCAGCGTTCTGGTGTTCGATCCCGGCAGCTAGCGCGTTTGCCACTGATGCTTAGAAACGGTATGTTTGGCGAGGCTCCTATTGTGGGCCTCGTTTTTGTTTGTTAATTCGTGGAGTTAGATTATGGATCGTGAAACCGCATGGGCGACAGTGACCGAGTTTACACAGAGCGAGTCGCTGCGGCGGCACATGCTGGCAGTCGAGGCAGCGATGAAGGCGTATGCACCGCGTTTTAGCGGGGATGTCGAGCGCTGGGGCGTTGTTGGCTTGCTGCACGATTTTGACTACGAAAAGTACCCTGATGTCGATGTGGAAGGCCATCCCGTTGTCGGATCGAAGATTCTGCGCGAGCGTGGCGTCGATGAGGAAATTATCAAGGCGATCTTGTCTCACGCCGAGGAAATTACCGGGGTTAAGCCGGAAACTTCGATGGAAAAGGCGCTGCTGGCGGTTGACGAATTAACCGGGTTCATCATCGCTGTAACGTTGGTGCGACCGTCGAAAAGCGTGCTGGATGTGAAGTTAAAGTCGATCAAGAAGAAGTGGAAGGATAAGTCTTTCGCTGCTCCGGTTAACCGTGAAGAGATCGAACACGCGGCGGAAAACCTCGGCGTGCCGCTGGACGAGCATATTCAGATCGTACTCGATGCGATGAAGGACAGTGCGAAAGCAATCGGACTGCAAGGAGAAGCGGCGGGCTAGCCGCAACAGAAAACGGGGCGCAACAGGTTGCGCCCCCCACAACAATACTATCTAGCGTTATTCTACGCCTGTACTTTGACCGGTGTGCCAACAGTAGCGAACTCGTAAATCCACTGTGCATCGGTGTTCGGCAGGTTGACACAACCGTGACTCATCGGGTTGCCAAAGTTATTGTGCCAGTACGTGCCGTGAATCGCGTATCCCCGGAAGAAGTACAGCACCCATTCGACATTCGGTAGCCAATAACCGGGGCCGCTCATCGTCTGCGAACGCACTTCCCGCTGTACGGTGAAATCACCGATGACAGTTGGGGTGGCCGCGGTTCCCATTGACGCCAGCGCAGAATAGAGCATGATACCGTCCTCATACGCATAGACCCGCGAGTCGCTGAGGTCCACGATAATCTGTTTGCCCTGCACGATGGTAGGAGCAGGCGCGTCAATGACTGGTCCGGTGATAATTCCCAGATCGGCGACACCGCCCGATTCGTTCATCGCCGGGATCAGGATGCTCTGGCCTGCATAGATTGAATCAGGATTGTTGATGTTATTTACCTGTGAGAGTGTTTGCCAGTCCAGACCGTAGCGCTGTGCAATCTGCGAAAGATGCTCACCCGGTTGGATGATGTAGGTGGTGGCTTCTTCAAGGGACGGTCCAACCGCGAATTCTTCTGCGAGTGCTTCAGGTTCCGCTGGCGCACCTTCTGTAACCGATTCTGCTGTCCAGACGGTGAGTGTCTGTCCGGAGTAAATGCGGTTGGCGTTGGCGATATTGTTTGCCATCATCAATTGATCAACCGTGATGTCATATTGTGCGGCGATCGTGTTCAGCGTTTCGCCACGCTGGATGATGTGCGTGGTCGGCGTGCCAGCGATCAACGGATTGTACGTTTCTTCTGCGTCAGGGTTGACGGCTTCTGCGCCGGGGATGACCAGCACTTGCCCGCGATAGATGCGGCTCATATTGGTGATATCGTTGGCTGTTGCCAGTTCCTGCATCGTGACGCCATAGCGCAGGGCGATGCGATACAAGTTTTCACCAGGTTGAACGGTATGCGTAAGTTGTTCAATTTGCGCGGCAAGCGGCATACTGCTCAGGACAATCAACACCACGAACAGGGCGAGTGTAATCAGTCGGCGCATAGCGCGTCTCCTTCATCCAATTTTGATGATCGGCTTCTATTTTTTTGGGAGTTTACTCTGTCCACTATATCATTTGCAAGTCCTTGAAGTCCTTACAGGTTGGTTAAATCAAACATTGGTGATCGCAGGGGGTGCAGGCGATTGCCGCCCCTGTGCTTTGCAAGTACAATCGGCGGAACGTTTATACAAATGGCTTGTGGCGAATAATCCATGATCCTTCGCGCATATCGCGTAACAGACAAAATCGGCCTGGTGCTGCTTAAGACGGCATCGGCGCTGGTCGGCATCATGCTAGACAGTGCGCTGGCACTGCGTCAAACTGGGCTGGGTGTTTTCGGGTTGGCATTGGCGGCAGTTGTTCGCTTGCTGGGAGTGCTATTTGCCGGATTGCGCTGGTTGTTCGGGCGGTTGCGCTCGCTGGTGACGCTGATCCTTGGCATCATTGGAACCGGGACGCTCGCTGTGTTAAGCGTCGGGCGTCGGGCGGCGAATATCGGCGGAAGTGTTGCAGGGCGAACTGCTCGCGTTGCCGGATCGTCGGCGAGTGGTGTGGCTTCATCGGCGATGGCACGCCGCGCCGCACGCGCCGAAATCGACGTGACTGTCACCGAAGACCCATTGCGTGCGCAGAATCGTGTATTGAGCGGTCTGGTCGTGGTGGCGCTGGCGCTGGTCGTCGTCGTTGTGATCTGGGCGACCGGGCAGAACGACGACGGGACGCCAGTTGCATCCAGCGGTGACCTCAATGCGGGGCTGGCAGCCCTGACTCCGCAGGCGACACAACCTGGTCTAGAAGCTTCAAATGCAGGTGCATCGGGTGCGCTTGCCGGACTCTCTACGCCTGTTCCAACGGCGACACTGCTGCCAGAAGTCTTGCAGGAACGCGGCAGTCTGGCTTTTGTCGGGCGCGAACGCGGACAGGATGACATCTGGGTGGCGAATGTGGACGGCGGCACGCCGCTGCGTCTGACAGGCGATCCAGCGGATGATCGTGATCCGGCATGGTCGCCAGATGGCACGCGCTTGGCGTATGCATCGCGGCGTGACGACAACTGGGACCTGTATATTCTGAATATGGCAGACTCGACCGGTGAACCTTTCCGGCTAACGTTTGGCCTTGAATTTGAGGCGGCCCCGGTGTGGTCACCGGATGGCGCATTTATCGCATACGAGCGCTATCTAGGCGAAAACCTCGATATTTACGTGGTCCCGGTGGATGGTTCGCAGGCTCCACAACCCTTGCCTGATATGTCTGATGCGCCCGATTTCTCTCCGGCATGGTCCCCGGAAGGCCGCAGAATTGCCTATGTATCGTGGCGTGGCGGCAGCCAGGATATTTACGTCTTTGACCTCGACACGCTGGAGACAACCGCCCTCACCACGACACCCGAACGTAACGAGGATTATCCGGCATGGTCGCCAGATGGCGATACGCTGGCGTTTAGCGCGGTCGATGCCGGGATTGAGAAGGTGTTCGTCAAAGCGGCGGATGACCCCGGCGCTGCGGCGCAGGTGTTCCGGCAGGGTCGTGCGCCCTCCTGGTCGCCGGATGGTGGCGCGATTGTGTTCGCAGTCGATAGTTTCGACGGCACGCAGTTCATCGTTGCGCCGTTTGGCAACACAGGCGTGACCACGGGTGTCACGGCGATTAGCCTGCCCGGTTCTGACCCGGTGTGGTCGCCGTCACTACTCCCAGCGGCATTTGTCAATGCCGGGGGCACGCCGCTTGGCGTTGACGAGGCTCTTTATGTCGAAGCAGTCACCGAGCGGCAGGGCGACCCACCATACACGCTGGGCGATTTGCCCGGTGTCAGTGGTGCGCCGCTGCCAAGTTTGAGCGACCGCGTCAACGACTCGTTTAACGCATTGCGCGAGGCAGTGCTGGCGAAAACGGGCCGCGACTTCCTGGGTACGTTAGAGGACGCGCTGTGGTCGCTGGATCGTCGTCCGCAACCGGGTGAGGAGAATCAGAACTGGCATCGTACCGGACGTGCATTCGCGTATAATCGCAATTTGATCCTAGGCGGCTTCCCACCAGAAGTCGAGATCATGCGTGAGGACACCGATCTGCAAACGTTATGGCGTGTGTACATCCGCGTAGATGAGGACGCGCAGGCGGGGCAGTTGGGCGAACCGCTACGGCGTGCGCCCTGGGCGTTCCCCGATATCAATGAAGGCGATGTAGAAGCATATGATCGTGGTGGGCGGCTGCAAGACCCCATTCCTGCCGGTTACTACGTGGATTTGACGCAGATCGCAGAAGATTACGGGTGGCTTCGCTATCCTGCGGGTTCGGATTGGCGGGCGAATGCCGCCAGTCGTAATTACTGGATGTTCTATCGTCCGGATGCGTTGGACTGGTGCGGTGCCATGCGTGAGTTGTATTTGCAATCGCAGCTTGGTGCGTGGTGTCAGGGCGATGGCGTAGCGGGTGTGCTGCCTGCTGAACCTCCCGCATCAACCAGCGGGGAGGATGCGTAATGCGGCATTCGGGTAATGTGCTGACGTTTCTTTTGACTGTCGTTATTCTGGGTGGGTTTGGATTTTTGCTGTGGCAAAATTCACAGCCGACGACGCCGCTGCGTGCTGTTGTGCCGACGCAAGCCGAACCAACGACAGAGGAAAGTGGCTGGCAGGACGTGCTGCGGTCCGGTTTTGGCGAGTCGAACACTGCATTTCCCACCAATCCTATTTCTGCGCAGACCTACAGTCCGCCGACCCTCGCGCCCAGTGTTGAAGAAGAACGCACGCCGATTCCCTTTGCGGGGGGCAATGCGGGCGAACTCTACACGCTAGAACCACGTGCGGCAGCGGTCACGCCGACCTTGCCGCCGACCAGTCCACCGCAGTCACCTGAAGACGGTGGTATTGAGGTCGTACAGGCCGCGCCGACTGTGATCACGACATGGCAACCGCCGCCGCTGCTGCCGCCTCTCTCGCGGGATGCACGTGGGTGGGATCACTACTGGTTTATCCGCCCGGTGGATTCCAACGCCAACAATCGCGGACTGCGCAATTATCCTTATGGGGCAGATGGTCAGTTGCAAGATAACCCGTCGCGTGTCCATCACGGTATTGATATGTCGAATCCGGTGGGCGAGACAGTACGTGCCGCCGGCGACGGTACTATTTATTTCTCGTCGTCGGCAGATGATCCGTATTTTCAGAATACGCCGAGTTATGGCAATGTCGTCGTCATTGAACATTCTTTTGGCTGGCGCGGACAGCCGATCTACACGCTATACGCGCATTTGCAGCGGACACTGGTCACCACCGGGCAGGAAATCGCTACCGGCGACCCCATCGGCGTTATCGGTAACACAGGGTCGGTGACGGGATCGCACGTCCACTGGGAAGTTCGGGTAGGCGGCGATCGCTACGGCGACACGTATAATCCGGTGCTGTGGATGATCCCCTATGTTGGACACGGTACGATTGCCGGACGAATAATGGATAGCCGTGACGATGTTTTGCTAGATCACGATATCACGCTGCGCAACATGGGCGCGGCGGTCGTCGCTGCTACGACCTCGTACATCTTCGATGGAACCGTCAATCAGGTGAATAGTGACCCTAACTGGGAGGAAAACTTCGTGTTTGGCGACGTTCCAGCGGGGCGCTATCAGGTGGTGACGGTTGTCAATGGTCAGCGCATTGTCGAAGAAGTCGAGGTCTTTGAAGGTATGACTTCATTTGTCGAGTTAAAGCCCTCGATTGCGGCGACCGCGCAGCCTGTCGAAACGCAGCCGACACCCGCACCCTAACGTAAAATCGTGGGCAAGGCGTCGTGTTCCACGCATGGCATTCCATCAGGTATTCAGCTACACTTGCGAAAGATTGGGTTCAACCACGCAGATTATGAATCGTTTGAGACACTATTCGTGATTACGCTGGTTGAGGCTTTGACGTGCGGGCTGCGTCTATGAATATCCATGCATGTAGGAGCGAGCTATGCTTGGTCAAACGGGCAATATCCGGCGATTGCTGGTCTTGATGTTGGTCGCGGTTATACTATTAACGGTTCCGGTATTCGCACAGGACAATGGGCGCGAGTTGAGTATCGGTGTCCCGGTGCCGGGGACCATTGACGCCACGAATCCGGCGCAGGTATATACATTTTCTGGCGTGTCAGGTGATACGGCTACATTGACGGTAACGACGGGCGGCGGTCTGGTTGTGACAGTCGTGCTTACAGATGCGACTGGCGAGCTATTGGCGCAGTCGGCGTCACCGGACGAAGTCGGGCAAGTGGTCCTCAGTGACGTTACGCTTTCTGCGACCGGAACATACTATGTGACCGTATTCCCGACAGCGGGTATCGAAAACAGTGGTGAAGGTAGCTTTGTGCTGACACTGGCTGTTGTCTCTAGCGGTGACGTGACTGAAGAACCGGAGGCTACGCCGGAAGCGGTGGTTCCCACCCCAGAACCGGCTCCAGTGATTGGCGCGAGCATCATCACCCCCGATCAATTCAACCTTGGTCAGGTGTTGATGAGCGGTGTCACAGTCAATTTGACGTGGGACACCCCGGACGACCTGAACCTCCAGGTGCGTGACCCGGTGGGTGAGACACTGTTCTGGGATTCGCGGACGACTTCCAGTAATGGCTCTTTCGGTTTCGATGTAAACGGGCTGTGCGAAGTGGTGACGCCGAACAACAATGTCGAAACGGCACAGTGGCCTTCTGGCCCAATTTCGACAGGACGCTACGAAATATTGATTTACTATCGTGAGTCTTGCCAGGGTGCGAACCCGGTCGATTTTACGGTTGATGTCACGGTGAACGGCGAGACGCTGGACCCGATTACGGGCACGCTCGCGCCGCCACCCGAAGGTGGCTTTAACGTTTATATCGCCAGCTTCGATATTCAGGACGATGGCTCGGTAATCCCAGGTGTTGATGGTCCCTACACCGATACACAGATTCTAACGACTCCGGCAGCCGAGATCCTTGCGGGTCCCACACTGCCGATTTCGCTTGATGTGCCGGTGACGGGTGTCATCGTAGACGAGCAGACCTATCAAGCCTATCAGTTTGAGGGGCGTTCGGGAGATGTGCTGTCAGTTCGTATGGAACAGCAATCCGGCAGCCTTGATACGCTGTTGCTGCTGTTGGACGAAGCCGGGAATGTAGTCGCATCGAATGATGACATCGAGACGGCGGTAGACACCAACTCGCAGATGAATGCTTTCTTGCCGACCAATGGCGTCTACACGATTGTCGCAACGCGTTATGGGAAGGATGTCGGTGGCACAGAAGGTACTTTCTCACTGTTGTTGACCGGGCAGTTGGCTGACAATCTGCCGCAGGAAGTGGTCGATCTTGGTCTACCGGATGGTGATGTTGAGATCATCCTGACGTGGAACAACAACGCAGACCTGCGCTTGCTGGTGCGCGATCCCTTCCTCGATTCGGTGTTCAACGATGTGACGACGATCAACTCCGGCGGGCGTCTGTTTAATGATCTTAGCAATCAGAATTGTACGATTGCCCCGACGACGCCTGTGTCATACATCTACTGGCCTCCGGGCTTCCTGCGTATCGGGTCATATGAAGTTGACGTATGGAATCGGAATACTTGCGAGGACCCAACCCCCACGACGTTCAATCTGTATGTCGTGGTCAACGGCAATCTGGTACTCAATCAGTCGGGTTCGATTGATTTTGACCAGCACTACATTACATCGTTCAATATCACCGATACGTCGGGAACAGCGGAAGCAGGTCCGTTTGGTTTGCTCGGCGGCAGCGAGACAATTCCCTATCAGGATGAACTGGCTACAGCACTGTTGATCCAACCGGGGCAGGCAGTTCCGGGCGTTATTAGTGGTGACAACGTCTTTGATGTGTACGCATTTGAGGCCCAACCGGGTGATGTAGTCAGTGTGGAAATGCTGAATACCGGCAATGTGGACCCGTCGCTGTTCTTGCTGAACCCGAACGGCATCGAAGTGGCGGCGAACGATGACTCTGCCGGTGGCATTAGCTCGCTGATTAGCGATTTTCTGATCACAGAAGCCGGGCGCTACTATATCGTGGCAACGCGCTACGGAACCATCTACGGTGGCACGCAGGGACGCTACTCGTTGACCTTGCGCTTGATCCCTGGCTAGTTGGTTGCAAACTTCTCACAAAATCTGCGGGATGAGTTAATGAATCATCCCGCTTTTTTGTGATATTCTGGCTTCGTAGCTTGTCTGTAACCAGACCGGCAAAATGGTTTTTACCCGATAATCGCCGAATTGATCAGGCATTTTGTCTCTGGATACGCTGTCTGCGCAAGATGAACGGTCTGTTACCGGGAATTTGGTAAAAACCTGATGAAGGTCACAAAACGATACTAGTATCAGTGGGGAACCTGGGCTATACTACGCGGCGCTTATGCAAAGCGCCCTGCTGGGAAATTAACCCGGCAGCATGTTTGTTGCCTGAGAGCAAGACCATCATATCGTGAAT
>DAOTXA010000509.1:0-2021 GCA_034435595.1 Anaerolineae bacterium | reverse complement strand
GCGTAGTCCCTTTGGCACGGGGGAAATGGCTCGCTCCGGCGAGAACCGCTTGCGGCTTTAGAAGCCGCCGGACTTTAGTCCGTGCGGAGTGTCACCGTATGTGGTAACGATCCAGCAGTACGCGGGTCGCAAGAATGCGACCCCTACATGACCCTAATTTTCGTAGGGGCGGCATTCTTGCCGCCCGCAGGGAATGATTGTGGAGAATCACGAATCGTGTTTTTCGCCATAGATATACGCCACCGCCCGCTTTGACACGCCCCCAGCGCGTTCGACCAGTGGGCGCAGGTGGGCGGATAGCATATCGCGTTCATCATCCGTCAACGCCTGATGCATCGCATTGCCCAACGTTGGCACAAGCGGATTCGGGGCCGTGTTCATGAATGCATCCCAATCGCCGGATGCATCGTATTCGCTGAGTGGGACGACATCCGCGTGCAGTTCAAGATGCACCTCGCGGAAACCCGCTTGCTGCGCCATCCGCACCAGATCGAGCGCGTCAAAATCAAACATGGGATCGTCCGGCGGCTGAATCGCGGCGTAGACGGCTTTCACCTTCGTGGCGAGATCGCGCACCGGGGATACATCATAGCCGAATAGCAGGTGGTCGGGTTCGGGGTGGTTGAAGCGGTGAATGGGTTCAAACAGGGAAAACGTCCCACCGGGCGCTAGCACGCGGTAGAAACTGTCAAACGTGGCTTGCTTGTCTTTGACATAGATCAAGACAGAGCGCGTCGTTACAACATTCACCGACTCATCCGCGATACCGTCAAGGGTGGTGGTGTCGGTCTGCACGAACGCGCAGCGATGCACAAGGCCGGATGCTCTGGCGAAGGCTGCGGCGTGGTCGAGTGCATCCGGGTCTATATCCGCGCCGATCACGCGACCGTCTGGCAAGTGGTCCAACGCACCGAAGGCGATCAGCCCATCCCCACTGCCAACATCAAGCAGCGTTTCATTGCCGGCGAGGGCAGCATGTTCAAGCACTTTGTCCCGCACCGGGATCAGCGACGATAGCACATCATCTAAGCGCTCCTCGTCGCCGCCGAAGCGGGTTTCCAGCAGCCAACGTGACCAAATATCGTTGTTAGCCATCAGCGATTAGCCTATAAATTTACGAAAACTCGTAACCAGACCTATACTAACAACTAAACACCATAACCAACGACTTTATCTACCCCAGCCAGCGCTTGCGGCGTCGATAGTGCTTCACGTCTCGGTAACTTTTACGCTCGCCGGATGTATCCAGGCCGAGGTAGAACTCTTTGATGTCCTCGTTTTCGCGCAGACTCGCCGCCGGACCGTCCAGTACGATGCGCCCTTCTTCCATCACATAGCCGTGATCGACCAGATCAAGCGCGGCGCGGGCGTTTTGTTCTACCAGCAGCACCGACATATTCTCCTGCTGGCGGATTTCGCGGATAATCTCGAAGATTTCCTGCACCAGCATGGGCGCGAGTCCAAGCGAGGGTTCATCCAGCATCATCAGGCGCGGATGTCCCATCAGGGCGCGACCGATGACGAGCATTTGCCCTTCGCCGCCAGATAGATAGCCGCTGACGCGCCGCCGCAGGTCACGCAGGCGCGGGAAGTAGGTGTACACCCGTTCCAGATCGTGCTTGTAGTGGCGTCCGCCTTCATAGGCCATCGCCCCGGTGTGCAGATTCTCTTCAACGGTCAGGTGCCGGAATAACGGGCGGCCCTCGATCACCTGAATGATGCCCTTGCGCACCGTGTCTTCCGGCGAACGGTCGTCAATGCGCGTGCCTTCCCACGTGATGTTCCCGCGTGTGACCTCGCCCAATTCCGAGCGCAACAGGCCGCTAATCGTCTTGAGTGTGGTTGATTTGCCCGCACCGTTGGGGCCAAGTAGCGCGACCGCCTGCCCCGGTTCCACCTCAAAAGAGACGCCGCGCAAGACGAGGATCACACTGTTGTAAATCACTTCGATGTTGTTGACAGATTTTGAACCCGCCGCAAGCCACGCCAATTTATTGGCAGTGGTTAGGCGGGTTTCTCGT
>DAOTXA010000508.1:0-7977 GCA_034435595.1 Anaerolineae bacterium | reverse complement strand
CGTCGCGCTGGAAACCGGCGGCGTGCTGGTCGGCAAAGACATCAAGATTAGCCTTGATGTTCAGGCTGTACTGGTTGATGAAGCGGTCACTGCGTAAGCGATATATACGCAATCCCTGTAATAACGTAGACACAAATTCCCTCAAAGTGCGCGAATCTTCCAACGATCCGCGCACTTTTTTAAGTCATATTGACCTCAAAGCCTTATGAAAAGCTTGTGGAATAACATGTGCCAAACGAAAGATGTACACGATCTCAATAATTTATGAATTTATTCGCGGTTTAAGTCTGTCGATGAAACAAAACTGATAGAATGTAGTTGGTTGATGCAGTTTCATCAAAGAGATTTTTAGTTCGACCGGTGGGGGGTAAGTTGGTGATCGACAACAATATATCTGATATGCTCGACTCGCGCACGCATCAAAGACGCACCAGCGAAAATACAGCGACAGCCCTCATTAATGCCTTCGATGATATGGCCTTTTTGGTGGACGCAGACCGCAACGTACTCATCATGAACGATACGCTGCTGGCGAACATCGGAAAAAAAGCCTGTGAGGTCATCGGCACATCAATCTACGATCATGCACCCCTGCCGTGGCAGGGCAATTACGCCGACGAACTGGACGCGATTGAGGAAACCCGCGCTCCCGTTCGTTCTGAGGTAAAAGTTTACGGCTGCACCGTCGAACTGCGCGGCTTTCCGGTCTTCGATGATGACGGGTGCATCGCCCAATACGCGGTCTTCCTGCGCGACATCACCCAGCAAAGGCGGCTGCAACAGCAACTTCTGCAATCAGAAATGCTGCGCCTTGAACTTCAAAACGACCGCGATCTATTGACCAAGCAAAAGAAGTTTGTCTCGATGGTATCGCACGAACTGCGCAACCCTCTGACGACAATTCGCAGTTCGATGGAAATCCTCGAACTTCATTATGATGACCTCACCGACGAGCGCCGAGAGGTACACTTCCAGCGTATCAACGAACAGGTCGAGACGATGACCGCCATGCTAGAAGACCTGCTCACATTCCGCCGCGCCGAATCTGAAAACTTTAAATTCGACGCCCAGCCGGTCTACGCGGGCGAGACCTGCCGCGCAATCTTCGAGAACATCATGATGAACCAGGGCGTGCGCCACATCTTCACATTCATTGACGAAGGCCCCACCGACCCGGTCTACATGGATGTGAACCTGCTGCGCCATATTCTCGAAAATCTGTTGTCGAATGCGATCAAATATACGCCTCGCGGCGGCGAAATTCGCCTTCAGATTAGCGAGGAAATCGATGATGTGGTGATCCACTTATCGGATGCGGGCATCGGCATCCCCGAAAATGAACAGGCACGCCTGTTTGAACCCTTCTTCCGCGCCGGGAATGCGACTCGCATCAAGGGAACCGGACTCGGCCTCTCGATTGCCCGGACCTGTGTTGAAGCACATGGCGGCGTTATCAACTTCCAGAGTGTCGAAAACGAGGGGACGACCTTCATTATTCACCTGCCGCGCCGCCCGGAATAACCGCTGCCAGATCACTACAACCCCAACGCGATCTTTATGTTATGCTGGTCAATGTCACGCTACGATAGGGCATAATTGTACCCGTTTACAGGTGGTAGGTTGTAGCCGACATGAGACGTTCCCCGGCAAGCAGGCGACAGTTGCAAAAACGAATGATATGGACACTGGTCGGATTGATCGTATCGGCGACACTGGCGATTTACTTTCTGGCCTTCACCGTTCCCGAATCCGCAGGCGATGAACGGCTTGGGTTGGACTTTCGTGTATATCTCGAAGCTGGGCGCGACATCGTCAATGGCGAAAACCCATATCATCTCAACGGCGAACTGCCATACTTTTATCCACCGCTGACGGCGCAGACGTTTGCGCTGTTTGAGTCCGGCAGCGATACGACCCTGTTCCGGGGTTGGATCGTAGGGAACCTGCTGCTGCTGGTCATAACTGCCCTGGCAATGGCGACGATGACACAGAAAACACGTTTGCGCATGGTCATCATCGCAGGGACGATTCTCTTTCCGCCGCTGCTGGTCACACTGCAACTGGGGCAGGTGACGATCATCCTGCTGGCGTTATATGTCGCAGCGTGGATCGCCTATGAGCGCGACTATCCGGTCTGGTGCGGCGTATTGCTGGCGATTGCTGCGTGGATCAAGGTGTATCCCGCATTGATTATCGCGCTCCTGATGCTGCAACGAGAATGGCGCATCGTTACCGGAGTCGCCATTGGCGGATTGGTGCTGCTGCTGGTGCAGGTGCTCGGCGCGTTTGATCTGATCGTCTATTATTTTACCGAAGCCCTGCCTAACCTGACTATGTTTGAGGCATCTACGCTGGATAACAACTCGCTGCGCGGATTTCTGCTGCGGGTCGGCATCGCTAACGCACAGACATGGTGGATCGTGCTGGCACTCCCCATTCTCGGCTTAACAGCGTTGATGGCGCTGCGTGGGCGCAACGCCTTTGCTATTGGCTTCCCGGCGGCACTGCTGCTCTCGTCTGTAACATGGATGTCGAATTTGCTGCCGGTGCTGCTGCCATTGGCGATTCTGCTGCTGAATCCGCGTCGTGGCCCGCGATTGACTACCTCGTTGTTCCTGATCTATGCGTTCATATGTATGGGGTTCTTCGCAAGTTGGGCCGGGATGACACCGGCATCCCCGTTCACACTGGCGACCTTCGGCGGGCTGGTGCTGATGTGGATTACCGCTCTGGTCACGCCGCTACCGCAGCGATCCGCCGCGCAGCCGAGTGACAAGCCCATCTCAGCGGATTCTGCCCCGTCTCCACAACCTGCCTGACGGCCTATCAGCCGTTCAGCACACGGCGCAGCGTATCACCATCGACATTTCCACCACTGACCACAATCGCCGTTGGTACGTCTGCCGCATTGATGACGCCATGTAGCAGCGCCGCCACGCCGACCACACCGCCGCCCTCGGCAATCCAACCCTGCACATCGACCATCCAGCGCATTGTCGCCGCGATCTGATCCTCGGTGACCAGCACAATACGATCTACAAATTGTTTCGTCATGGGGATGGTGACTGAGTCGGGTTCGATGTCGCCGGAGAGCGCTTCTGCGAGGGTGTCCCACACTTCGGGGTGATCGGTGCCATAGTAAAGGTTGTGCATGGTCGGTGCAGACAGCGCGTTGACGCCGATGACCTCACAATCTGGTTTACGCGACTTTACCGCCAGCGCCACGCCAGAAATCAAGCCACCGCCGCTAACACATACGACGACACGTCCCACATCCGGCAGTTGGTCGACAATTTCGAGGCCAATCGTCCCCGCCCCGGCAATCACACGGGGATCGCTGTAGGCGCTGACGAAGGTCCGCCCCTCATCACGGGTGATGCGAAAGGCTTCAGCCTCGGTTTCGTCATAATTATCGCCAAAAAGAATTGCTTCTGCTCCATAGCGTTTAACGCCGTTGACCTTGCGCTGTGGCGTGTGATTGGGCATTAGAATCTTTGCAGAAACACCCGCCACGCTCGACGCATAAGCCAATCCCTGTGCGTGATTGCCCGATGAGGCTGTGACAAGTCCGCGTGCCTTTTCTTCGTCGCTCAACGATAATACCGCGTTCAGTGCCCCGCGTACTTTGAACGAATGAGTCTTATTGGCGTTTTCCAACTTTAGATAGGCATATTGGTGTAGATCGGGGGCGTGTTCCAGCGGAGTCGCGGCAAGATATGGCGCGAGGCGCTGGTGCGCTGTTTCAATGTCTGCGAGGGTGAGCATAATCAATTTCCTTAAGGTCGTCGTTAATGGCGGGGTATTGCGCAAACCACCACCTTAGTATAGGCTATTGAAAGGTAAATTCACGCCGGGGAAACAAGAGCATGACGCCGATATCAGCCTTTAATGACCCTCAAACTGTGCGCCGTCAATATGTGACAGATGAAGGTCTGCGCGTGCGCCAGGAAATTCACGACACGTACACCGTTCCACGCTTCGATCATGCGAAGTGGGTGGTGGAATGTTTGCAGTGGCGCGGCGATGAAACCGTCCTTGATGTCGGCTCTGGACCGGGCCGGTATTATGAAGCAGTGCGCTCGCAGGGTGACGACGTGCGTTATCTGGGCATGGATTATTCTGCCGGGATGCTGACCAGACACCCCGCTCCATCGCATCTGCTTTTAGGCGATGCACAGCGGCTTCCGCTGGCAGATGACAGTGCCGATGTGGTGATGGCGAACCACATGTTGTATCACGTGGCAGATATTGACGAGGCGATTATCGAGTTCCGGCGCGTGCTTAAGCCGGGGGGATCGCTGCTGGTCGCCACCAATAGCACCACGACCATGCCTGAATTGCAGGTACTCATGCGGCGTGCGATTGTGCTGCTGACGCGTTCTGGCGTGGCGAAGGTCAAGCCGCCCGCACCCGCTTCTGATAATTTTTCTCTGGAAAGTGGAACGCGCTGGTTATCGCGTCATTTCTATGGCGTCGTGCGCCACGATATGCCCAGTGTACTGCTGTTCCCCGACATTGAGCCGGTGATGAAGTATCTTGAATCCACCCGCGCCATGCGCGAGCCGCAGTTGCCCGATGATGTCGAGTGGGACGACGTGATGATGATTATCCGCCAGCAGTTGACGCACCTGATTCATCATCTTGGCGAATTGGTGATCCAGAAGTTGACGGGCGTACTCATCGCCAGTGATCGCGGCGACTTCTTGCATGGATTCGTGGAAAAGCGCGAGGCGATTGCCACCGGGTAAGACCGCCTGTGACATCCTGAATTGACACACAATCGCGTCCAACCGGGCGCGATTTTTAGATTCTATACTTCATTCTGATGGCTGTTTCCTGGTGGTGTGTCGCCAGACCCCAGCTAATGATTTTCATAGAGATTATGTAGCAGAACCAGCAATCGATGAATTTGGAGCAATGACCCATCCTGTAACATGTTTACTAATTTCAGATATAAGTTTTTACTGAGACTTGGGACCATGTTCCGCTCAAAACTGTTACACTGAAAAAGATTTCACACGCAACCCGGTAAGCGAAAGCGTAGCACAAGCATGAGCATTCCCATATCCTGGCGTGACGCCTCTCACACAGTCCTCGTCCAGAACTTCAACGGTCAATGGACGCTCGACGACTACTACGAAACCGTCGAAGAAACCTACAGCCTCATCGACACGGTCAACCATCCCGTAGACGTGATCGTAGACATCACACAGAATCCTGGCTCTACCTCGCGTCTGATCGCAGCGGCAGGGGAAGTCGCCGACGAAGAAACGCCGGCACGTGTCCATCCCAATCAGAGGATGCTAGTCGTGGTTGGTGGTGGGCAGTTCATGCGCACGATTGTGCAGATGGGTATGAAGTACGCGCCGTGGATCGCCCGCACCCTCGCCGCCGCCGATTCCTATGACGAAGCGCGACAACTCATCAACAAGCGGCGGGTCGGTTACACCCACTAGACCCTAAAACCACGACGCAAGTGGCAAGCAAAGTTGTAGTACACGAAGAAAAGCACAAAGGACTCTGATTTTTCTTCTTTTCTTCGTGCTTTTGTAGTTCAGCATTTCTCTACAACGCCGCGAGATTTATCGCTTCCCCGGTTGCCATGCTGAGGGTCACCGCTTCGGTGAAGGCCATGTATTTGACTCCGGTGGCGAAATCGGTATGCGTGATCGCCTCTTTGCCGCGAATCGCGTTGATGAACTCTTCTTCCACCCGCCAACTGCCTTTCTCTTCATCGGCGATGTCAATCTCGCTCAGGGAGTCATCGCTACGTTTGCCGCCATACAACTTGCTGTTAAAGATGCGTAACGTTCCCTCGCTGCCGTGAATCCATGCACCCTGTTCAGGATTGTGCCCTGTGATAGCACTGAACATCATTGATAGCTGTGCGCCACACGCCATTTTGCCAGCGATATTGAGGTGATCGGGAATACTGATACTACGCGGATTGCCGTCGGCATCAATGCGTAGTTTGGCGTTAACCTGTCCCATCGCGCTGATCACGGTCGCCTCACCAAGCCAGCGCATGAGTGCCTCGTACCAGATGCCCATCATCATGATATTCTTGCCGCTGAGGTCGGCGTCCTGCCGCCATGAGATCGGCGATTCGCGGTCAATGAATGCGCCGCCGTGATGACGAATATCCACCGCCAGCACCTCACCAAGATAGCCCTCGCGCACCAATCGCTTGATCGCGTTGTCGAGATGAAGTGTAAACGGTGACGGCACGATCTGCGTCACCAGATGCGGGTTTCGTTGAGAGACGGCGTGCATATCCCGCGCTTCTTCCAGATTCATCGCCATACGCGCCTCGACCATAACATGCTTGCCCGCTTCCAGCGCCGCAACTGTCGCCGGATGGTGTAGATAAGGCCATGTGCCGATCACGACCGCGTCGAGATCACCGGCATTAACCAGTTGTTGCCAGTTGTCGTACACGGTCGGAATCTCGAACTGATCCGCCACGCGCTGCGAAGATTCGCGGCTGCTATTGACGACAGCGATGATTTCTACGTTTTCCTGTTCGCGCAGACCGGGGATATGACGGTCGCGGGTGTTGCCTCCCGCGCCGATGATGCCCACCCGGATCGTGTTTTGAGTCATTATGAGTGCCTTTCAGGTGAATAGGTTCATTTTATCTATTGTAGCGCAGGGTAGCATGGGCGACCGATTCGGTCGCTCCCGCCATGTTAGCCAATTTCTACAATTACACCCTCGTTCGGGCGTAGAGAACACTTACCGCTGATTGTTTCGCTGTCGCGGTCCATGTGTGTGGATAGCGCGATAGTTTCATTATCCAGCGATTCGTGTGTGAAGGATTTCGCCTCACCTGTGAAGTTCAGCACGATCAGACGGCGCTCGCCCTCATGCTGGCGGATATACGCGAAGACACCGTCCGGCGCATCCAGTGACGCATAACTGCCAATTTGCAGCGCGGGTGTTGTCTTTCGATAGGCCAGCAACGCCCGCTGGAAGTTCAGCATAGACGCGGGATTGTCGCGCTGTGCCTGTGCGTTGATTTCCGCGAAATTTGGCGCGACGGGCAGCCATGTCTCCACGCCAGCGGGCGAAAAACCGCCATTCGCAGAAGCATCCCACGGCATCGGCGTGCGGCACTTGTCGCGGTTGAACCCGGTTGTGCCTTGTGCCTGCGGGTCTTGCATTTTTTCCGGCGGAACAGTGACATTAACCATGCCGAGTTCGTCGCCATAGTAGAGGGTAGGCGTGCCGCGCAGGGTCAGCAGCAGCATCGCACCAATTCGCGCCTGTTCGCGCCCAACCCGGCTTGCCAGACGCGGGACATCATGGTTGCCGAGAACGTAGTTAGGCCAGCCATGCGCCGGAATCGCCGCGTCGTATTCGTCTACAAAAGCGCGGATGGCTTCTGCGGTCCAATCCAGCGTTATCAAACGGAAGTTAAACGGTAGATGCAGCCCATCCCCGGTAGAACCGTCCGCGACGGCATCGCCGTAATATGCGGCAATGGTTTCCATGCTCGGCGTGTATTCGATCTCCCCGACCATGACGCGGTCGTCGTACTCATCGTAGACCGCACGCAGCCGCTTAAAATACTGGACGGTTCCCGGTCGGCGTTCACTGTTGACACGCAAAAACTGGTGGATTGGTTCGTCGCCTGCTTTCCAATCGGGATTAAGCGGGTTATCGCGGAACTGATCGTCCTTCAAAATGCGGTCAATCACGTCAAGGCGAAAGCCGTCCACGCCGCGATCTAACCAGAAGCGCACGACATCATGCATTGCCGTCTCGACAGCGGGATTGCGCCAGTTGAGTTCTGGCTGTTCGCGGACGAAGTTGTGCATGTAGTACTGTTCGGTGGCCTCGTCGAAGGTCCACGCTGGACCGCCGAAGTAGCTCATCCAGTTGTTGGGCGGGTCGCCATCAGGGGCCGGGTCGCGCCAGATGTACCAGTCACGCTTTGGATTATCCCGCGACGACCGCGACGCTTTGAACCACTCA
>DAOTXA010000507.1:0-1904 GCA_034435595.1 Anaerolineae bacterium | reverse complement strand
CGTGTTGTGTTTCAAAGATTTGACAGGGCATTATGGCGCACGTTTTCATCAGCTATGCCAAAAAAGATACGCGCAAGCTCGCAGAAGCGCTTTACGATCAACTCAACGCGGTTGATGGTCTATCGGCATGGATGGACAAATCGCTGGAAGCGGATGATAGTTGGGCGCTTCAGATTCAAGACGAAATCGACCGCGCTGATTATGTGGTTGTGCTACTTTCGCCGGATGTCAACCGGAAGCAAACCCCGACGCAATCACGCAGCTTCGTTTTGAATGAAATCGACTACGCGCAGCAAGATCGCAAGCCGATTTTGCCGGTGATGGCGCAGCGCACACGGATGCCGGTGCAAATCGCAGGCGTTCAATATATTGATATTACGCGCAAACCGAATGATCCATCCCCAATTGTGGAACGGGTCAGGCGGCGGTTTGGCATGAGCGCACCGGGGCCAGCCAGCGAAGCCACAGAACAGCCAGCACCCAACCGGACGCCCCTCGTCTTCGCGGGCGGACTCATCGCTGTTGTGCTGGTGATCGGTATTGCGTTTGCACTACTCAACGGTGGCGGAAACGATAACACCAGCGCTGACGAAACACCGGAAACAGCAGCCACAATTGCCGTTGCCGCTGTGCCCACCGACGCAGAAACCCCCACCCTCAGCAACGCGCAGCGTGTAGAAACAGCCATTGCCGCACGCGAACAAACCAATGCCGACGCCACGCAAAACGCGCATAGAATGGCAACCGCTCGTATGGTGGATGCCACCGAGAACGCCGCAATTGAGACACTGGCGGCGCTGTCCGCGACACCGACACCGACAGCGACCCTACGCCCGGACGAAGCCGCGCTCGCCGCATGGGAAGCCAGCGAAAAGACCAACGACGATTGGACGCCGGTAATCGACACAATCGACGACGTGGAAATGGTGCTTGTGCCGCCGGGATGCTTCATGATGGGAAGCGAGGATGGCGGAAGCGACGAGCAGCCCGTCCACGAAATTTGCTTTAACGAATCATTCTGGATCGACCGCTATGAGGTGACGAACGCGCAATACGGGTCAACGGGCTGCGAGGATTTATCATCCGAGCCCGACCAACCGCGCAACTGTGTGACATGGTCAGAGGCGCGTGATTTCTGCGTGGCACGCGGCGCACAGTTGCCGACTGAAGCCGAGTGGGAATACGCCGCACGCGGGCCGGATGCGCTGGTGTATCCCTGGGGTGATGAGTGGAACGGGGAGTTCGTCGTGTGGGATGGTAATTCTGGTGTTCAAACTGCGCCAGTTGGCAGTCGCCCCGGTGGTGCATCATGGGTAGGTGCCCTCGATCTAAGCGGCAATGTATGGGAGTGGACCAGTACGATCTACGATCAAGACCAGTTCCCCTACCCCTACGCGACGAATGATGGTCGGGAAGCGGACACTGGTGATAGAACGGATGTTTTCCATGTGCTGCGTGGCGGTTCGTGGGCTAACTTCAGTACGACGGTCCTCCGCGCCGCCTTCCGCATCGGCGAAGCCCCGGACCTCAGGAGCGATAGCGGGGGATTTCGCTGCGCCCGCTCTTTTGCCCCGTAGGGGCATAGCCCTGAAAGCAACCGAAGGTTGCAGTTTTCTGATCTCTGTTTTCTGCGGGGGGTGTGGGGGGCTTGTCCCCCACCGTTTTCGCCGTCAGGCGAATCAAAAATTTTGAAAATCGGAGCATAGTAATTTATATTCAACCCGTCAACTCGAACAACCGCAACAACTTCAACGCGACCTGAAGGTCCATGCGGATTTTGGGGCTGGATAGATCAACGCCCATGATCTCGTTGATTCTGCCGAGGCGGTAGTTCAGCGTGCTGCGGTGGATGTGCAGCAGGTCGGCGGTCCCTACACCGTTGCCGCCTGCGTCGAGATACACTT
>DAOTXA010000506.1:0-1830 GCA_034435595.1 Anaerolineae bacterium | reverse complement strand
CGTTGATACGGTCGTGAATTTCTACCAGATACAGGTTCCACATATTCATGCGCTCCTTCGTTGTCGTTTGACAGAACCAGTGTATTACGGACTCTATCACCCCCTCCACCCGCTGCGCGACATCCATATTTTCTACTGTGCGAACAGTTCGATTTATGGACTGCATCCAAGCGTTTATGCACGCCAGATACAGTTCGCATATAAGATAATGATGTGATGACAATCAAACCGTAACTTACGAGGGAATCAAGCTATGATGGCTACCGAAACTGCAACGCCATCGCGCCGGATACGCGCCCGCCGGGGCGAAATCTTCGCGCCACGTGTGCGTTTTTATGTGACGCTGGTGATTGCGCTGGGCGGCGTCGGGCTGCGGATCGCGCAATATCTGTTCAACCGCTCGCTGTGGTTGGACGAAGCCATGATTACACGCAACATCCTCGATAAGTCATTTCTGGAGTTCTTCGGCCCGCTGGACTGGGGGCAGGGCGCACCAGTCGGCTTTCTGTTCATTGAAAAGACGGTGGTCGAACTCTTCGGCTTCTCGGAATACGCGCTGCGGTTGTGGCCTCTGGTCGCCGGGATCGCCGCGATCTTTTTGCTATGGGCGGTCATGGAACGCATCATGCCGGATGCGGCTCCGCTGGCGGTGATGCTACTGGCATTTTCCGACCCCATGATCTACTACTCATCCGAGGTCAAGCAGTACATGAGCGATCAAACGGTCGCACTGGCGCTATGGCTGCTGGTCCTCACGCTATACAATCAACTCCGCGCCGAGCATCCGCCACGGCGTGCCGTGTTAGGGCTGGCAGCAGGCGGCGCAATTGCGGTGTGGTTTTCGCATCCGGCGATTTTTGTGCTGTCAGGCATGGGTATAGTGTTGATCTGGCAGCCTTTGCGCCAGCGGGACTGGTCGCAAGTGCGGGTGCTAGTCATCATTGGCGCGGCATGGCTCGCCAGCTTCGGGCTGGTTTACCTGCTGGCCTACCGTCATACCAGCGCCCACGAGGGACTACAAAACTACTGGGCAGAGAACATGGGGCGGCTGGACCCGGTTTGGTTTCTGCAAGCCTACTTTGAGATGACCTCATGGGCGGCGGGGCTTTGGCGTCCGCTGCTGGTAATTTTACTGACCGCCGGGTTCGTCATCAGCCTGATTAAACTGGACCGGCGCGTGCTGTCGCTGGTACTCATGCCGCTGGTATTTACGGTGCTGGCGGCGCTGGCACACCTGTACCCCTTTGGCGGTCGCCTGATCTTCTTCACGCTGCCGATCGTGTGGATTATCGGTTGCACCGGACTCACAGAAGTGCTAAAAGCGGTCGCCCGTGATCTGCACCCGAATCTGGCGGCGGCGGTCATCATCGGTGGTGCGGGCTTGCTGGCTATTGGCACAGATGCGCGGCAGATTCATCAGGAGGGGCGGCTGGCCTTCGAGTTCATTGAACAGCAGCATGAAGAAACAGGCGCGGTGTATCCCATCTTTTTGGATGTTAGAATGTGGCAAATTGGCATGGCCTATGATATTGACGCGAGTCTGGTTGACGTGGATCGCGGCGAAGAACCGGCCTTGATCGACCTGCCCGCGTGGTATGTCTGCGCCGGGGACGATGTCGGTGAATACAGCGAGGACAGCCCATGTCGCATTGTCGAAAACTATATGCAAACACGGGCATCCGGCGGTTTTGTCGAGCGCTTCCCGGCGGCATCTGGCGATGTGCATGTCTATTTCTACCAACCGCTTGATGACGAATAAGGGCCATAGATGGATGCATAGCGGGTGGATGATCGCGCTGCTATCACTGGCGACCATCGGCTGCATGTGGT
>DAOTXA010000505.1:0-7286 GCA_034435595.1 Anaerolineae bacterium | reverse complement strand
AGCTGACCAGGTAGACGCACAGGGATGATGTGGCCCGTCCTCGCCGCGTCGATGAGTTCGGTAAGCTGTTCGCGGACCTGCTGCATTGATTTGCTGGTCATTGGTTGCTTCCCCCATGCTGTGAACGGGCTTTCAGGCTCCAGTAGCGTTCGGCATACATACCGTCACCGATGCTGAACGTCTCGCGCACATCGTATTCCATCGCAGCGAGGCTTTCCCAGAAGGTGTTGATCTGGGAGCGGTGACAGGCAATAGCACGAATCTTGGCGGCGATGTCGCCACCGGTCAGTATCTGTGTTTCGGCAGTGCATTCAATCCCGGTCAGGGTGTTGAATGCGTCTCGGACCGCGCTGCGCTCTCTCGTATAAGGATACTCTTCGTAGAACTTGAGCGCCAATTGGGGCGCGTGCTGGTGAATAGTCAGCCCCCAGTCCCGGATAATCTGGTGATCGACGTGATGACCTACGCCAAGCGGGACGTAAATCGCCTCAAGATTTGGGTGGACGGCGGTAAACATGTCTGCTTCGATATTGAGAGCACGCGGCAGGTCGTCGTCGGGGTGAACTTCGCCAAACAGTGATTCTTCATCGGGGTAAAGGGCGCGGCCCTTATGCGTCCGATACACACAATCACGGTAGTCGCGGTGTTCAATGCGGGCCTCCAAGACGCGGGACGCTTCAATATCTTCCCAGCGACGTGCGGCGACCGGGTTTTCCCCGGCACGCCAGCGCTCGTGTAAATCACGGACGATGGGCGTATCGGGTAAATCATGCGGTGGATCGCCCGCCATGACGGTCATGATGCTTACAGGCGCACCCTGACGAACCAGGCGATGAATCATGCCTCCGCAGCTTAGTACAGCGTCGTCAAGATGGGGCGAGAGGAAGAGATGCATGGCGATCCTGTTTAATTGGCGGCGATGGCAACGCTAAAGGTAAACGAGCTACCCTTGCCTTTTTCGCTGTGAACTTCAATTTGACTGCCCATTTGCTCCACCAGGCGGCTGGCAATCGAGAAGCCGAGTCCGCTACCCGGTTTAGAGCGGGTGAAGCGATCTTCTGCACGCCAGAATTTGGTGCCAAGTTTGGCGACTTCTTCGGGCGAAAGGCCGACCCCGGTATCCGCAACACTGAAACGAATGCGGTTGCCGTCACGTTTCGCACTCAGGGTGATAGTTCCGCCTTCTGGTGTGTATTTGTAGGCGTTGCTGACGAGATTCATCAGCACTTGCAGCAGGCGGTAGTAATCGACCCACATGTCGGGTAGGCCAGGTTCGACATCCTCGATGTAGGTGTGTTTAGCCGCTTGCATTTGTGGCATGGTTCCGTCCTGCACACCCTGCACCACACCGACAACAGGAACGCGAATTTCCTCCATATAGAAGTGACCGCTTTCGATGCGGCTAATATCAGCGAGGTCAGAGACCAGCATTTCCATGCGGTTGACGGTGTCTTTGATCTGGCTGAGGTAACCGCTGTGACGGTCGGACATGCCGCCCTGCATCAACATGAGTTCGGCGTATCCGGCGATGTTGTTCATAGGTGCTTTGAGGTCGTGGGCGACGATACCGACAAACTCGCTTTTGGCGCGGTCTGCGCTACGAACAGCGTCATACAGACGGGCATTTTCAATGGCGATAGCGGCGCGGGCGACCACACGATTGACGATGTCGCGCTGTTCATCACCAAACACCCCGTCAATGTCGATGAGAACGACAACGGCAATAATTTGCTGGTCGCGGTGGACGGGAGCAATCAGATACTCGCGGGAATCGTCGCCATAGGTAATTACCTCGCCCGATGTACACACATCGTTGACCTTCGGGAACGCCTCGTCAAGGTAGTCGGGCTGTGGTTCGTTTTCGTCCACGCCGAACATATGGGCGGTGCGCACACGGCGCGTATCTGCATCATAAAGGCCGAGGTAACCGATTTCCGCTTCTGAGAGGCGGCAGGCCCATTCAAGCGTGTGAGCGATCGCTTGATCGGCGTCCAGCGTCTGGTTGAGCAGCAGGTCTACACGGCGAAGCTGGCGCAACTGTTCAACGCGACGGGCGAGTTCTTGATCAGTCGTCTCGAAAAGCATGGCGTTATCAAGGGCAACGGCGGCCTGCCCGGAAAAGGCGTCCAGGGCGTCAAGGTCTTCGTCTTTGAAAAGACCACTCATGGCGCGGCTATCGACATAGGCGACACCGATCACATTACCGCGTGCGCGTAGCGGAGTCGCCATGATGCTGCGCAGCGCTTGGGCCACAATGCTCGCCTGCCCTGCAAAGCGCGGGTCTTCGGTTGCGTTGGTCGTCAGTATAGGGTTGCCACTATCCATGACGTGATTGACGACAGTGCGACTGTACTTGAACTCGCTTTCGCTGATAGTTTGCTGATCGAAGTTACGGGCAGCCTGTACGGTCAGATTGCCGTCGTCGTCACGCAGCATAAGAAAGCCACGTTCTGCGCTGGTTAGCTGAATGATTGAGTCCATCACCTGGTTGAGTACCGTTTGCAGATCAAGGGAAGACCCCAATGCGCGGCTGACTTCGTAGAGTGCCGCGAAGCGCCCTGATGTACCCTGATTTTCGCGTTCTTCGATCAATCGAACCATAAAATCCGATAGCTTGTCGATCTGGCGACTGAGAAACGTCACGTCAATGCGCTGGGCCTTGACCTGACTACGCATCAGATTCAGGGCGTTGCGCATATTGGCAACTTCAATGTCGGTCAATGGCGAGGGGGTTTGATCGCTCATGATGGGGCTTCATCCAGATTGGCATAGTAATCGCAGTGGGCTTGCAGGGGGCATTCTGCGCACAATGGATTGCGTGCTTTACAGATGGTGCGTCCGTGCCGGATGAGTTGGATGTGGAAGGCGAAATAGTCTTCCGGCGGGACGATCGCTTCCATAATGACGTGGGCGCGGTCGGCGGTGGTCTTTTCAGGGATAAAGCCGATGCGCTTGCTCAGACGGTGGACGTGCGTATCCACCGGGAAGGCAGGAATATTAAAGGCAAAGCACAGCACGATAGCGGCAGTCTTCGGGCCGACACCGCCGAGGCTGGTAAGCCAGGATTTAGCCTCGGCTACCGGTATATCTGCCAGAAAGTCAATGTTGTATGCGCCGCGCTCGTCTTTGATGCGTTCCAGAGCATTCTGGATGCGCGGACCTTTCTGATTGGCGAGTCCGGCGGGGCGAATAGTGTCAATCAGATCGTCTGTGGGCGCGTCTACCACATCCTGCCATGTGGGATAACGGGCTTTGAGAGCATCAAAGCCGCGATCACGATTGGCGTCATTGGTGTTCTGGCTCAGGATGCAGCTTACGAGTTCATCCATTGGTGATTGTCCGGGCTGCCACTCAAGCGGTCCATAGACATCGGTGAAGATGCGCGAAACGGGCGCATATTTGGCTTTACGCGCCTCAAAGTTATCGATGGTTTGGGCAAGGTCTTTGTTCGTCATAGTTTTGATTGTATGCCTAGTGCGATTTCTGGGCAATTGAGGTTCAGAGCAAAGTGGCTTGTGGTGAGGGCTGAGGCTAGAGAAAGCGGTATCGTCAGGGTTGGTTGATAGCAAGGGGGCGCAGTGTGCCAATAAAGGTGGCTTCGGCGACACGTTCAAGGCGGCGGGTGTTCAGGTTGATTTTCCATGTGCCCTCGCGGTCAGGGTCTCCACTGACGAACAGGACAGCGCTGTTGTCCTCGGTCCAGGCAATGGGGCGAATCAGCGTGGTAATGGGATTGCCAGTCATGCGTTCCTGCGTAAACGTATCCAGGTCTACGAGCATGAAGAAGGTGCGCGTCGATTGGTTGGGTGTGCCTAAGTTGAGAACCTGCATGGCAGTGTAGACGGCGCGTGTACCATCCGGGGAGATAAGCATATCCCCGGCTTCGGGGAAGTTACGCAAGCCGATGGTAGGGATAGTCTGCCCGGTGTTGCTGATGAGGTTATAGTAGCGCACATCGTAGCCGGGTTGTTCAAGGCTAACGCCAAGCCTGAGAAACACACCGGGACCGACGGCGGCACCGCAAAAACAGGAAAAGCGATCTTCGCCGGGAAGTGAGGTTGCCTGTCCACTGGCGAGATCGAGGGCGATTAAAGATGCATAGCGATCAATGGGGATGAGTGCGCCCAGTCCGTCCGGGTGCAGGTCCATGTAGAGAATCGATTTATCTGCGCTGAATGCCAGGGGTAAGGCGCGGATTCCATCAGGCCGAGGGCCGTCAATCAAGACCTGTCGCGGTTCGGTGCCGTCGAGGTTGGCGATGGTGGTCGTTGTAGTCAGGCGTCCGGTGACATCCACATCGGTGAGCGTCCATGCGATCAGGGTTTGATCTGCGGAAACGAGCCAATCCACGCGCCGCGTTTCGAGATTCGGCTGAATAAACGGGTGTGTGCGTAACGTACCATCGGTTTCCGCCAGCATAACGCGCTGGATGCCGGGATCATAGTAGATGACGGCGTTTCCGGCGGTCGTGTAGCGCTCTCCGCTGGTTTGAACGGTGGTTTCGGTGCCGCTGACGGTATCCACGAAGATGAGGCGATCAAGTCCGGTGCCGTTGATGTCGCGCTCAATAAATACCTGCCACGGGTGATAGCGCGGATCGTCGCCGGCAGGCATATCGGGGGTATCCTGCGCAGCAATAGGGATCGCAATAAGCAGCAACATCATTAGCGTGAATAGCGATTTATGCATCGGCGGCGTCCATTGCGGCGAGGACTAATGGCAGCATTTCGCCGGAGGGTCCGTCCAGTTTGATGTCGGCGATACGGGTAATCATGGAATAGTCGGGGTTAACTTCGATGATGACAGCACCTTTGTCCTTCGCATGACCGGGCAAAGCCGCTGCTGGCGTCACCAGGCCAGATGTGCCAACGACGAGCATCACGTCGCAGTCCAGTGTGAGTTGGACGGCAGTGTTGATAGCGCCGGACGGCAATATCTCCCCGAACCAGACGACATGCGGGCGCACGAGTTTGCCGCAGTAAGGGCATTCCGGTGGCCCGGATTCACCGTCCCATTCGAGCGTAGAGACATCAATCATGGTCGGGTCGCCCTGACAGTTGGCGAAGCACTTATTTTGCGCGATATTGCCGTGCAGGTGAATTACGTCTGTGTTTCCGGCCTGTTCGTGGAGGTCGTCCACGTTCTGCGTGATGATGCGGGTAGACGGTTTGCGGCGCTGTAGTTCCGCGATCGAGTGATGACCGGGGTTCGGTTTCGCGCCGGACATCATCTCGCGGCGCATGGTGTACCAGTCCCAGACGAGTTTGGGATTAGTGAGATAGGCGACCGCGTTGGCTAACTGTGTCGCGTCGTATTTGGCCCACAGTCCGGTCTGAGCGTCGCGGAAGGTCGGCACCCCCGATTCCTTGCTGACGCCTGCGCCAGTCAACACAGCAATGCGCGATGCGGCGTTGAGAGTTTCTGCGGCCTGTTGAATGAGGGTTTCGCTCATGTAATTTCCTGAATCTTTCACAACTGGCTTCCAGTATAGAAGGAGTAGTACCCGTTGGCTAGTCATGAGGAGAGGGCGAATTATCGTATGCTTGAAACGAGTGTTACAATGTCGTCATATGAGTGATTGAGGCGAAGTAATGACGACGCTCGACACGCCATTGAATACGTTCTATGCGGAGATACCGCCATTTCGCAGCATTGTGGAGATTACCAATCCGGCGCACTATCATGATGTGCCGGACGATTGGCATATTGCACTGACAGATGTGCGCGGTTCGACAAAGGCAATTCAGGCGGGGCGCTACCGGGATGTCAACACGGTCGCAGCGGCGTCAATTGCGTCGATGTTGAACGCGGTCAAGGGCGCGGATATCCCCTATGTGTTTGGCGGTGATGGGGCGACGATGCTGGTTCCGCCAGAAAGTGTCGAATCGGCAGCATCGGCACTGGCAGCGGCACGCGATCTATCCGCGCAGTTCTTCGACCTTGTGTTGCGCGTGGCGATTATCCCCGTATCGGCGGTTAAGGCGGCTGGATACCCGCTGCGCGTGGCGAAGCTACGAATCAGTGCTAACTTCGAGCAGGCAATCTTCGACGGTGGCGGGCTGAGTTATGCAGAGTCGCTGCTGAAACACCCGGAGTATGGTCCGCGCTATGCGGTGTCAGAGTTGGTCGCGCCCGTCGGGGATTTCCAGGGATTTGAGTGTCGCTGGAACGAAATCCGCAGCACGCACGATGAGACGATCGCGTTGATTGTTATGGCGACGGACGAGGACGGCGCGGCGCGGGCGAACACATACCGGGATGTGCTGCAAGCCATTGAACGCATCTACGGTGACCGTAACACACGGCATCCAGTGGCGATTCGCAATCTGCATCTGGCGTTTGATCCGGCGAAGATGTCAACCGAAGCACGCGTTCGCTACCAGACGACAAGCTTATGGCGACGGCTGAAATTGGCGTGGGCAAGTTTCAAGTTTTCGCTGGCAACGGGGCTGCGCATCGGCTCGTGGCATCAGTATCGCCAATATTTGATCGAAGCGACCGATCACGAGAAATTTGACGACACGTTGCGCATGATTATCTCCGGGGTGAAATCCCAACGGTTGAAACTCGATAAATATTTATCAGAGCAGCATCAGGATGGTCGATTGGTGTACGGCATTCAGACCAGCAATGCGGCGCTAGTGACGTGCATCGTGTTCGACTACTTCGGGCGTCAGGTGCATTTCGTAGATGGATCAGATGGCGGATATGCGTTGGCGGCAAAGCAGATGAAAGCCCAGTTGTCAGCGATCCGGTGATCGATTGCATCTGGGTAGGATAGGGGAACCGTCGGCTTGATGTAAAGCGATTCCAGCAAAAAAACACATAGTGTAGTAGTGGATTTGGTATGAAAGAGGCCGACAATGGAAGTCCTAGAAGCCCCGATCACGACGTTCTACGCGGAGATTCCGCCGTTTTATAGTATTGTCGAGATTGCCAACCCCGAACACTATTACCCGGTGCCGGACGACTGGTGGATTGCGTTAACCGATGTGCGCGGGTCCACAAAGGCAATTCAGGCGGGGCGCTACCGCGATGTCAACACGGTCGCGGCGGCGTCAATCGCATCCATGCTGAACGCGGTCAAGGGCGCGGACATCCCCTATGTGTTTGGCGGCGATGGGGCAACGATGCTCGTTCCGCCAGAGTACAAGGACGATGCTGCCGCAGCACTGGCTGCATCCTGTGATCTCTCACGCGATTTGTTCCAGATGGAACTGAGAGCGGCAATCATCCCGGCAAAAGTTGTGCTGGATGCCGGGTATACGCTGCGCGTGGCAAAACTG
>DAOTXA010000504.1:0-3197 GCA_034435595.1 Anaerolineae bacterium | reverse complement strand
GAGGAAGCCTTCGAGATGATGGGGCGGGGTGAAACCGTTGGTGTGTTCCAGCTAGAAAGTACGGGGATGCAGCAAATGCTGCGCGGGATGAAGCCGAAAACATTTGAAAACATCGTGGCGGGGATTTCGTTGTATCGCCCCGGCCCGATGGATTTTATCCCGCAGTACAACCGGCGTCTGCATGGGCAAGAGGAGTCAACTTACCATCACGAGAAGCTCAAGGGGATTCTCGCAGAAACCTACGGAATCATGGTCTATCAAGAACAGATCATGCAGATTGGTGGCGAACTGTTCGGCTATAACCTCGGTGAAGCCGACCTGATGCGCCGCGCTGTCTCCAAGAAAAAAGAGAAAGACCTCGCCAAGCACCGCGCCATCTTCCTCGAACGCGGCCCCAAAAACGGCATTGACGAAGATTCCGCCGGGAAAATCTTCGATGACATCGAGTTTTTCGCCAACTATGGATTCAACAAGTGTGTGGTCGGCAGCACGCTGATTATCGACGCCGACACCGGGCGGCGAGTCACGGTAGAAGACCTGTTCAACGGGCGCGAGATAGTCACGCACACACTCTCCTGCGATACAGATACGCTGCGCCTGTTGCCCAAGCGCATCACGGACGTGATGGCGAACGGTGTCAAACCGGTTTACACACTGACGACACAAACTGGACGCACCATCACCGCGACGGATAACCATCCCTTCTATACGTTCGACGGTTGGCGCAACCTCGGTGAGTTGAAAATCGGGGATAAGGTGGCGGTTCCGCGCCGGATTCCGCTACATGGACAAAATACATGGGAAGACCATGAGGTTATCGTTCTTGGTCATCTGCTAGCAGAAGGAAATTTGTGCCACCCAACCGGGATTTATTATTACACAGGCAATACAGAACAGTGGCGAGACTATGTTTATAATCTAGGCAAATTCGACAATACGGTAGCCAGCACACATGAACGACGTGGTATGTATGATGTGTATAGTAAACGTATTCAACGGTCAAAAGTGGCTGGTGTTGTCGAGTGGATTGAGCGCTTAGGATTACGCAATCACGACTCTTATACCAAGTTTATCCCTGATGAAGTAATGCAGTTGTCAGATCGTCAGCTTTCTCTGTTGGTTGCGCGGATGTGGGAAGGCGATGGGCATATCAATCTGAAGGGGCGCTCCGCATATTATGCGACTTCTTCGGTACGTCTTGCCTACCAATTGCAACATGTCTTTTTGAGACTAGGCATCATAAGCAAAGTTCGGAAGGTTAAGTTTCCTTACAAAGAGGGGCGTATTGGCTATCAAGTGTTTGTCACGGGTAATGACAATTTACGTAAATTCAGTCATGAAATCGCCTGCAACTTCGTTAGTGAGGAAAAGCGTAAGTTAGCAGCAAATCTCATCATTGAATTACCGAATTCGTCAGGTGTAAAAGATGTTGTTCCTGTAGGCGTAAAGCACATCGTGCGACAGGAACGTGAAACAAGAGAGATTCCATGGAAAACTGTTGCGGCTGAAACTGGATTAGCAACAGGAGAATTCAGTCGAAAAGTAGATGGCAAGAAAGCAGGATTTACGCATGATGTTATTGCAAAATTTGCAGAGTATTTCGACTCTGATGAGTTGCGTGTCTACGCCGAAAATGACATCTACTGGGATTCCATCGTTAGCATTGAATACGCAGGTGAAGAACCGACCTATGACCTGACCATCGAAGGCACGCATAACTTCGTCGCCAATGACATCATCGTCCACAATTCGCACGCCTCAGACTACGCCGTTATCACCGTGCAGACGGCGTTCCTCAAGTGTCACTACAAAGAGGAATACATGGCGGCGCTGCTGACCGTCCAGCGCGACGACAGCACAAAAGTCGCCACCTTCCTCGAAGAATCGCGGCGCTTACATATTCCCATTTTGCCGCCGGATGTCAACACGAGCCTGCTTGATTTTGACATTCAGCCGGACCCGGAAACCGGGCGGCGCGGCATCCGCTTTGGATTGGCGGCAGTCAAGAACGCGGGCGCGGCAGCTTTGCAACACATCATCGACGCCCGCGAAGAAGGCGGCCCCTTCCGCGATCTGGTCGATTTTTGCCAGCGCGTAAATCTGCACGAAGTCGGCAAACGCACGGTGGAAAGTCTGGTCAAGGTCGGCGCGTTGAGTGCCTTCGGCAACCGGGCGACACTGGTCAACGGTCTCGACCGCATCACGAGCTACAGCAACAAGCATCACAAGGATAAAGAGCGCGGACAGATGAACATGTTCGGCGATATGAGCGGCGGTGACGAAGACCTGCTCAGTCATCTGCCAAACATGGAAGACTACAAACAGCGCGAAATGCTGGGCTGGGAAAAAGAACTGCTCGGCCTCTACGTCACCGGTCGCCCGGTAGACCGCTTCCGCGAGGCGCTGCAACAACACGGTAACACGGCGATCATCAGCGATCTCAAGGAGAACATGGCGCTATACAAGGACCAGCAGATGGCGGTCGCCGGGGAGGTCGTCTCCATGCGTGTGATCTACACCAACAAGGGCAACAAGAAGATGGCGGTCATCCAGCTAGAAGACTGGCACGAATCCGCCGCCAGCATCGAAATTGTCTTTTTCCCGCGAGAATGGGATAAAGTCGAGGAGAAAATCGAGAACGGCGAACTGCCCCCGCTCGAAGAAGGCCCGGTCGTGCTGGTCACAGGCAAGTTCGACTTTAGCCGGGGTGATCCGCAGATCATTGGCAGTGGGGCAACAATCACCAACAACTTCGATGTGATGGAAGCCGCCAACACCAACCAGTACGACGACACGGCTCCGGTGTGGCTGGATTCCGCGCCGCCGCCGAATGCCGTGACCGCCGTCCCCCGTGACGAAGATGCACCCGCCTGGGTGCAGGACGAGGACTTTTACGATGAGGAAACCGGCGAGATCGCGCAGGACGAAGCCATCCCCGAACCGGAAACGCCGGAAGTTATCGCCTCGCCATCACAGGGTACGACCGCGCAACTGACGCCATCCATCGAGCCGCAGTTCGCGCCGACATCTACGACCGAAAACGGCATAAACGGCGGTAACGGCTATCATGCCCCGGTGGATGACAGCGGACCCGCGCCCGATTGGACACAGCCGCCAAGTAATGATGTTGACCTTGAGGGGCTGGACGCGCTCGATTTCAGTGTCGAAACGGATAACAAGCCGCAGCAGTGGATCGT
>DAOTXA010000503.1:0-1977 GCA_034435595.1 Anaerolineae bacterium | reverse complement strand
TTCGTCGGTTGACATGCCCCAGTACTGCGGCGTGTCTGTGAGGACGAAGATACCTGTTGCCCCTACCGAGCGCAGATGCGCGAAAATGTCGCGTCCGACCGGATTGTCCTCAATGACGACTCGATCCGGATGGTCGAACAGATAGCAGCCGAGTGCGTCCAGTGTTTCGTCCGCGTCCAACACATGCCAACCGATCGGTTTCACGACCTGTCGCAGCATATCGGCCCGTTCCGCGTTCCCGGCGTAGAGAATAATTGGATGTTGTGATGTCATAAAGCGTGTTCCCTCGAACATGGATGTTGAAGTGTGATTTTTCGAAAACGGAATCTTAAACATAGCCGTGCGTCTCTTTTCTAATCCGTTATGCTGCGATCATTGCCTTTACCTTATTCGACGATCGCATAGAAAACGCATAGCTCGCGCTGACAGACGAATTTGCATGTACGTAAAATCACGTCATGGGTACATATAGCGGCGTCGTTCGATGAGCTTGTTTCGTGCCGCTGTGCTGGCGGATCAAATTGCCTAAAAGGGCAATCAACACGTCAAGGTCTTCGGCGGGCTGGGCGCTAAAGCACACGCGCAGATGGTGATCGCGGTCTGGCGAGGTGGTGAAGGCGTCACCCGGTGTAAACGCCAGCCCATGCTGGAGTGCTGCCGCATACACAGCACGCATGGTTGGCTCTGGCAGCGTCACCCATGTGGAAAATCCGCCGTGTGGCGTGGTCCAGCAGACGCCGTCGGGCATGTGCCGTTGTAATGCGTTCATCATGGCGTCGCGGCGATTTTTGTAGACAGGCAGAATCCGCCGGATATGGGCACGCAGGCGTCCGCTTGCCATGAAGTGGGCCAGCGCCCGCTGCGTAAAACTCGCCCCGAACATGTCGGCGGCACGGCGCAGAGACAGCACCCGCTCTCGCAGATGATCGGGCAGAATGGTATAGCCAACGCGCAATCCGGGCGAAAATACCTTCGACACACTGCTGATATAAATCACGCGCCCGCTGTTGTCGCTGGCACGCAGCGGCGTGGACGACGGACCATCATACGATAGCGAACCGTAAATGTCGTCTTCAATCACCGGCAAATCATATTTGCGGGATAGCGCCAGCAGATCACGGCGGCGGGCGGCGCTCATTGAGTACCCGGTCGGGTTGTGGAAAGTCGGAACCGTGTAAAAGAAGCGCGGTTTGTGCTGCCGGATCAATGCCTCAAGCCTGTTCAGATCAGGGCCTTCTGCATCAACCGGAACACTTACCGGGTTCAGGCCGCGCACGCTCATCATGTGAATGAAGCCAAGATAGGTCGGGTCTTCGACGAGGACGGTGTCACCCGGTTGTGCCAGTGCCTCGGTGATGAGTGAGATGCCCTGCATGGCACCATGCGTGACTAAAATGTCGTCGGGCATGGCGGTGATGTCGCGCTCGGAGGTAAGGAACTTCGCCAGTTCCACGCGCAACGGTAGATCGCCCTGGGGCGCACGATATCCCATCAGATTCGGCGCGTCGCGCTTGATGAGGGCCAGCATCCCCCAGAATTCGTCGAAGGGGACGAGTGCCGGGTCCGGCTCGGAATAAGCCAGCGAGCGCAATGTCGGTATCTGGCTAATCGGGTGAATATCGCTCAACACACTTTCTGCACCCGTTTCACTGCCAATAGATGACAACAGTGCGAGTGGTTGTGTACTTTCGATGACGTAAGTTCCCTTGCCCACCGTCGATTCGACCCAGCCATCCGCCTGTAGTTCGGAGTAGGCGTTGTGAACGGTCAGCCGGTTGATGTCGAGCGTTGTGGCAAGCTGGCGCACCGGGGGCAGACGCGTTCCGGCGGGCAAGCGTCCCATGCTGATCTGGTTTTTGATCTGGGCGACGATCTGGCGATAGATGGGGCGGGCGTCGTCCCGGTTGATTTGCAGCGATAGTGACATAATTTATGTGTGTAGCTCGCTAATCGATGGTCAAAAGATAGCATAGTGAG
>DAOTXA010000502.1:0-12076 GCA_034435595.1 Anaerolineae bacterium | reverse complement strand
TGTTTTTAGCGCCTTTCAGTGCGCTTGGCTTTGATAGCCGGACTGCTTCAGTTTCCGGCGACACTGCCATTGTTCCGCCAGATAGGGTTCGCCCTTATCCTTTCGCCTTCTGCCGGTGTAGCATGGCATCAATATGATCCGTCTGTTCCGTGAGGCGACCATGCCGACTCGAATCCGTAATCTGCGCCAAATACTCCCGGCTGTGCTGTTGATCCTGGCTGCGTGCGATGCGCTGACGCCGACCGTCCCCACCCTGACGCCAACCCGCGCTATAAGCGGTCCCACGCGAGAATTTACACCGACCATCGATGCGCGTCCGCCCACACGCGATGTCGAGGCGGTTGTCGGTGCGCCGGGGCAAAACAGCGATGACACCGCCAATATCCCGGCGGAAAGCAACGCGCCGCCTTTCTCGGTGACTCCGCTGCCCGGTGCAGCACCGCCTCCGGGTAATAGCAGCCTCGTACAAATCACCCTTGAAGATGGAACCGTCTTGCTTGGCGCACTTTACGAAGCGCCGACCAACCCGGCGACCCTGATTCCGCCGCCGGGTGTGCTGCTTCTTGCGCCAGATCGCGAAGGTTGGGGCGATCTACCGGGGCGACTCAACGATGCCGGTTTAACCGTCCTCGCCGTTGAACCCCGCGCTGGATCGACCTCCGCCGACATCAGCACGATGTTGCAGGCGTTTAGCGCGTTGAATTCGGTCGATGTCGGCAGCATCGGCGTCATCGGTGCCGAAGTCGGCGCGGACCTCGCCCTCATCGGCTGCGCGGTCAATGTGCTGTGCGATACACTAGCGCTGATTACGCCGCTCAACGCCGATTTACTCTTGAATCTGATGGTGGACTATAACCCGCGTGCGCTGCTCATCGCCGCCGGAGAAGATGACGAACCGGGCGATGCGGCGGCCTCTGCCCTGATCCAGGCCGCCACGCCAGAATCAGGCTACCAGCGCTTCTCCGGTCGTGCGCGGGGGACGGCCCTCGTCGCTGCTGAACCTACATTGGTCAGCCTGCTGGTAGAGTGGATGGCAATCAGGTTGGGGGCATAAGGCGCTTTCGTTACTCTACCCGCGTGACCGCCTGTGGGGTGACGCTGGTATCTGGCGTCCAGTTCCCCGCCAGATCAACCGCCCACACCGAGAATGCATACATACGCCCCGGCTCACCTGTATATTCGCCGGATGTCGCCGCTGTCTCTTGCCAGACCTGCCACGCACCGTCATCGACGCGCACCCACACCAGAAACGACTCAATGCCGCTGTCGTCGCTGCCGCGCCAGCTTACCGTGAACACCGCCGGACTCGTCTCTGGTAGTGGATTCACGGTCGCTGATGGCACTTCGCTGTCGAAGGTCGGGTTCACGCCGCCGCTAATCACCGCCGGAGAGGGGTCTGGTTGCACGGGGACGATTTGTGATTCACCCGCGACAGGCAACGTGATATCAAGGTCCACCCGTTGCGGTTCAACTGCGCCGCCCTCGCGTTCGATGACGATTAACGGCGACCCACCGATTGCCATACGCTGGCTTTCTGGCGGATCAGGGTAGTTGTCCGGTTCAGCGGCGGGCAAATCGAGCGCATAGACGCCATTTTCAGCGGCAATCAGCCTGTTGCCATCGAGTGTGACGACCTGCGCATTCTCACCATTTGCGGGCAGTGCCAGCGTAAACGGGTTCAGTGTCCGGTTCCATACGACCGTGATTCGCTCGTTAGTTTCCGGGCGCTCGAACATCAGCGTAATGGCGCGATCGTCGATCCCCTGACGCCCCAACCCGCGAAAGGCCGTTGTCCCGAACACTTCTGCCAGCAGACGATAGGCCCCTGTGACCGGGCGCGGTGTGTTTGGCTGCGGATGGTTGCTAAAGCAGATTGCGCCGTCTGGGTTGCGGAACAGGCCGAAGGCGTCGCCAAAGCACATGTCTCCGTTGCGGCACAGGCTGCCCGTATGCGGCAGGAAATTGGTCCCCGGCGGTTGGTCGCCGCAGTCGTCGTATAGCTGGTGATAGATGACGACATCCGCGCCTTCTGCCCATGCATAGGCCGCCGATTGAATCAGATGCAGGGCTTGTTGGTCAATAGTAGCGTAGCCCTCGCTATCCGGCTCCCATATCGGGCCGGGATAGTCATCCCATACCGGGACGCCCGTCTCGTTCAGCCAGATTTCGCGCTCTAGCCCGTAGGCTTCCAATGTCTCGCGGGCGTTGATGACCAGCCAGCTCGACCGCCAGGGATCACCGTAAGCGTGGACTGCTGCGATGTCAAAATACCAGTTGTGCGCCGCCGCCTGCGGATCACCGGAGTAGATGAGCAAGACCTGCGCCAGCCAGTTAATGCCGTCCACCGGGTAGAGCAGCCCGCCGAACATGACTTTCGCGTCAGGATCAGCGTGTTTAATTGCCAGTGACGCCACTTTCAGCAGACGCGCATACTCACGAATGCCCGCATTCCAGAACGGCGTGAAATCCGGCTCATTCCACACTTCCCACACGCGGATTCCGGCCCCACGCGGTAAACCAACTTCAGCATCAAGTTCACCACCCGGCATATAGCGCTTGACCGCCGAATACGCATATAGTGCCCAGACGTTAGCCGGGTTCAGAGCCTTGCCCGGTGCGGGGAAATCGCTGCCATCCGCGAAAATCGGCTCGTTGAGGCCGCTGATACGGTCGTCGTCACGGTGAAAATCAGGGCTGCCCAGCAGAATCGCGTTAATCTCTAGGCCGTGTTCCAGATCGGCGGCGACCTGCGCGTCATAGCGTGACCAGTCATAGGCCCCCGGTGTGACTTCGACGCGATCCCAGTAAAGAGGCCAGCGATTCCACCCGGCACCGAGTGCGAGGGCACGGGCATAGCGCTCCGGATTTGGCGGTTCGGCGGCAAGGCTGATATGCGCAATCCCCAGACGGTTGGCGCGAATATAGGCGTCGTCGTCCGCATTTGATTGAACGTGAACCGGCGCGAAGTATACAAGTGAAAGGAGTACCAGCAGAAAAAATCGGCGCATAGGTCTGTGATTCAGTTTGTGTAGACAATGCGCTTATTGTAATGGTTTTTGACTATCCCGCCGGGACTGCGACCTTGAAGGCCCGTGCCGCTTCGACAATGGCTTTCTCCATCGTCGCGCCGGGGTTCTCAATCACACGACCGTGCCCGACGGCTAGCCGCGACGGGTTCAGGCTGTGGAGTTTGTGCGCGGTCTGGAGCGCGGTCGGCTTGTGCCATGTGGCGAAAGCGGGAAACGGAAACAGCAGGTTCAACTTGCCGGTGACAGCGAGTCCGGCAGCGGTCTGGAAGGCGTCCCCGGCGATGAGCGTATCGTCGCGGGTATCCAGCAGCGCGATTTGCCCCGGTGTGTGTCCGGGCGCGGCAATCACGCGCAGCGACCCGACCGTGTCTCCATCACTGACGATGCGATCCGGCGCGTTGTCGATCTGCACATAGCCACCTTTGAGTTTACTCTGTGGCTCACCGGGGAGCAGGTCCATCTTCCCCGCCAAAAAATCCCGCGTGCGTGCAGAAGTGATGAGTTCGGCATCCGGCACAAGGGCTTTCAACCCGTCTGCGCTGGCGACATGATCGCTATGTGCGTGCGTCAACACGATTCGCTTTATCTGCTTGCCTACCGCTTGCGCCGCCTTCATAATTCCCTGTGCGCTGCCCGGTAGATTTGTATCCACAACGGTTAGACCATCGTCTTCAATCACCAGATAGCAGTTGAATCCCATCAGGCGGGTGAGTTGGATCAGATTGTTGTAGCGGGTCTGCTTCATGATGATTTCCTTTAAGGCTAACGGTATTCGTTTTCAAGACTAACGATAGTAGTTTTTACGTGCGCTGTCAAGTGAGCCGCCTGTAAAATCTTTAATTTGCACGACTCTTAACGAGATGATAAAACTTTGTTAAACTAATAAGCATGAATCATGCCGAGGAAATTACACATGGAGACGGAAACGATGGCGAAGAAGAAAAAACCAGCCACGCCGCCGGATATTGACTCACTTAAAGCACAGCGCTCTGACGTTGCCAGTACCGACGACATCGCGGAGGCAGGGCGCAAGATTTTGCTGGACGATTTTATCAAGATGCTATCGCACGCCGACGGCACCCGCACCGGGGAAAACATTGAAGATGTACACCAGATGCGCGTCGCCATCCGGCGGATGCGCAGTGCGTTTCGTTTGCTAGACGCGTACTACAAGTCGCGCCGCACACGTCCGTTTACGCTGTTCCTCAAGGCGATTGCCGCACAATTGGGCGCGATCCGTGATCTTGACGTGTTAATTGAAGACCTCGAAGCCAAACGTGGAGAACTGGACGAAATTCACCGCGAACCCTTGCAGGCGATCATCGACACGCTAGACAAGAAGCGGCGCAAAGCCCGCAAGAAGTTAGTCGTGCGGCTTGATGGCGTGGATTACGCGACCTTTGTCAATGAATATGCGGCGTTCCTCACCAGGCCGGGGCGCGGGGCCATCACGCCGGAAAGTGCCACCACGCCGCATCAGGTGCGCCATGTGCTGCCACGAGAGATTCATGCCCATCTCGCCGACGTTCGCGCCTATGATGATGTCATCATGGCTGGCGCAGAACCAGCCTCCCTCCACGCCCTGCGCATCGAGTTCAAGCGTCTGCGCTACATCGTCGATTACTTCAAAGACGTGCTGGGCAATTCCGGCACAGAATATGTGAAGGCAATCAAGACCATGCAGGACCTGCTCGGTCGTTACAACGATATTGAGGTGGCGCACAGCTATTTAGAGAAGATTGGCGGTAAAAAGTTCGATAAGGCAGAATCCGCCGCGCTCGAAGCATATCTCGCCCACATTGATGCCGAAGCCGCGCAAATCGAAACTGCCGTCCCCGATGCATGGACGAAGTTCAACACGCGGACAATCCAGCGCAAATTATCTGATGCGCTGCTGGTCTTACGCTAGGCCACCAATCGAGTACGGGCCGCATTCGTGCGGTCCGGCCTGCTGGCTCTGGGGCGGTCTTCGCTGCCAGCGGTGGGTATCCGGGCATTTCGATAGTGTGCCGCTACCGTGACGGCGGCTCATGCGCCGCTGGGATGGGTAGCAGCAGGGTAAAGGTGCTGCCCGCACCCGGTTCGCTTTCAACCCACAGATGACCCTGGTGCATCTGCGCGATCTTCTGCGTGAGCGCCAGCCCCAACCCGGAACCGCCAAATTCGCGCACGCTGGAACCATCCACCTGACGGAAGGCATCGAAGATCACCTGTTTGTTCTCCGGTGAAATGCCGATACCGGTATCCGCGACGATGATGGCAGCATACTTGCCGTCGAGAACGTCTTCTTCCAGCGTAATCTGGATGCCACTCGTCTGACCGCCCTCCACATCCAATGTTAGCGCATGAATGGTGACCCGTCCCTCGCGGGTAAATTTGATCGCGTTCTGGACCAGATTGGCGAGCGATTGGTGCAAGCGGTGTGCATCACCCTGGATCGCAGGTATCTGCGCGGCGATGTTGTCCTCAAAGACGAGGCCCTTTTGTTCTGCCTGTAACCGGAAATTATCGCACGTGCTGCGAATAATCCCCTGCAAATCGACCTGCTCGTGTTCCAGCACCAACTGTCCCGCTTCGATCTTCGACAGGTCAAGCACATCGTTGATCAACGCCAGCAGTCGCTTGCCGCTCTCTGCCACCCGGTCCATACGGTCAGACTGCCGTTCTTCTAATGGGCCGTATGCGCCGCCCAGCAGCAAATCCGTGTAGCCGATGATGGCGTTTAGCGGCGTGCGCAGTTCGTGGCTGATGTTGGCGAGGAACTCGCTTTTCAGGCGGTTGGCGGCAATGGCCTCTTCGTAAAGTTCGGCGTTGTTGACGGCGATGGCAATTTGTCCGGCGACAGTGGTGGCGGTGGCGGCGTCATCCTCGTCGAATTCATGCGTCGGGTTAAAGCTGTCCAGCGCTACACAGCCGATCACTTTGTCGCGCAAAATGAGCGGTGCAATCAAAGACGACTGTGTGCCGACCAGCCCAAACGCCTCTCGCGTGGGGGCATCGAGTTCGGTCAGATCAGCGATCCGGTTGAATACGAGTGCCCGCTGTGTAGATTCAAGTGTCTGGAAGGTGGTGTTGCCTTGCAGCGAAATCTGAGTGCCAATGTTGCCGGTGGGGGGGGATTCGGCGACAATGCACGCTCCCTCGTTCTCAAGCAGCATGATCGCGCAGTGATCGACTTCAAACAGGTCCAGCAGCAGACGCGCTGCCCCTTCAAGCACGACATCGCGTTCCAGCGACGAGGTGGTGATGGTCGCCAGCACATTCATCAGACTGAGGCGATGGGCGCGTGCCCGCAGCGTGGATAGGGTCGATTCAGCCTGCCGGTTGAGGGCGGCATTCTCGACGGCAATAGCCGCCTGCCGCGCCAACGCGAACAATGTGCTGGCGTCATCGTCGGTGTAGTAACCGGGCATGGCTTTATCCAGCGCGATGATGCCGATGACGCGCTGTTGAAGCAGCATCGGCGCGCCGACCCATGCCCGCGCATCCGGGCTAAAGCGCCGCCAGTCCACATGATCGTGCAAATCGCGCACGATGATCGGCTGGTGGGCGTCAATGGCCTGCGCAACATGCGACTGTGGCGCGAAATGGACTTCGGCGTTGCGCAGCGGCGCGGCAGGTCCAAGTGCGCTGTGGACGACGAAATGGCGCTCTTCAATATTGCCGACTGGCAGCAAAATTACGGCGTTGTCAAAATCTGCCACGCGCACCATTTGCTCTAAGATGGCTTCCAACACTTCGTCATGATGGCGGGCAGAATTCACGACCCGGCTAACGTCCATCAGAATGCTGGCGATGCGATGGCGTTGGCGGGCGGCTTCTAGCAGACGGGCGTTATCCAATGCCAGCGATACCTGCGCGGCGATGGTCGTCAGCAATGCGAAGTCGTCGTCCTCAAACACATCGGGCAAGTCGCTGTACAAACACAGAATGCCCACCGTCTGGCGGTGACGGTCGCGCAATGGCACACCCATCCACGTTAAGGCGTCACCGCCCGGTTCGCGGTCGTCGGCCTGTACTCCAAGCGCGAGAATACGCTCTGCTTCTGCCTGCATATCGCGGAAAAATAGCGCCTCGCCATGCTGGACTACCGACGCCGCCAACCCCACTAACGGCAGGGACGGGTGCGTGGTCCGCGTGCCATCGACCACCACCAGCGGCAGTTCGAGATGCTGGTACTGCGCGTCATACACCCCGACATAGAACGATATGCCGGTGAAGAGCGAGGCAAGCTGTGGATACAGCGCGTCCCATAGTTCCTGACTGGCGATGCTGCGAATTAACGCGTGGCTGATGGCGTTGACCGCGTTGAGGTCGCGGCTGTAGCGCTCGCGGGGGAGTTCGATGAGCATCGTCTCGGTGGCAGCACCGGCGGCCCCACCCGTTGCAGAACCGTCATCCGTCGCCATTGCGTGCAGACGGCTGCCCAATTGTGCCACCAGCACCCCGGCCTGAATTGCGGTGTCGGTGGGCGGGTCTTCGCTCCACAGGATGCCATAAATTTCGCCCTCGGCGCGTACCGGAACCAGCAAGGCGCGTGACGGGTGTTCAAGACCGGTGACGCCGGTGTTGCTATACGGGTCATGGACGCGCTCTGTCCGCCAGCCTTGCCAGTTATCCGGCACTTCCAGCCAGTCGAGCGCGTCATCTGCGGGGACATACCCCGGACTGAATACAGTGCGCACACCGTCTAGCAAGACGAGTGCGGCATCTGCCCCGGCGTTGCCAAGCGCATCGGTGACAGCACGCACCGCCGTTAGCGCATCACGGGCATTGTTAAGTCGAGCAATCGCATTTTCGAGGCTATGTAGGTCCATAAGGGCAATTCCTGGTGAATTTCCCTATATTGTAATGCAAGGTCAATATTTCGCTGCAAGTGAAAAAGTAAAGATCAGAGCTATCGTATCAAATCTTTGTGGAGGGAGAGAAACCCTTTTGAGTCATGTAGCAGTAAAATCTGCCCTGTAAACGAGGGAGATTTTGCTGGTTCTACCGGAATTGGTGGAAATGCAGTTTCACGCCCACTCATCCCTGAATAGCGTTGTCCGGTGATTGAGTTTAACCCCACTCCCCTCAATCCCTGTCACGGGTAGGTTTTTAATGGTTAGTCGTTTCGTGTCGTAGCCTTGAGGCTTCAGCCCAGGGCGACACGAAGTACAAAAAACCTACCTTTGAAAAAGGGCCGGGGGTGAGGGGAAAAGGCGCATAATTTCCGTTTCCACCAAAACGTTAGACCGAGCATGTTTACAAACACCCTCTAAAAGCCAACGGCTACGAACTATATGAGACACAGACGCTTAAGCATTATTGGCGTTAAACAGGTAATGGAGAAAGCTTTGCTATCCTTTTGCAACAAAGGCGAGGAAAGGCAGCACATTCGCCGCCCATTCATCGGGGGCGCGTTCGTATAGGTCGCCGTGACTGCCGCCTTCCAGCACCCACCGGTATTTCGGCAGTTCAGCGGCGGCATACAGGCTTTCCATGTGCGATACCGGGATAATGGGGTCTTCGCTGCCGTGAATGAACAAAATCGGACGCGGCGAAATTTGCCCGACGACTTCGATAGGTCGCACCTTTGTGATGTCCTCGCCACTCAGTAAATTGCTAAACCACATAATCAGTTCGCCCCAGGGCGAGGACGGGAATCCGGTGCGGATGGTCACTCCGTCAGCGGCGGCGCTGGCGAGTGTGGCATAGGCGGTATCCACAACGAGGGCGCGTGCGTGAGGCAGGTCTTGCATTGCCAGAATCGCGGTTGCGCCACCCATCGAATGACCGTAGAGGACAATGTGACTGGCGTCGACTTCGGGCTTGACCGCCAGATACGCAAATGCCGCTTGCACATCGCGGACCTCGTGTAAGCCCATGGTGGTGACGGTCCCCTCACTTGCGCCGTGATTGCGCAGGTCGAACAGCAGCACGCCGTAGCCTTCGTCAATGAGGGCAGCGGCTTCGTCCAGGAAGTGGTTGCGATTCCCGGCATGACCGTGTACGAACAAAATCACCGGACCGGGCGCAGTCGCCGGGGGTGAGTACCAGCCACCTAACGTCAGGCCGTCTGAGGTAGAAAAACGCGCCTGCTGCACACCGGGCAATCCGGCGGGGAGGCTTTGCGCATTCACACCGGGCGACGGTGGAAAAACCAGCACCCGCGCCTGTATATAGCTGAGTCCGGCCCCAACGACGAGAAATCCGCCGACCGAACAGACCAGCGCGAATAGACTCAAGTTGCGGATGCGCTTCATGCGGTGGTGTTCCCCGTGATGATGACGATTGTGATCAATGATCCCGCCAGCCACGCCAGCGACAGAATGATCCAGATGAGGATAACGATACGCGGGCCGACGCCGCCGCGTCGCTGCACTACCCGTTCGAATTCGCGCTCAGAGTCCAATTCCCACGTTCCGCGATGATCCTGCATGTGGATGCGCGGGCCGTGGTCGCCCGCGACGACCGTAAACACATGTTCCCGGCGTAGACGGATGCGCGAGAGCAACCACATCCCGCCGATAAACAGCGCCGACAGCACGATTACCAGCGGCAGCACGCCGATCAGCAGGCGCGAGAATAAAAGGGTATCGTTGCCGTCACTGCGCACTTCGAGGATGGATTCGACGGCTTCGGCAGGAACCCCGGCCCGCTCAAAGCGCGTGAACAGCGTTCCGTTGGGGTCTAGCAAGCGCTCGCGGGAGCCGTCCTCCAGGGTGACGATGTACACGCCGTCTTCGCGGATGATGGTTTCGATTTCGCCGTCGTTGAACAGTGCGATGAGTTCATCGGCGCGAATTGTGGCAGCGTTGGCCTGCACCGCCAGGTGTAGCCCCAGCAGCACCAGCCCGGTGAACAGGATCACATATGCGCCAAGCAGCGAGCGCTCTACGCCGCGAGACGGTCGGGCGCGGACTTCGTCGGCGTTCTGTGCCTCAATCTGCCAGCGATGAGCGGTTAAGGTATTGGCGAGTTGGGTCAGCCGCATCATGATCCCCGGTGAGTTTGAGTCAAAGCACGTTTAACTATACACCGGTTTGAAAGCCTCTAACATTGTGTTTGAGAAATCGTCGGAAAGGCAGTAGTCGTGTTTGCAATCTCAACGCTTGTGTGCCGGATGCCCCTCTATACTGAGAGGTGACAAACGTTAACGGAGGTCCACATGAGCACCACCACCATTATGGAAAACGACCATATTACGTTGTACTACCATCACGACAAGCAGATGGTTCATCACATTTATAAACCAGGGATCGGCGGGCAGACGTTCAAAGACGGCCTTCTAAACGGGTTGGAGTGGATGAAGAAACACAAGGCCGTCAAGTGGCTGTCAGACAATCACCTCATCGAAGGTCATAGCGACGAAGAAAGTCAGTGGGTCAATGACGTGTGGCTGCCAAAGGCCATCGCTGCCGGATGGAAATACTGGGCGCTGGTCGTGCCGAGTTCGGTCAAAGGCCGCATGAACATGAACGAATTTATGGAGATGTTCTTTGAGAAGGGCGTGCGCGTGATGGTCTTCACCGAACCGGACGAGGCCATGGAGTGGCTGGAAACCATCAACAAAGAGGCGCAACCGGGCTAGTTTGCAATTCGGTCCGCTGCGAATCAACAGTGACGAAACAAAAACGAATCGGGGCGATCATGCACGAAGCAGGTCGCCCCGTTTAATTACGCCTCGACCACCAGCGTATTGTCCTTCAGCGGAACCTGCGACTCAACGCGATCAATCCGCGCATCGGTCACGTTTTCCAGATAGACGGCATTCATGGGTGATAATTCACCGTCGGCGCTGCTGCGAATGGTGACATTTTCCATGATGAGGCCGTTGACACCGTGAATCACATAATAAGCGGGCGTCGTGCGCAGATGCGGTAGCGTGAAGGCATACTGCATCGGACTCGGTGAGGGGTTTTCGAATTCGCTCAACTCCTGCGACTTCGTGATGTCGTGCGTGATGTTGAAGAAGCGCAGATTTTCCACCGGGAAATCGGTTTCTGCGCCGATAATCACGCGGCAGGGACCGCGAAACGTCATGTTGCTAAAGGTGATATTGCGGATGATCCCGGCGGTTTTACTGGCGGTTTCGCTTTTGCGGTCGGCGGCACGCGGGCGCACATCAAAACTAATCGCCCGTTCGGTGTAATTGGGCGGCGTCTCGCGGGATTCCATGACGATGTTGTTAAACGTGATGTCCTCAATGTTGCCGCCGTCATACGGGTGCATCCCGATGCCCCGGTCGCTGGCGTAGAACACACAGTTTTCAACCGTGATCTGCCGGAAATCGTTGTGTGACCCGGTCCCGAATTTGATCGCGCACGTCCGGCTGGCGAGGACGCAGTTGCTCACGGTAATGCGCTCGCAGGGCTGCGAACCCGGTTCCGTCTTAAAGCAGATGGCATCGTCGCCGGTTTCGATATGGCAGTCGCGGATAAACACGTCCTTGCATCCGGCGATGTCGAGGCCGTCGGTGTTGGGGCCGATCATCTGGCTGCGCAGCGAAATCCCCGTGATCCATACGCGCTCGCATTGCGTCGGATGCACGACCCATCCCGCCGCACCGAGGATATTCACGTCCTGAATCCGCAGATCGCGGCAGCGCTGGAAGTGGAGCATAGGGCTGGGGCGCATGTTATTGGCATTGGCGAGGAAGTACTTGCCGCCATAACGGTCCTCGGTTTCGTACCAGTAAGCCTGCCCCTGCCCGTCGATGGTCCCGCCACCCTTGATCGTCACGCGGTCGGCGTCAAAGGCTTGAATGAGATGCCAGACAGTCAGGTCGCCTTTAGGGATTTCGCCCATTTGCTGGTAGTCTTCCAGATTGGGCGAGCCGAGAATCGTCGCCCCTGCGCTGATGTTGAACGTCACGCCCGTCTTGAGCGTCAGTGTCCCCGTGAGATAGCGCCCCGGTGGGACGACCACTTCACCACCGCCGGATTCCGCGCAGGCGTCAATGGCGGCCTGTAGCTGCTTGGTGGTGAGTGTCTCGCCATCATTGACGGCGGCATAGTCGAGTACCTTGAAAAACATGGGCGTCTCCTATCGCAAAAGGGTTATTG
>DAOTXA010000501.1:0-6705 GCA_034435595.1 Anaerolineae bacterium | reverse complement strand
ATAAAAGATTCGGAAAATCTGTTCAGGAAAAGAAAGAAGCAAAGAAACCTGCCATTTTGTCTCTTTCTAATAGCCTATTTTTGCAGCAGTTTTTGCAGCGGCACAACGTTTTTTTTGTGCAGCAAGGTAGTTTTCGGTCGGAAACTTTTTTGGCAAGAAGCACGAGTTTGCGAATAGCGTAGCATGGAATTGAGCATCATTGTGGGCGGTTTGTTCCGCGAAAGTTACCGTTTTTCAGAGGTGAAAGGCAAAAAGGCGGACGACGCGCCGTATTACAGGGCATGACATTCACCGCGTTCTCATGATGAACTGAGTCTTTTGCTAAGGAACGGGCGTTACTGTTGGGGTAATACGAAGTGAGAGAATATATGGCGTCGCAAGGCGATGCTGATGAGGATGTGGTCGTATGGCGATTGATCTATACTGGGACAACGAAGAAGAAACGGTCATGCACTGTGTATTTGAGAAGGGTTGGACATGGGACGAAATGTTCTCCACGCTCGATACGATCAAGAAAGTGACCGCCAACCGCGATTACGAAATCGGCGCGGTTATTGACGTGTCGGATGGCGTCAGCGTGCCCGGTGGGTCGATCTTCAACCTCGATACGCGCAGCAAAGCCATGAAGATGCTTAAGATGAGCGAAGATGGCAAAGGCCCGATGGTTATCCTTGGTGCGAACGGCATCATCAAGACGATTTACACCGCGTTTAGTACGCTGGATAAGCGTGCCCAGTCTGACGTGTACTTCGCCGATACCATTGAAGAGGCTCGTGAAATCCTTGCCAAGCGACTTGATCCGCAGCGCCAGGTGCAGCTTGCCTGATCCGAGCAACTTGCATAGCCATACTTCTATAAGCACAAGTCAAGCCTATACCGCCCTTCTCCTGCGAGAGGGGCGTTTTGATTCGTGGCAGATTGGGGTGTGGTGAGGCAAAAGTTTGCCGGAATATGAGGTGTAGTTAAGTCAACTGTGCCCGTTCCAGCATGATATTAGCGCACAGTGGATCAAATTTTTCGTAACGAACATCACAAAAAGCTTCAGAAGCGAACGTTTGAAAATGCATATACTTAAGGCCAAAGTGCAGCTAAATTAAGTCTTTTTGCGAAATTCGCGGATCATTACGCTAATTTTCGAAAGAACGTAAAAGTTCGCCAAAGAATGTAAATTTTTGCACATATATAGGTGTAGTAGGTGACGACAGAAGTCCATTGTGGATTAAACTGGAGTCAGGTTTGGATGGATACATGTGCCTGGAGACGGGCGCAATTGTGCGATGCAACTCGATACACACATGCTGCATATGCGACGCATGTGCGCCTTGACACGATCATACGGGACGGCTACAATGCCTCAACATCACGCGCAAGCGTCCCATATTGTGCCAAGATAGCTCAGTTGGTAGAGCATCGCACTGAAAATGCGAGAGTCCCCAGTTCGAGTCTGGGTCTTGGCACCAACCATCCAAAACCGACTTCGTTATGAGTCGGTTTTGGCGTTTCAGGGTTGGTTCACTTTCCCACCAAACCATGTTAAACTATTGTAATATCCTTTAGGTTCGGCTAAGTGTAGAGGTTACAAAGTGATGATGGCACGAACCTGGCGCTTCCTCAGTCTGATAGCCCTGGTACTCATCGGTGCAGTTGTCTTCAGCGGTTCCACTGCTGATGCACGCGTGCAGGCACAGCGTAACCGGGATTCGACTGGCTCTTGCCCGGTTATGGTCCACGACGCGCTTGAACTGCTCGGCGACAATTGCGACGGCGTACAGCGCAATAGCGCATGTTACGGGTATTTTGAGGTCGATGCTTCCTTCGTTGAAGAGGTCGATCCTGACATGTTTGATGAACCCTCTGACCTGGCGTCGCTGACGCAGCTTGCTTCGCTGCGCACCGCACCGGTGAGTCTGGAAGACAATCGCTGGGGCATCGCCGTCATGGAGGTGCAAGCGAACGTACCGAACACCCTGCCGGGGCAGAGTGTGATTTTCCTATTGATGGGCGATGCTGAAATTCAGAATGCGGTGGATCATACCGTCGCGCTGGAACCGGTGGACCCGGTCAACATTGTGATTGATGAGAACACCGTGGCGCGGACGCAGCCCGCCAGCAATGCGAACGCAGTCGGCGATCTCGACACCGGGGCGCAGCTTGCTACCGACGCGTTGAGCGCGGATAGCGAATGGTTGCGCGTCGTTGTTAATGGACAGGTGGCCTGGGTTCCCGTGACCTCGGTCGCCGCAGACAGTGCATTGGCTCGTTTGCCGGTGATTACGCCGGAAACGCGGACGCCGATGCAGTCGTTCTACTTCTCAACGGGTATCGGCAACCCACAGTGTAACGAAGCGCCCAATGCTATCACCGTCCGCAGCCGCCGCGACATGGAAGTCGATCTCACGGTCAACGGTGTGGACGTTACCATCGGTTCGACGATTACCTTCCGCAATCTGGCGGAAGACGAAGTGCTTATTACTGTGCAGGAAGGCCATCTGGAGACGAGCGACGGTCGTGTCGTCGAGCGCGGGCAATCCATAAATGCCATCGTCAGCCAGGAAGGTGATGTCGCGGTCTGGGGTGACATCGTTGAAAGTAGCAGCCTCGACCGTCAAATCGGCGCGATTTCTTATCTGGGCCTTAACGAGGTGACGCCGGAAGAAGATCGCCTTGGCTATCTGCTTGATTATCTCGGTGTAGAGTCGCTGCCTGCGTTTGGCGGTGACGTTGATGAAGACGCCGATGTCATCATTCATGAGGTGCAGGACGGCGAGACTTTGTTCAGCGTGGCACGTCTGTACGACACCAGTATTGCACGCATCATCGCTGATAACGGCCTGATGGATGCCACGGTCGAAACCGGGCAGCAGTTGTTGATCTCGCAGCCGGGTGTCGGCTATATCGATTATGAAAACACCGATCTTTCTGCCCCGGATACGGGGGATGGCGGTACATCGACGGTCGCGCCAAGCTGTGAAGTGTTTGCGGCGCGTTCGCCGCTGAACGGCCTGAATCGTGGGGTGAACGCCTTCTACTGGACGCCGCTGGAAGGCGCGACCAGTTATCGCGTGCGCGTGCGCAATCTTGAAGAGAACATCATCATTAAATTCGACAGCAATGGCACACAGACCGGGCTGGCGGGGACGATCAACGAGCGTACTGCCGGGGACGGTATGCGCTTCGCATGGGATGTGCAGGCGCTGGTGGATAACACCGTTGCCTGTACTTCACCACTGGTGACCCTGCCGCGTGCAACGGCGGACAATGGCGGCGAAACAGGTCTGACCGTTGTCGAGCCTGTCGTTATCACGCAGCCAGACCCAGGCGCGATTGCCCCGGTCGTTGATTGTGTTGTCGATCACTTCGACGGCACGTATACCGCTCGCTTTGGTTATGTGAGTGACAATGTCGTCGAATACTCCATTCCTGCCGGATCACGCAATACATTCGGTAGTCAGGGCAATCGCGGTCAGCCGACTGTGTTCTCGCCCGGTTCTGCAACCGACGTGGTTCGTGTGAGCTTTAACGATGGACAATCTGTCACCTGGACGTTGAACGCGCCCGATGACAGCGTGGCATCGGCGACAGCCAGTGTCAATTCGTCGCGTTGTTTTGATCAGCCTATGCCACTGGCGGTGAACCCGGTCGTGGATTGCGTCATCAATCACTATGACGGTACGTATACTGCTCGCTTCGACAGTGACAACGCGAATCCGGGCAATGTGCGCATTCTGACCGGTGCGGATAACCGCGTATCAGTGCGCGGCGGGTCGCTGCCGGTGATGATTGCCCCCGGTCGTAGCGATGCGTTTGCGGTGAAATTTACCGATACGGCGACCTGGACCCTGCGCGGGCCAGATCGGATCACGCGTACAGCCACGGCAACGACATCGACACGGCGTTGTGCCGACCAGCCGCCGCCGCTGCCAGTAATCCCGGTGGTGGACTGCATCATCGACTACTATGATACGACTTTCGAGGCCCGTTTCGGCTTTGATAACCGCAACCCCGGCAACGTGCTGGTTCCGCTGGGCAATGGCAACATCGCTGCACCGGAAGCCGAAGGCACACCGCCGACCATGCTATCACCCGGTCGCGCTAGCGATGTGATCCGCGCCCGCTTCAGTTTGAGTTCTGGTCAGGCGACATGGACGCTGACGGGGCCGGATGGTACGGTGCGCACAGCGACCGCGACACCGTCAACGCAGCGCTGTAGCGATCAGCCGCCGCCGCTGCCGGTGACGCCGAGCGTATTGTGCGTCATCGATCACTATGACGGCAGGTATACCGCCCGCTTTAACGTGAACAACGAGAATTTTGGGCGTGTGCATATTGATGGCGGGAACAACGTCGTTACACCTGCGAACGGCAATGCGCCGGTCATGCTGCGTCGTGGAACGATCACCAATGCCATGCGTGTCACATTCTCTGATACGGCGACATGGACGCTGCGCGGGCCAGACGGCATCAGCCGCAGCGCGACTGCTACAATTGACACCTCGCGCTGTAGCGATCAACCGTCACCCGACCGCCCGGTGATCCCACAGGTCGAATGCGTGATCGAGAACTTTGATCTCGCCGGAGAAACGATCAACTACACGGCGCGCTTTGGCTACTTCAACGACCATACGATCCCGGTTAATGTGGGGATTGGCGGGAACAACAATCTGTCTATCGGCAATGGCGTACAGCCCTCGAACTTCGCGCCGTGGCGACAGAACAACGTCTTTAGCGTAGATTTCGACAGCAACGTGGTCTGGACATTGCGCGGACTTGATGGCGTGATCCGCAGTGCTACTGCCAATGCAGGTACAGGCCGCTGTGCAGACCAACCACCGCGCCCGGTCCCCGGTAGTCTTAGCCCGGTCCTCGAATGTGTGACCGAGAACTTCGACCCGCTCACCGGGTTGACGACCGGATACACGGCACGCTTCGGCTATGCCAACGGTCCGGCGTCGGGCATCTTGATTGCCGCCAACCAGCGCCAGCCCTACCAGAACTTCTTCTCGCCGGGTGGCAACCTCGGTCAGCCGAGTGTATTCGGTGCGGGGCGTGCTGTGAACGTCTTCACGGCAGACTTTGCACAGGGCAATCTGGTGTGGCACCTTAACGGGCGCACCGCCACCGCAAGCGTAAACTCGGCTCGCTGCTCGGATCAACCGGCACGCCCGACGGCGGGTAGTCTCAGCCCGATAGCGCAGTGCGTGATTGAAAACTACAACGAACTTGGCGATGTAACCGGGTACACGGCGCGTTTCGGCTATCAGGACGCACCACAAACCGGATTCGGCATCGCATCGGGTCAGTCGCAGCCGTACAATAATTCTGTGACCCCCGGCGGCAACGTCGGTCAGCCTGGATTCTTTAATCCCGGTGTGGTGGCAAGTGCCTTCGCGGTGGACTTTACCAGTGGCAGCGTTACGTGGAATTTGAACGGACGCAGCGCGACCCTGAGTGCAGATTCAACCCGCTGTAGCGATCAAACGGCACGCCCGCTGCCGCCCATCGTCCCGGTGGCAGAAGGTGTGGTCGATAACTGCGACGGCACGTTCACGGTGACTTTCGGCTATATCAACCGCAGCCAGACGAATATGGCGGAAATCCCGGTTGGTTCGGATAACGCCCTGAACCCCGGAAACGGTGCGCAGCCCACGCTCTTCGAGGCGGGCGCACATGGCGGTGTGTTTACCGTCCGTTTTGAGGACGGTGTAATGTGGACCGTGCGCGGGGCCAGCGCCAGGGCCGAAGCGGGGCAGGCGACCAATGTTTGCCCGACCGCCACACCGGAACCGACCTTCACACCACTGCCGCCGCAAGAAGACCCCGTTGATGACGACGGCGGTGATGACTTGAGCGAGATCAACAACGTCCCGACCGCGACGGAACTTCCGAGTGCCGGACAAAGCCCGTCGAATGACGCACCCGATCAAGAAGAAACCCCTGAGGTCGGCGCTTAAGCGTCGGGCCTTTTCTCCACATCCAACCTTGCAATGCCCCGCACCAGCGGGGTTTTTGCATCATATGGCGACCGTGTCTTATGACAATGTGTGATTTATGCACTCCGCACCGGCACTATTCCTACACTGTGTAGGAAGCATCTCGCACAATTTGGACAATCGTGCCGGATAGCACATCCGTCAATCTGTGCTACAAATGGGGAGCGATTATTTTAGGCTTTCATGCTCAACAAAGGTGCTGTCTGTATGCGCAGTTTCGTCTCTCAAAACGTGAAGAACCTCCGCCCATCCGGGATTCGCCGCTACTTCGATATTGCGGCGACGATGGACGATGTGATTACCCTCGGCATCGGCGAGCCAGATTTCACCACGCCGCGTCACATCATGGATGCGGGCATTGAATCGCTGAACGCGGGGCACACGGGCTACACGTCGAATTCAGGGACGATTGAACTGCGGCAGGCGGCCTGTGACTACATCGAGCGCCTGTATGGGCTGAAGTATGATCCGCGCACAGAAACGCTGATTACAGTCGGCGTGAGCGAGGCGTTTTATCTGGTAATGCGGTCGATTCTTGATCCCGGTGACGAGGTGCTGGTGGTCGAACCGTGTTTTGTCGCCAATGCCGCTGCTGTCGAGATGGCGGGCGGTATCCCCGTGATGGTGCAGACCCGCGTCGAAAACGAGTTTCAGGTGACCGGGACAGACCTGGAAGCGAAGGTATCGCCACGCACGAAGGCCATCTTCATCAGCT
>DAOTXA010000500.1:0-8830 GCA_034435595.1 Anaerolineae bacterium | reverse complement strand
TAAGCCTGAATAGTCGAAACGTAAATTCGATGCTGATGAAGTCCCCGACATGGGGACTTTTTGGTTTTCTAGTGAGTGTTTGATGTTACGAAACCCTAACCCCTGCTAACTTGAACACACCGAAAACCCGTTCTAAGATGGATTCATGATTACACATGTGATTGGTGACGTTCTACAAAGTCCGGCGCGGGTGCTGGTTAACGCGGTCAACACGGTCGGCGTGATGGGTAAAGGTATTGCGCACGACTTTAAGCTGTGCTATCCCGACATGTTCGAGCAATACCGCGATTTATGCGAGCGCGGTGACTTCAACATGGGACAGGTGATGCTGCATCGCACGCCGCACAAGTGGGTGCTCAATCTGCCGACAAAAACACACTGGCGTGCCCATGCCGACCTCGACGACATCCGCAAGGGATTGCTAAAGTTCCGTGAAACCTATGTCGAGCGCGGCATTACCTCGGTGTCATTTCCCCGTTTGGGGACGGGGGCGGGCGGCCTCGACTGGCAACACGAGGTCAAGCCGCTGATGGAAAGCGTCCTCGGCCCGCTGCCGATTCATGTGTTCATCCATGATTACGACCTCAACGACGAGTTTTTGAGTGCAGAAAGCCGGAATATCCGCACCGTCCGCGCATGGCTGGAAGGTGATCCGCAGCCGGTGGCGTTCAGCAAGTTCTGGCGCGATATTAGCCGCATGTTGCGCAACAACGAACGCAAATTCGAGACCGTTGACGGCGATGTGTTCATGGTCGGGCGTGACAAGCGGCGGCGCGGTCGCAGCCTCGTCATGCTCACGCGGGAACCGCAACCGCTGTTTCTGTCTGAAAGTGTGCTGGCGGACCTGTGGAGCTACGTCCGCAGCGCCGGATACGCGCATCCGCGCAACTTCCCCGGTGGATTGGATGCGCACGCACCGTATGTGATCGGTCTGTTGAGCGAACTCGACTATGTGCGTCCGGTGCATCTCCTCGACGATGATGACCGGCGAGAGGTCGGCCTGCATTACATCCCGCCCACGATCCGGCGCAGCGAAATCGACAGTGAAGCGGCGAATATTTCCACATTGATCACACACTCATAGGCCGAACGCGCTACTACACGGTATAATGAACACCGTTCACACTTGAGGCAGCACAAAGGCGCCTGTGATTTATGTCCCGATCTCGATCCCGTTCTGAACGCATTACGACTGCGTTCAGCAATGTCAGCCGCACTGTGATGCGCAATCCGGTGTGGCGTTTTCAGTTGTCGATTATGGTACTGGTGATTCTCATCGGCGGTGGAACGCTTGGCTACATGTGGATCGAGGACATGACCGCGACCGATGCGCTATATATGACCGTCATCACGGTGACGACGGTCGGCTTTGGCGAGACGCAGCCACTCAGCCCTGAAGGGCGCATCTTCACCATGGTTGTGATTTTGATTGGCGCGGGTGCAGTGACGACGGCGGTCAGTAACGCAGTCGGGATTGTGCTGGGGCCGCGCCTGTGGATGTCTATCCGTTTACGCAATCTGGAGCGTATGCTCATGACAATGGAAAATCACCATATCGTCTGCGGATACGGGCGCATGGGGCGTCAGGTGATTGACGATCTCAAGCGACGGTCGGAACCCTTCGTTTTAATCGATCAGGATCCTGAATTGGAAGAACGCCTCCTAGAGATGAATATTCCGTTTGTCATTGGCGATGCAACACGTGACGAAACGCTTCATCGAGCAGGCATCAAGCGTGCACGCGGCTTAGTCTCTGCCCTGAATACTGACCCTGATAACGTCATGACCGTGTTGACGGCCCGTGAGTTGAATCCAAGCCTGTTTATCGTGGCGCGTGTTGGTAACCCGGAGGCGGAAAGCAAGCTGCGTCGCGCCGGGGCGAATCAGGTCATTAGCCCCTATCAGATCGGCGGACACCGAATCGCGCTGGCGCTGCTGCGTCCGGCGGTCAACGACTTTCTGGATAGCATCTTCCACTTCGAGCGTGGTCTTGATGTTGACATCGGGCAGTTGTTCGTGGGGAGCGAATCGCAGTTGGCAGGGCAGACAGTAGCTAAATCCGATTTGCGCCGGTTACATGGCGTCAACATCCTCGCCATACAAACCCCGGCACGCCGCATGGCGATGACGCCGGACGCCGATCATGTGATCGAGGCCGGGTCTACGCTGATTATTATCGGCACGCCAGAGAATATTTACGATTTGGAGCGCGAGTATCCGCGCCGCTAGATGAGGTACGCGCAGGCGATGCATCTTGTACCTGCGTCTATGCGTCTGGAATGCTCGGCCTCGCAGCGGTATAGTCAATCAATCCGTTGTTCAACGGCAACGTAATGGTAACGATAGTCCCTTGATCTGGTGTGCTTTCGACCTTGATATGACCATGATGCAGTTCGATGACCTGGCGTGCAAACGACAATCCCAGCCCATTGCCTGCGATATCGCCCGCGTTGCTGCCCCGGTAGAAAAACTCGAATACATGCGGCAGGTCTGCCGGTTCGATGCCGATACCGTGATCGGTAACCGTGATGAGGACCCGGTCTGAACGGGCGTCAATGTCGATTTCGATGCGCTCCTGATCTGGCGAAAAGTGGATGGCGTTCTCAATAACATGGGTCAGCGCGTGTTCGAGATATTCGCGGTCCACGATAAGCGGAGGGGCAACCCCGGCTGATGAAAATACGATGTTGTGGGTGTTTCCGGTGGATGTTTGGACCGAGCGCGAGATATCGCGGCAGAACTGTTCGATGAAGATGCGGCGTGCATTCGTCTCGAAGGTGGCAGTGCCGATGCGCCCGATGTGCAGGATTTCGTTTAGCATTGACGTGAGCTTGAAAACCTGTGTCTCGATCTGGTCAAAGTGTTTGTCCCGGCGATCTTCTGGCATGTTGTCGTAATGATTGCGCAGCAGTTCGGTACTGGTCTGGATAATGGCAAGCGGCGTGCGGAACTCATGCGAGACGAGCGACAGAAAACTGGCTTTGGCCCGTAGAACAGCTTCTTCGCGTTCTGCGCTGGCACGTTCCGCAGTCAGCTTTTGCTGGATGGCATCTTGTTTACGCTCTTCGGTCACATCTTGGATCAGACCGATCAAATGAGTGATCTCGCCGTCGCGCATATTCGGGACGGTGTGCGATATCCAGTGATGCTCGTGTCCTTCGAGGATAGCGCGATATTCGAGACTGGTCGCTTGTCCGCTACGCAGGCGTGAAAGCATCTGCTGGGCGCGGGGACGGTCCAATTCGTGGATGGCGGCGAGGAAGCGGTCCGGGCTGGCGCTGTACGGTCCCGGCGGGTCGGCATCAATATCGTCAAACAGGGGGGTTCGCATCAAGAAGCGGCGAGCCATCGAGTCGTAGATGTAAAACATCATGTTAGCCTGCGCGAACACGGAAGTCGCCATCTTGCCGATGTCAGAAGAACCGGACCCGAAATGCAGCATCGTGAAAGGCGGCAGTTGGGCACCTTCATCGCTATACGGACTGAAGTAATCGGCATGAACAGCCATAACCATATCGTCAATGGTGCTAACAGTAGTGTGGGTCTGCGGTCGCTGCCCGGCGGCGAGAGCATCTATGAATGCAATCTGGTGGGGTTCTCCCCACCCCGGTAAGTCGCGTAAGCGTGTATTACCCGGTGTGATTTGCGCATCTGGCGCAATCCGATGATGATAAATGCGTGACGTGCCCTGAACAACCAGATTGCTATCCAGGATCACAAGCGGTAAGGGGAGCGGATCGACAAATGTTGCAAGAAAAGAAAAAAAGGTAGGGGGCATGATTACGATCCGTAACTGATTATACACGTGTTGCTTTACTGAACATATCTTTTTCCAATTATACAGAAATCTTTCTGCAATATCTCGAAATAATCGTCGCGTTTTGTGGGTTTATAACCAAGTTATTACGATAATTTGCAATAAAAAATGAATTATTCAATGCGGATCAATGAAATAGTGTGATAAATAATTACGTTTGTGATACTTTATGTGCAAATAAATTGGAAAGGTATAAAGTGGCAGATACAACGGTTGGAATACAGGGTGAGGATTTTACGATCAACGGTGGGCTGACCTACGCGGGGCGCGAATTCGAGGGCCAGCGCATTGAGGGCCTGCTGTTCAATTTGCGGACGGTACAGGCGATCTTTGACGACTCGAACCCGGCGACGCGTACACGATGGGTATACCCGGATACCGGCAGATGGGACCCGGAACGCAACGTCAGTGAGTTTATCGCCGCATTACCCGAATGGCGGGCGCATGGCGTCCTCGGCTTCACGGTGAATATTCAAGGTGGTGGCGCAATCTATGATGATGATGTGCTGAACGGCTATCAGAACAGCGGCTTTAACCCCGACGGTACGTTGAAACCGGCTTATGCAGAGCGCCTGCGGCGCGTCATCATGGCGGCGGACGAACTGGGTATGGTCGTCATTCTCGGTTTCTTCTATGTCGCGCACCTGAACAAACTGAACGGTGAAGAGACGTTGTTCCCGGCGGCGGTGAATGCCATGCAGTTCATCGCAGATGGTGGCTTTACAAATGTGCTGGTCGAGATCGCTAACGAGATCAATATTTGCCATATGAAAAGCGAATGGGAGACGTGGACGCAGCCGAATCAGGCCGAATTTATTACGCGGCTGCGGAAGGAGTTCCCCGGTTATCTGATGTCAACCAGTTTTGGCGGCATTGATCTCGATAGTAACGAAGGAATGCCGGAACCGGCACTCATTGAAGCGGTGGATTTTCTCATGCCGCATGGCAATCTGGCGACGGCGGATGTGCTGGACCGCTCATTACAGGCAATTCGGACCATGCCAGCATGGATCGCTAACCCCAAGCCGATCCTTATCAACGAGGATTCAGTCGGCATTCCCAACATGGATGTGAGTTGGCGTCAGCACGTCTCCTGGGGCTACTATGATCAAGGGTTCGGCAGCCACCATAACTATCTGGATGTTTATCTCGATATGCGTGAAGGCGAGCGCGAGACAGACTACGCGGCACTTTCCGGCTACCAGACGCCGCCGGTCAACTGGGGTATCAACACGCCTCATAAACGCGCTTTCTTCGAGCGTGTTGCCGAGGTAACGGGCGCGAAATAGTCACCGCACAAACGTATATGGAAAGCTCGTTAGCACCTCTGCGCCGTCGGCGGTGACGTGGACGTTGTCCTCAATACGCACGCCGCCGACCCCCGGCACATAGATGCCCGGTTCGACTGTAAAGACCATGCCTTCTTCGAGGACCAGATCGTTTCCGGCGGCGATTTGCGGCAGTTCGTGAACTTCCAGACCGAGGCCGTGCCCGGTGCGATGAATAAAGTACTTGCCGTATCCGGCCTGTTCGATGACATCACGGGCGGCGCGGTCAATGTCGCCGCAGGTGACGCCCGGTTTGATGGCGGCGATGGCGGCTTGATTCGCTGCGAGAACCGTGTCATAGATGCGCTGCACCTCGTCTGACGGCTTGCCGAAGCAGAAGCAGCGTGTGATATCTGCCGGATATTCGTCTTTTTTGCCGCCGAAGTCGATGAGTAGAATCTCGTCGCGTTCCAGCTTGCGATCAGTCAGCGTACCATGCGGGAAGGCACTGTTCGCGCCCGTTTGTACTGCCGGGGCGAAGGATTCCGCCTCGCTGCCTGCTTCGGAGAGCAAACGCGATAATGTTGCCGCGATTTGCTTCTCGGTCATGCCCGGTTGGATGGCATCAAGCAAGGTGTTCAAAGCGCCTTCGCTGATGCGGATCGCCTCACGCATGGCGGCGACTTCTTCTTCGGTTTTGCGGGCGCGGATTTTCAGCAGGTCCGGGCCGATATTGGCAACGTGCTGTATCCCGGCATCGCGGAAGGCCATCCACTCAAATACGCGCATGGTCTGCCCATCAAGGCCAAGCTTCCCTGAATTGAGCTTTAAAGACGCGACCGCAAATTCAAACGCTGCGGCGAACCCGTCCTCGTCTTTCCACACAAACATACGCCCATCTAAATCCGGGCGGGCGTCGATTTTGGGCGTTTCCAGTTCGGGCACGATGATCGAGAAGCCGCCTGCACGATCAAACAGGGCGATGGTCGGGCGTTCGGACAGATGAAAGTGCAGCCCTGTAAAGTAGACCATGTTCGCGCCGGGTACGATGGCAATCGCTTTTACATCGTCGTCTATGAGGGTTGCCAGACGTGCCTGCCGTGCCGCGTAGTCGAATGCCATAGCGAAAAGCTCCTTGCTGGTGAGGGTCGAATGTGGGGAGTATAGCGGATTTCTACAATCCGAGGAGTTTTTCGCGCCAGGCCGCTGTTTCTGTGTAGCCCATTGTTTCGGCAATAGCGACAGCTTCTGATGGCACATCATCATTTTCTATGAGTCTGTCACTTTTTCACCTGTGTTTTCACCATCCCGCGCCGCCGAGGATGATCATGCGCTTGTGGGCGCGGGTCAGCCAGCGATTGGTGTAATCCAGATACATAGCGCGGGTGATCAACCATATCAATATGAAGTATATGAGGGCGGCGAAGCCGACAAAATACTGTCCGGCATCTGTGAATAACAGGGTGTTCCCCAACATACCGAGCAACATCAGCAGGATGTAGGACGTGACCCCGGTAAGAATCTGCCCCAGCCAGATACCAAATCCGCAACCGAGCGCGTACATCAGGTTCAGCGGGGGCTTCGCACACTTTGCGGAGACGGCAATGCTGCCCGCTGCCAGTGCGCGAACACGCCAGCGCGGTTCTACCACGTAGTAGGCGGTCATCATCAAAAGGGTCAGAAACAGCGGGGCATAGAATATAATCAGAGCCGGATCGTCGCGCACTGTCTCCGCGACCCCTGTGAAGGGGCTGGAAACGCGTGGCCCGAAATAGCCGTAGTATTGCGCATCCAGCCAACTCTGGCGGATGAGCAGCGGCAAAATTCCGAAGTGCAGAAACGCCAGCACTGCCAACCCCAACCGGAAGCCCATCACGCGACACATCATGCGCCAGGAGCGAATCTGCGAGGCGGCGTGATAGGCTTTAACATACTGTCGCGTTCGCACATCGCTGAGGGCGATCAAATCCCAGCGCCCGCCGCTAACATCGTTATCTACCACATCTAACCCGGCGGTGACAGCGGCGAAATCCAGCACGAACTTATCCAGCAGCGAAAGGCCGATACCGATCCAGATGACCGAGGTCACGCCGCTGTAGAGAGAGAGGTCGCTATCGGTCAGCACAATCAGGCAGGCGAAAACCACCCACAATCCGAACAGGAGCAGCAGCGGCTGCTGAATCCAGCGCCCGGTGCGGGTACGCAAAAGCTGTGCGTCCGGGTATCCGCGTGAGGCGAAGGGAAACACCGGGTTGCCCGTGCCCGCGTCATAGAAGGGGAGCCATTCCCAGAACATGCGCCGGAATGTGCCCGGTTCGCGGGTCGGTTTTGCTGCTGGAAGTTGGATTTCGCCGCTGTGTGCGGACATGGCGTTTGCCTCGTCTACTCATCGCCGTTGATGGTGATGCCTGCCAGATTTTCCAGCGCTTTGACCAGCGCGTGATTGCCATCGCCACCCAGTCCTTGCGCTTGCAGCGTGCGATAGAGATTAAAGACGGTACTCGTTCCCAGTATCGGCACTCCGAATTGATCCGCCGCTTCGAGGGCAAGGCGCAAATCTTTTTGCTGCAAGTCGATGGTAAAGCCGGGGTCCCACATGCGATCCACCACCTGCGGCCCGCGATTACTCAGCATCCAGCTACCCGCCGCGCCACCACTGACGGCTTCCAGCGTTTTGGTGAGATCAAGCCCGCCGGCCTGCGCGAACAACAGCGCCTCGCTAACCGCCAGCATGTTCACGACCACCAGAATCTGGTTGACAAGCTTGACTGTCTGCCCCGCGCCGGTGCCGCCGACGTGGGTGATGGTCTTGCCCATCGCCTCAAACACCAGACGCGCACGCTCGACCTGTTCCGCCGCGCCGCCGATCATAATGCTGAGGGTGCCTTTTGCCGCGCCCTCACTGCCGCCGCTAATCGGCGCGTCGAGCATGTGGACGCCGTTTTCTTGCAAGCGGTTGGCGATGAGTTTGGTTGTCGTCGGGCTGATGGTGCTGCAATCAATGACGAGCGATCCGCTTTTTGCGCCGCGAATGACACCATTTTCGCCGAGGATGACTTCTTCGACATCGGGCGTATCGCTGACGCAGGTGAGGATGATGTCGGCTTTTGCGGCTACATCCGCTGGATGGTTGCCCATTGTCGCGCCTTTATCGAGCGCGGCCTGTGCGCGGGTGGCGGTACGATTCCACACGATCACGTCGAAACCCGCGTCCTGCAAGTTATCGACCATGCCGCGCCCCATGATGCCGAGTCCAATGAATCCGATTTTTTCAGTCATGGAGTGTCCTTTTCGTTAGAGAGTCATGCTATTTATTGTAAGGCAAAAGTAATGCGAAGGTGCAGAGATTGGCAAAGGAGTCCCAATATCAGGCATCAATGTGTTTGATGACCGCTTCGCGCTTTGCACTGTTTTTTCTACACCGGCACGATTTTCAACTTTAGCATCCCCGATTTGATGGGTTCTTTGAAGGCAAAGCGCACGCGCTTAATATCACGCGGCCCCTTTGACAGATCGACGTTTTCCTTAATTTCGACCGTATGCGCGACTTTACCCGCCTCGTATTCGACACGCAACGCGGCTTTTTCGCCGCGCAGGATGACGACGCCTTCGCCCTCATCTTCGACCTCGCCGAAGGTGATGAGTACGCTTTCCAGTGTTCCCGGCGCAGATTTGAAATTTACGCCGTCGGTGATTTCTACCCAGCCACGCGGCGCTTCTCGATGAAAGGCGACGAAACGGCGCA
>DAOTXA010000499.1:0-1786 GCA_034435595.1 Anaerolineae bacterium | reverse complement strand
TGCAGTGGGCGATGGCGGGCGAGCCGATTCAGGTCTACGGTGACGGCGAGCAATCGCGCTGCTTCGGCAATGTATTCGACGTAGTGAAGGCGATTCATCTGCTTTCGCTGGAAGAATCTGCGCATGGGCAGGTGTTCAACATCGGCAGCAATCAGGAGATCAGCATCAAGGGGCTGGCGGAAACCATCATCCAGCGCACCGGGAGCAGTTCGGAAATCAAGCTGGTCCCCTATGAGAAAGCGTATGAACCGGGCTTCGAGGACTTCCGCCGTCGCATCCCCAGTCTGGATAAGATCACGTCTACGATTGAGTGGAAACCGACGACGACCTTAGAAGAGACTATCGACCAGATGATCGCATACTATCGGGGGGTGAACGCACATGACGGATGATCCAAAGAACAGCAAACGTCTCACGCTTAAAGAACTGATTCTGGCGCTGATCCCGGCGACGCAGCGTACCATTCGTGCAGAAGGCGAGGACGGTGAAAAGAAGGTCATTGGGTCGGGTCCGCGCCTTGCGGGGTTAGACCTGAGCGGGCTGGATATGACGCGGCTGGACCTCGAAGGTGCGAATTTGCGCGGGACGAACATTCAGGGCAGCAGCTTGCAAGAAGCGATTATGCGCCATACGAACATGACCGGCGTCCTGATGAACGGCACGCAGGCCCCGTTTGCCGATCTGCACGCGGCGAATTTGACGGCGGCGAACATGACACTGGCGAATTTGCAAGGCGCTCGTATGACAGAGGCCATTCTGTCGAATGCGGTGCTACATGGGGCGAATTTGCGCAACGCCGATCTAACCGGGGCGATTGTCAACGGCGTGCGCTTCGACGAGACGACGGTCTGGCCCGACGGGAAAAAGGGCAAAAAAGGCGATCCGCAGAGCTACGTTTAGGAATGTGCGTGCAAACTGCGCCCGCTTATTTCTTCTGCACCGGGATGTAGATATATACCGGGGAATCATCCCTGCCCGCGAAGTCCGGCGGATACAGTTCAAATTCCGGCCCTTCTGCGCGGACGTAATCGGCATTGGGCAACCACTGTTTGTAGATCGCGTGGAAGCTGGGACCAAGCGTACCCAGGGTTGAGGTGAATACGGCGTAATACCCTTCGGGGACGGATTTGTGAAACATGCCGTCGGGGATGTCGTCCGTTGAGGTGACCTCGAACGCCGCCGTGTAATCGAACTCACCTGCCGTCCGGTCGAAATTGTCCATGAGGCCGTAGGAGGTCGGTGGCGTCGCCTTATGTTTGATCTCGTCCATACGCGGGATGAAGGTATGCCACAGGCCGGGAATCTGCTTTTTCGAGACATCGGACGGATCATTGCCGTTGTGACGAATCTTGACGCCGACGACGGTGAACGCGGGTTTTGTGTTGAACGTGATCGGTTCCATGCGGGTGTTCCTCCTTATTTTGCGACTTCGTGGATGAATGTAGCATAGAACAAATATTCGTATTCGTCAACATGCCCCCGGAACTATACGGTTTTTATCATCGTGGTGGACCCGCCAAAGCCAAAAATTCGCCGGAAGAACGGGTAGTGATTTGTCCCGGTGGCGACAAAGCCCTTGCGCTCGTAGAGTTGCCGCGCACGCGGGTTGGTATCCACCACATCCAGGCGGACGTGTTTGCAGCCCATTTCCCGCGCATGATCCAGCGTGGCATCCAGCAATTTCGAGCCGAGTCCCTTGCCGCGCATTTCCGGCGCGACGACGATGCCGTCCATCAGCAGGGTATCGGGTTCGAGTTCACGCTCGAACAGCGATAGAGCCAGCAAG
>DAOTXA010000498.1:0-6357 GCA_034435595.1 Anaerolineae bacterium | reverse complement strand
TGGTGAGAATGTAACCGCCGACTGTCCCGCCAAGGAACAACGCGATCAAGATCAATCGTAGCGCAACCGGTTCCGGGTCCACCGGGATGAGATTTGGATGCGCTGCCGCATCGGATTCAACCATGGAGGCTTCGCTTTGCATATCGCTCCCTATTGTTTTTGGGTCACGATGATAACACGCTTTAACCCCGATGTACCGGGTTCAACCGAATTTAAACGGGTATCGAGTACCGCAGACACCGTAAATCCGCTGCGGCGCAGCAGCGTAATGACCGCCTGAATTGGATAAGCACGCAATACCCGCGAGGCGTGTTCGCGCTCCCAAAATGCGCCTGACAGGGTGAAAATGTCGTAGTTGAGGGTCACAATCTGGCGTTCGTAGTCCATCAGACGACGCTCGACAACGAACAAGTCCTCTTCTTCGAACAACACGCTATCGCCATCACCGGGGTCAGAAAACAGCCCTTCAGTCGTATGAAGGTCAAAAATAAAGAGCTTACCCGCATTCAACGCACTATGCGCAGACTTGAACACCGGCTCCAGATCACGCAAACTTGAAAGTTCGTTCAATACATCCAGTGCCAGCGTCATATCGTAACCACTGACGCTGGTCTGGCGAATATCACCTTCAATCACATCCGCTGAACTATGCTGCTGCACGCGGTTGTGCGCAATCGATAGAATCTCGGCATTGTTGTCGATGCCAGTCCCTAAGTAGTGATGCTCGCAGAACCAGTTGAGGCTTGCACCTGTACCCGTCCCCAGATCAAGGATGCGGCGTCCCAGCCATTCATTTTGCTGTGCGTATGTAACCAATCGTGGCGTGATATGAGTCGCAAAGTCAGAGAAGCCCAGCCGATCATAGATGGCAGCCAGCGCCGCATAATCCGTCATCGGATACCCCCATTTCTATGGTTCATGGGTACGACGCATTGCCGTGATCCCTTTATGGCAATGTAGCATAGAATCGAGGCACTGCCAACCACATGCAGGCACAAGAAATGTTCGGATGCCAACTGCGCTAAGAGCGGCTCGTTGGCATCCAGTAGCCCTGCCCAGGAACCGTCACGATATACGTAGGACGGCGTGCATTCTCTTCTAATTTCTGGCGCAAACGTGAGATGTTGACACGCAACACCGAGAAATCGCCTTTGTAGTTATCGCCCCAAACAGCTTTCAGCAGTTCGTCATGGCTGATGATTTTGCCCGCATTGCGCATCAGCGTGACGAGAATGCCATATTCGATAGGAGTCAGATGCAGCTTACGCCCACCGATCGCGGCCTGACGGCGCGGCATATCAAGTTCAAGGCGGCGCACGACCAGCTTGGTTTCAGGCTTGGGGGTCCACTCAACACGGCGGAGCAGCGCACGCACACGGGCGATCAACTCTTCCGGCGAAAAGGGCTTGCTGAGGTAATCGTCCGCGCCAGCTTCCAGCGCCGTGACATGATCGCGGTCGCGGGCAAAGCCGCTGATGACGATCATCGGCAAAAAGGATTGGGCACGCACAGCCTTTAGCACTTCGAGGCCGTGTATATCCGGCAGATTCAAATCCAGCAGCACAAGATCGGGGCGCAGGCGGCTGATTTCATCCAGCGCGTCCTGACCGCGTTCAACCGCATTGGTCTGGTATCCTGCATCGCGCAACAGTGTAGAGACAACCTCTGCCGTGTCTATATCGTCCTCGACGATTAGCACTGTGAGGGTCTCGTCTGGTGTCATGACCATAAGCAAACGTCCATCTAACTAATCTGTAACGTCTCGATAGCGAAGTTATACCATAGTTCGGCGGATAACACACGCAATATTCCGAAATTGGCCCAGATTCTAACTATTGGATCGATATATACACGATGGATATCATGGCGATTTGTAACAAAAAAAATCCACGCGCACCAGCGTGGATTCTGAATTTGTGGGCGGTACTGGACTCGAACCAGTAACCCCTTCCTTGTAAGGGAAGTGCTCTGCCAATTGAGCTAACCGCCCGTTTGCAACGCCCCATCACTTTACACCAACACACCCGGTTAATCAATCCCGGTTGCGCGTCAAGCCGTGGGGCATGATCATGCATTTGGCTATTGCAAAATGCCCGCAGCTTCTTCTCTCAGCGCAGACATCCGATCTTTAAGCGGCGCGTTTCCCTGCCCTTCAAGCGCCTGTTCAACGGCTTCCATGACTTCAAGCAGAGCAGGGCCAAATTGCTGTACTCCTTGCTGAAGCAAAGCCGTCGCCGCACCAGGATCAGGTGCAGACAGCAGTTGGTTGACGAATACAAGTTCCGGCTGCATGTTGGCCTGCAAGGTCTGCATAATCAACTGGTGGATTTCCTTAAGGCGCGTGCTGGTGGCGGCATCGCCACGCTGCTCGGCCTGCTGGATATTCGCCGCCAGGATCGACATCATGGTGTCGTCGATCATAGGGATGTTGGCCTCAATCATCGCCTGCGGGTCCGGGTGATTGATCAGTGCCTGCAAGAACGCCGCCGACTGCTGCATCGCCTGCTGGGCCTGCTGGTCGATGGCGGTCGTGAATTCGAGAATGCGCTCGCGCAGAGATTCCAACTGTTCGCGCTGTTCCGCCGGAACCTGACCGATGCGCGTCGTCACTTCCTGAAAGAACTCGTAGTCAAACGCAGAACGCGCTAACCCGACAAGCGCCTGCAAACGCTGCTCATCATCGGCGTATTCAATAGCTTGATCAAGGAATTGCGTGCGGGTCGCGCCCTGCCCCAGTTGACGAATCGTATCCGCAACTTCAGCAATTACCGCTTCCTGCTGCTCCTGCTGGGCGATGATCTCCTGTCCGGCGGTCGAAAGCTCCATGACACGGTTCCCGGCATCAACAGCGCGTTCTGCCAACTGCTGCTGACCGCCTTCCATGTGGCGCTGCGCGATCAAGGTAAAGGTCTGGATAAACTCAAAGTCGATCTCGGCGTCATACTGTGCGACCAGACCGGGTAGTTCACCTTCCGGCGCGTCGATGATCTCCTGCACGCGGCGGACGCGTTCTTTCTGTTGCTCCATGACTTCAGGCGTGATACCGTCCGCTTCAAGAACCTGCTCAATTAAGCCCTGCATGGTCAGCGCCCGTTTGGGCTGGAACATGTAAGCCTTGAAGTTGTCCTTCGGTAGTTGGTTCATCAAGTCACCGATGGCGCGTTCTTGCTGGTCCTTATCAAGGTTGAGTTCCATTGGAACATAGGCCAGTAGCAGTTCTTTGGTCGCATCATGATACAGAACCGGCGTCACGATGCTATTGACGTGACCGCAATTCTGGCACTGCACCGCGTTCAAACGACCACTAAGCAGGTCGATTTTCCCCTGCGGGTCTTTCATCACTTCGATCACGGCGCGGATAACGGCCTCGACCGGTTGCCCACAATTCTGGCACGGGAGGTTGGTTTTCTGAAGTGTCATAAAGTCTCCAATCAGATTTCAGGGTTATCACGCGGCAGTGTGAATGCGAACGTCGAGCCTTTGCCGGGCCTGCTCTCTACATCAATCATGCCGCCATGTTCGTCAATAATAGCCTTCGCCAGATACAAGCCGAGTCCGGTTCCCTGTGTGCTACGACTCAGTTTGCCATCCACACGGTAAAAGCGTTCAAATACGTGTTCTATATCGCCGGGGGCGATGCCAACGCCACGATCGCGCACATACACAGTCACGAAGTTTTCGTCATAGCGACCGCCAATTTCCACCGGGCCGCCGTCAGGTGAATACTTAACCGCGTTGCTCAATAAATTGTCGATGACCTGCCGCAACCGCATCTCGTCCCCGCGTGCAGAGGGGAAATTGGGTGGCAGTGTAATCTCAAATGTGTGTTTTCGTGCCTGACCCTGAAAGCGTTCAACGGCACGTTGCACAATTTCCAACAGCCACACATCGCCCACGTTCAGGCTCATGTGGCGCTCTGCCTGTAGTTTACTGGCTGTCAGCAGATTTTGAATCAGCACATCAAGCCGGTCGGCCTCATCTTCGATGACAGCCAGATTATCGCGGATCGTCTGTGCATCCCAGGGCGCGTCGGGGCGCTGGAGTGTCGCCGCATAGCCCTTGATAATGGCTACGGGCGTCTTGAGTTCATGCGAAATCGCAGAGATGAACGTGCTTTGCATCTCCTGCGCTTTGCGAAAACTGGTGATGTCGCGCACGTTGGCAATAATACTGGCGAGATTGCCATCGCTGTCCATCAACGCGGCATAGGTAATGCCAATGCTGATCATAAGTCCATCGCGGCGCAGCAAATCGCCCTCAACGTTGAGTGGTTCTTCTGTCACCACATTTGACCCGGCAGACATAGGCCAACCGTTCTTCATCGCGGTTTTTAGGTCTTCGCTGTCGAGTCGTTCCCAGATGAGGACATCGTCCTGGTGCAGCCCAATCGCGTCCACAGCATTCCATGCGGTGATGCGTTCCAACGCCCGATTCATCTGCAAAATATTGAGATCAGGATCGAGGATCATCACGCCATCACCGCTGTGATGCAACAGGGCTGCCAGCCGTCCCCTCTCCTGCTTGATGCGCTCGTACAACTGCGCGTTGTGAACGGCAATTGCCGCCTGGTCGGCAAAGCTTTGCAATACCTGCAAATCGTTGGCATTGGCCCCGCTGCGATAGGTGCGGAATACAATCATCAGCCCCATCGGTTCTTCGGCAAAGATCAGGGGCAAAGCCACACTCTGTTGTAAACCAGGATCAACCTCGGCTTGCATCAGTCGCAGGCGCTTATCAAGCGTATCGAACGAAGACTCGCCCTCTGGCTTGCGATCAACGACGGTCATCAAATCGTACAGATGACGATTGAGCAGTGGCGTCTTGCTGCTGTCAATGCCGCTCAATGCACGAACAACATATTGGTCTTCTGGCGTGCGCAGTGCAATCAAGCCGCTTTGCCCACCCAGCATCACCACCGAAGCGTGCAACGCCCGCCGCAGCACTTCGCTTAGATCAAGCTGCGCGGTAATCGCTCTGGCGATTTCGAGAAGAAAATCACGCTGGCGCACACGAAAGTCAGGTAGCATCAACATGGCAAAGATTGTATCACGCCTGGTCTATCGTGTGCGCGGGCGGATTTCATTTCTATCGGGAATCTTACGCGTTCCCGCATTTTTCAGGCAAACCTATCCACACCGCCATGTGTGGTAACCAGCACTGCCGCACCAATCACACTGACATCGTCGCCGAGTTCTGGCGGGACGATTTTCAGGTCTTTCCAGTAATCGTCGTCAATGCTGTGCGTCTTGATTGCATCCCACATGGGCGGGAACAGAATATCCTTCAAATTCGTGGTGACACCGCCACCGATGACGATGATTTCCGGGTTGAACAGGTGCAGCAGGTTCACAATGCCAAGACCGACCAGTTTGCCGCCGCGTTGGATGACCGAGAGTGCCAGCGGATCACCCTGTATCGCCGCAACTCCCACTGTGCTGCCCTGAACTTTGGACAGGTCGCCTTTTACGAGATCGCTAATTGATGACTTTTCACCCGCGTTGATGCGTGCCACCGCCTGCATTGCCATATCGGGACCAGCAGCTTCCAGTTCAAGCGTAGAGACGCGATCTTCGACGATCATAACCATATGACCGGCTTCTCCACCAAGACCGACCTTACCCAGCAGCAGACGACCATCCACGACGATGCCGCTGCCGATCCCGGTACTGACGGTGATGTAGATGGCGTGATGGTACCCTTTTGCGGCCCCACGAGAAACTTCTGCGAGCACGGCGACATTGGCGTCATTACCGACATAAACCGGGACGTTAAATTCATCCGTCAACACGCGACCGAGTGGCACATCATGCCATCCGGGAAGATTGGGCGGCGCGACGATCACACCCGTCTGCGGGTTAAGCGGCCCCGGCGCAGAAATACCAATACCGATGACATTGTCACTGGTATCCATCACCTGGCGGATCTGACCTTTGATACGTTCGAGCGTCGGCTCCAGCCCTTCGTCCGCCAGTGTGAGCGTTTCGACGCGTTCGGCGATGTTGAGATCGGTATCGAGGCGTGCGGCACGAATGCGCGTCCCACCCAGATCAACGCCGATAATACAGTCTGTCATGAAAAACACCTCTTGATGTTTGGTTCTGAACCAGTGTTGAAGGCGCATAAGCGCGTTGCTACAATAGCACAATATTTCCACACGATTGACGCCAGCAACAGGATATCATTATGCCGCGTGTAACCCCGGTACGCCAGCAGTACCTTGATATTAAGGCGCAGTATCCCGGTAGTATTTTGTTCTTTCGCATGGGCGACTTTTACGAGATGTTCGATGAGGACGCCGAAGTCGCCGCCCGTGAACTCGACCTGACGCTGACCGGGCGCTCTTTTAGCAAAGGCGGG
>DAOTXA010000497.1:0-5254 GCA_034435595.1 Anaerolineae bacterium | reverse complement strand
TACTTCGCCTTCTCCTGCGGGGTGTGGTTCGGATTCATGGTCTGCGGCATTCACGCCACAATCGCGGGTGTACTGGTCGCAGCCGCAATTCCGGCGCACTGCCTTGTCGATCCGCGTAAGAAGTTAGACGCCCTCATCAATCGCCTTGATACCTCGCGCCTTGATGGTCGCAATTTGCTGCACGACCACGAACAGCAAGAGACAATCCACGCCATCAACGAAGTCGTCCACGATATCGAACCGCCGCTGGTACGCCTGCTACATTCGCTGCAACCCTGGGTCATGTTCGTGGTGATGCCGCTCTTTGCCCTGTCGAACGCAGGCGTCGTCCTCAGTGGCAACCTCGCCGACACGCTGACCAGCCCGGTTAGCCTCGGCGTGATTCTTGGCCTCGTCGTCGGCAAACCCCTCGGCATCACCCTGTTCACATGGCTGATGGTCAAATCCGGCTTGAGCGAGCTACCGCGTGGCCTGACGATGCTGCACGTTCAGGCAGTCAGTATGCTAGCGGGCATCGGTTTCACCGTCGCGCTGTTCGTGACCGAACTCGCCTATGTGGATCACCATCATCTCGCGGATAGCGCCAAGGTCGGTATCCTGTTCGCGTCATTGGTAGCAGGTATCATAGGCTACGCGATGCTCCGTCGCCTTTCCACCGAAGCACCAGACACGTCAGCGCAGGTGGTCAGCGTCCCCGCAGGCGACTGACCCGCCCACACAGGTTCATCATCCGGGTGACACCAGGTCGCCCGGTTCAGGTCATCGACCGCAGCACGCGCCGCGCCGCATACATGCCGCACAGACCGTGTACCCCGCCCCCCGGCGGCGTTGACGCTGAACACAGATAGATGCCTTCCCCCGGCGTTGCATACGGCGTCAACCGCTTGACCGGACGCAGCAACAATTGCCCGATGTCCTGTACCCCGCCGTTGATATCGCCGCCTACATAGTTCGCGTTGTAGTCCTCGAACTGCGCCGTATTGAACGTGTGCTTCGCCAGAATCGTATCTCGGAAACCGGGCGCGTAGCGTTCGATCTGTGCCTCGATAGCATCCGTCATATCAACCGTCGAGCCATTCGGCACATGGCAATACGCCCATGCGGTATGCTTGCCATCCGGTGCGCGAGATTCGTCAAATACGCTTTGCTGCGCGACCAGCGTATACGGTCGCTCTGGGTGCTCGTCACGCCACACCAACCGCTCCGATGCGCTGATCTCTGCCAGCGAGCCGCCAAGGTGAACCGTCCCCGCCCGCTGCGCCGCAGCCGATTTCCACGGGATCGCCTCACTCAGCGCGTAGTCGATTTTGAACGAACCGGGTCCATAACGCACGTTTCTTAGCTGGCGAATATAGCCATCTGGCAAACGCGACCCGGCAACGGTCGCCAGCGTGCGCGGCGACGTATCGAACAGATACGCCCGCGCTCGCGGCAAATCGTCAATGTGCCTGACCGGGTGACTCAGCACGATCTCGCCGCCCAATGCACGCAGATGCGCCACCAGCGCACCAGCAATCGACTGTGATCCGCCTTTTGCCAGAGGCCAGCCAACTGCATGACCAAGAATCGCCAGCACCAGCCCGAACGACGCCGACGCCAGATGGTCCATCGACAGCAGCGAATGCGCGGCAAATCCGGCAAAGAAGCCCTTCGCACGCTCATCTTTAAAGGCGAGGTTCGCCATCATCGCCGCAGGCATCCCCGCAAATACACCAAAATGCGCCAGTGCCAGCGGATTGTGCGGCGGCACGCGGATCGGGCGCAACACCTCAGCTTGAATCTGTTCCCAGTGGTTGACCAATGGCCCCATCAGGCGGCGATAGGCGGCGGCATCGATCCCCAGCGTGGCCCCGGTTACATCAATATCGCGGAATTGCAGCGCCGCAGACCCATCATCAAACGGGTGCGCGACCTGAATATCGGGGTGAATCCATTCAAGACCATACTGCTTCAAATCCAGCGAACGGAAAAATGGCGAGGTCTGCGCCGTCGGGTGGATGGCGGAGCAGATGTCATGCACGAAACCGGGCAGCGTCAGTTCAGCGGAGCGCATCCCGCCGCCGACAGTATCACGGGCTTCGTATACGGCGACAGACCATCCCGCCTGCGCAAGGGTGATGGCGGCGGCGAGTCCATTAGGTCCGCTGCCGATGACGATCGCGTCGTATTGCATGGCGATTTGCTTCAAAATCGTAGTCAGGGGATGTATTGTAGCGCAAATAGCGTTCAAGTCGTCGATCAAACGACGGCGGCGAGCCGGTTGAGATGATCAGCGGGCAACTGCACAACAGGCTTTTCAGGCCGGTGACAGTAGGCAGCTAATCCAGCAATCAAATTGACGAAGAAATTGTCCACGCTGCGATGCCTTGAATGCTCAATTTGCGCCTGATGCTTCAGCAGATTGTTGATGCTCTCGATCACTGCACGCTTCCGCAGCCAGAGTTTGTCCACCAGCTTAATCCGCTTGTTGTGACACACTTTCAGCGGTGTGCTGCTACCACCATCACATTATCCATGATGAGGCGGTATTGTGAACTATATCCGTATATATGTGGCGAACAACCCCACGTTTTGGAAGCGCGATATCTTTTGTCGAACCATAATCTTATGATATGTCCGCCACAGGTAGTCCCATGCAGTGGCGAAGCTATACGTCGAAAATCTCTTTGACCGAAACCGTTGTGTTCAGTGTGGCAGAGTCAAATGAACCGGTGATTCCATAAGCCCCCTGCCGTACAAACTGCTTGTTCTCGCCGAGTCCCCACACTTCAATGGTCTCGTGTACCGGGTCAACAATCCAGTATTCATTCACACCATGCTGCTCGTAGTCCTGATACTTCTCCTGCCGGTCAAAGCGAGCTGTACCGGGAGATAAGACCTCTACAATCAGATTTGGTGCACCGGTGATACGCTTCTCGTCTTGTTGTGCAATCGCCATATTATCTGGTTTGACATACAGCACATCTGGCTGGAACACGTTTTTGTCGTCCAGGCGAACTTCAACCGGAGAGTCATAGGCTTTACCACCGACATTTCGAGCAATGAGCGCGAGCAAGATCAGAATTTCGCGGACAATGTCTTGATGCTTCAAGATTGGAGGCATACCGATAATGACCTCACCGTTGATGAGCTGGATCAAATCGTTTTGTTCGTACTCTGGAAGCTGGTAATACTCGTTTGCGCTGATGCGTGTGCGGGCAGCTTCTACCATCGCGGTCTATCTCCACAACTTGTGTTCTCTGAGTATACCACCGGAAAGGTCTTGATATGTCCAACAATGTGGTCATCTTCATCTTGGATACCTTTGCTCTTCGGTGTGAGAACCTGAGCTTACCGCTTCTCGCGGAAGGTATCCTTATCGGCTATTCGCGTTATTGTAGCGCCGGTCCAACCAATCCGGCGAAAGACTGCTTTTGCCTGCATTAAACGCGCAGCTTATCCACGTACATCTTGCGGAACTTGGCGACCTTCGGCGCGATGATCACCTGACAATACCCGGCGTTCGGATTATCCCGGTAGTAGTTCTGGTGATAGTCCTCGGCCCGGTAGAATCGGTCCAGCAGCGCGACTTCCGTCACGATGTTCGACCACACGCCCGCGCTCTCCAGTTCGCGGATTTTCGCTTCAACGGCGGCCTTCTGCCCGTCGTCATGCGCCAGCACAACCGAGCGATACTGCGAGCCAATATCCGCGCCCTGACGGTTGAGCGTCGTCGGATCGTGAATCGTGAAGAAAATATTCAGCAAATCGTCAAAACTGATGATGTCGTTATCATACGTGACCTGCACGACTTCCGCGTGCCCGGTGCGCCCGGTCCCAATATCACGATAGGTCGGGTTCGGCGTGCTTCCGCCAGCGTAACCCGAAACAACCGATTCCACACCCTTCACGTCCTGATAGACAGCTTCCAAACACCAGAAACACCCGCCACCCAACGTGGCGACTTCCTTAGCCATTGATGACTTCTTTCTCTACATTCTCTACATTGAAACTATTCAGAGATGATGTTGATCGTGGTTATATTGACCAACACCTAACAGATGCATTAAAACGTCAGAATCTTACGTCGGGCTTGCGTCCGCAATTGCGAACCACCCTCGCATCAATCCGGTCGCTCAAACGGCAGGGTAATACGGATCACCGTCCCCTGTCCTATTGCGCTGTCAATGTGAATATCGCCACGGTGGTGTTCGACAATCTTCTTCGCAATTGGCAGCCCCAGGCCCAACCCCGGCGAGGTATGCGCACTATCCTGCCGCCAGAACGTCTCGAAGACATGGGGCAGTTCATCCAGCGAGATCCCCTGTCCATCGTCGCGCACCTCAATCCACACGCGATTGGAGGCAATGCCAGCGTACACCGTCACCTGCGTCTCATCAGACGTATGGCGATAGGCATTATCCAGCAATTGACGGATGGCATCTGCAAAGCTATCTGCCTCTCCCTTGACCGTCGGCAGTCTAGGAACGCCCGCATAGTCAGTGGGCGGCCTATCCGCGAACCGGTTTGTCACTTCATCGCACACCGCTTCAAGCAGTGGCACCACTTCAAACGTCGATACGGTCTCTGGCGGCGAAGACTCTATACGCACCATCAGCAGTAGCTTGTCCAACAATTGTGTCACCCGCTCAATGCTAGACTCAATCTGTGTCAGTTTTATCTGACGTGCCTCGATTGTGTCCAGTCGATGCATGAGGTATGCGCTGGAGTTGATCGTCGCCAGTGGCGTGCGGAATTCGTGCGCGGCGGTGCGGATAAAGCGCGACAGCAATTGCACCCGCTCTTTTTCCAGCGCCAGGTCAATCTCACGCTGACGGGCGCGTAACTGATCCGAAATCTCCTGCCCAATGCCGATTGTACTCCCATCCGACAGGTGAATGTTCGCCCAGGCCGTAATCAGCTTGCGCCTGTCCTTTGTCACCGGGTGAAAATTCTTCCACGCCGTTGCCCCTGACCGGATGTACGATGTCACCGCCTCATATTCGTCCGGGTCCGGGTAAAACAATGCCATCGGATCGTCATATTCGGTCATTTCTTCTAACGTCCAGCCCAGTTGGTCAACCCAGTGCTTGTTGACGAAATCGAAACGCCCATCCTTATTGGCAGAGCCGATCATAACCGGAATATTATTGACGATACTGCTCAGGCGTTCCTCGCTTTCGCGCAACGCCTCCTCGACCCGGCGTTTCTCGGTGACATCGCGGATATTGGTGATAATCCCGGTGATTTCGCCGCTTTCTTCACGGTACGGTTG
>DAOTXA010000496.1:0-1760 GCA_034435595.1 Anaerolineae bacterium | reverse complement strand
TACGTTCGATTTGGCTCCGCTACAGCGGGATTGATCCACACCGCAGCAGGTGGGCCTTTGACGACGGGCATCCCTCGCGTAAACCGCGCTGGCTGGGCAGCATAAGCACGTTGCATTGTCACCTGACGCTGCGCTTGAACCGTCACTGCCTCGCCCAGATGCACACTCGCTGGCGTGAGCAAATTTAGCCCCGAATGATAATGCTCGAGATTGTACCACTTGAAAAACTGCCGTGCCCATTGCCTCGCTGTCTCCAGTGAGGCAAAGCGCTGCGGGTAGTCGGGGCGATACTTCAGCGTCTTGAACTGCGCTTCGCTAAACGGGTTATCGTTGGAGGTATGCGGGCGGCTGTGACTGCGGGTTATACCTAGATCAACGAGCAGTTCGCTCAGGGTCTTGCTGCGCATCGGACTGCCATTATCGGCATGCAACGTCAGTTGTTCGGGTACAATGCCCTGTTTGCGGGCGCATTCCGCGATCAGGAGGCGGGCGAGGTCGCTGTCTTCGCGCTCTGCCAGCAGCCAGCCGACCACGTAGCGACTGTAGATGTCCAGCACGGTGTAAAGCTTGAAAAACTGGCGTGGCGCAGCGCCACGCAAATGGGTGATGTCCCACGACCACACCTGATTCGGACCCGTGGCGTGCAGTTGTGGCTTGTGATAGGTCGGGTGCTGACGTTGAGCACGCCGTTCACGGACTTCGCCATATGCTGCCAGAATGCGGTACATCGTGCGCCAATGGCACAGATAGGTGCCCTCATCTAGCAGTGTCGCATAGACCTGACGCGGTGTCTGATCCACAAAACGCGGACTGTTGAGGATGCTGCGCACCCGCTCACGTTCAGCCGTTGTGAGGGCGTTCGGCGGTTTTGGACGCGGTGAACGTGGCTTTGCCTGGCGACGACGATACAGGCGGCTACGCGGCACATTCAAGGCAGTACACGCACGCCGATGACCGACTTGCTGACTCAATGATTCGACAATGGCTGTCATGGCGTCGTCGCCTCCTGTTTCCGTTGTTCCAGTAACGTTGCTAGCTTTTTTTGGGCGTCGATAATGGCTTCGGCTTGCTGCAACTGACGTTGTAGACGTTCGTTCTCGCGTTGTAGGCGCTTGACCTCAGCCGCTGCCGGATTGGGTTGCGGACCACGGGGTTTATCAACCAACTCACCCTCGGCTTCAGCTTTGCGCCATGTCGCTAACTGTGCGTAGTAGAGCCCTTCGCGGCGCAGCAACGGACCGATCTCGCCATGCCCACACTGTGCGGCCTCCTGGACAATGCGGCGCTTGTACGCAGCGGTGAAACGGCGGCGAGTCGGCTTCGGTTGGACTTCGGGATTCTCTGACTTCGACATCTGGTTGGGTTCCTTTGCTTCGTGTTCAATTCTACACTAATCTTTGAACCGAAGTGGTTTCACTTACCCTAGCACATAGGGGATCACATAATAGTGTTACATCTGTTATGTGATCAAATTCTATGCTATGACTATAATTAGTGTACGATAACTTGCACTAATAATTAGAAATAGGATGAACTGGTTTGAATCTTTCAAAATCAATTGCTGCACTATTTTTTCTTCTGCTTATGTTGTCGAACAGTTCATGCTCAGTACTGGAATCTCTTGTACCATTTCGTGGGGATATGCAGACTATTGAGGTTCGGATTGATCGGTTAGAAGCTTTAGATCTCACTGATGACGGTATTGTTAGTGATGATGAAGATGAAATCCAGCTTTATTACATCATTACTGAGATTGATAG
>DAOTXA010000495.1:0-4642 GCA_034435595.1 Anaerolineae bacterium | reverse complement strand
AGGACGCCGCGTCATGGCAGATGGCGCAGTCGCGCACACCGCGCTCGAACACGGGAAAGGCTTCGACATAGTCGCCGCTGCCGTTGGCGAACTGGTGCAATGGGCGCGTAAGAAAGTCATCGTAATCCATGCGGCGCGGATCAAAGTCAAGGTGATCAGGGCGACTGGCTTCGGGTTCTACGTAAAATATGGGATTGTTCAGCGAGTAGTGACAGTCGGTACAGGCGACGACGCGCTCGGCATGGACATCCCATGACCGTGAAAGATCGAATTTATTCTGGATATTAAGGCCGCTGTTAAGGATGCGTTCCGGCGCGAACACCTGCCCTGTCGACAAAGTCATCCACTGAGTCGCGTCGAACGGATTGAAGGTGAGCGGTGTCTGTGCATCGCCATCCACCACACCGTGACAGAATCCGCAGTTTGCGTCATTCGGTGCGCTGATGGTGATGTACTCGCGCAGCAGGTTGCCGTCGGCGTCAAAGGCCGCTTGATTCAGCGCCCAGTTGTCGCCGTCGGCTTCGACCATTCCGGTGTCGTTAAGGGTTGCCGTGTTTGCCCATACAAAGTTTCCGGCGTTAAGGGCATCCACGCGCGACACGTTATCCGCGTTTGGCAGATGACACAGGAAGCAGTTCATCTCCACGCCGACTTCGGTAGCGGGTCCGCCTCCGACATGCCGCCAGCCATATTCTACCACCCATTGCTCGACCGTAAGATCAGTTCGCGGGTATTGCATCGCGTTCCAGCCGCCGAACCAACCTCCGCCGTTCACCCAAATGCGGGCATCGTTACCCATACTGATGAGGCTTTCGCCTGCATCAGTATGGACGCTATGTTCGGAGATGAAGGCGGTATCGTGACAGATGCCGCAGGTCTGAATTGTGCTGACTGGGCCGCCACTGTTGAGCGCGTTTTGACCGTCCGCGTCCAACAGAGCGAAGGTCGGATGCAGTGCCGAAGGTGACGGCGCTTCTATGGTGGGATCAGATTCTTCTTCGTCACCGTGTTCCTGCGCAGACACATAACCGTATCCACCAAACAGCGCTGCCACAGCCAAACAGAACACGCAAATGACTATCAGCAAGAATGAGGCATTACGCAGTTTCATTTACTCATCCTCCGCCCTGGTAGACCGTCCGCCCCACTGCATCGGGTCGCCGAAGTAACCGAGGGCTTCCCAATCCATGCGACCATTTTCACCGTGACAATCGGTACATTGCAGCACGTTTTCGACAGGCTGAACCATATGTGTCTGCGGCCAGTACATGATCGTATCGGCAAACCCGAACTCGCCACTATAATCTAACCCGGCATCTTCTGCGCCAAGCAGCAGCGCAGAGGACCAATCGAACGTAGTCCAGTAGCCCTGTTCTGAGGTGGTTTCGGGAATTAGCAGGATGTTGTTGACTGTGTCATAAGGCTGGCGTGCGTAATGCACCTTGAAGGGCCAGATCATCGCACCCGGGTCGTTGATGTCGCCTAGAGGGTCGTTGATTGGTGCAGCAACGCTGGGATCAATCTCATCACCGAGAATGTAGTGTGTGGCGGTCCCGTTGTACCAGTCGTATTCGGGCGTAAACCCGGTTTCATAGATGAAACTGCCCTTGATCGCCAGATAGTGGTGTTCGTCCTCTTCACGCTCTAAATCCCCGGCCTCGGACCAGTCCCAATTCATCTTGGTTGGGTCGCGCAATGCGCCTTGTGGAATATGGCAGGTCTGGCAGGCAACCGTCGCCAGATGGTCGTTGATACGTTGGTCTTCGTGCGTTAGTTCCGGCGTGTGACAGTCCGCACAGGCGATTTGATTGTTATCATCCACGCTGACAGAGATACTGCGTCCCTGAATTAGATGATCGTTGGTCTGGTGGCAGTCCACACATAGAAAGTCGTGGCGTCCCATATGGACATCAACATTTTCCGAGGGGAAGTACAGCGATTCATCCAGATCGCCGTGTTTAACACCCGCTCCGCCGCCACCGTTAAAGTGACAACCCCCACAGTTCTGGCGGTTGGGCGTGCCGACGCTTTGCGCGACCATTTGCAAATCGACGCCTTCGGCTGGCAATCCGCCGCCTGCCTTGACATAAGTTCCGGTTTGATCGTGGCAGACGAGGCAATCGACGTTGGGTTCGGACGCAAAGTCAAAGGTGTCGTCTGTCCAGCCATAGCCCGTGTGACAGCGCGAACAACTGGCTATATTCGGTTGCACGCCGATACAGAAGTTATTCAGCGTGTTGGCCTTGCCGATAGACACCAACTCTTCACGCCATGATACTTCGACGGGCGGAGCCTGCCACGTCCAGTGTGTCGTCTGCATAACTTCATGTGAAGCATCGGCATGACAGGTCAAACAAAATGCCGTCACTTCTGGTCCACTCTCGAACTCGGTGTTGATGAGGTCAGAATGATCGGTGCCGGGATTGCGAACGGGAACGTTAGCCCAGGGGTCCGCAGCGGCGTCAGTATTCGGTGTTGCCAGCAAGAGGATCGTCCCGACGACGATCAACCCGGTTCCCAGCAAACCGAATATCCACACATAAGCTTTTCTTTTCATAAAAATTCCCCCTACGAAATTTTCAGCGCAATACATCAGCGAGGATGGCACGCATTTGATCCATGACATCGACAATTCGCGTATCTACCAGACGATAGACAACCGCTGCGCCGTCGCGCTCTTTGGCAACGATGCCGCGTTCCAGCAAGATGGCGAGATGGCGCGATACGGTAGGCTGCGGCACATTCAGCAGGGTTGCAAGCTCGGTGACGTAAGACGGCTTATCGCGCAGTGCGTACAGAATCATCAGGCGCTTGGTATCACCTACAGCTTGACAGATGTGGAAGTGCATCGTTTCAAGTTCGTCAAAGGTCGGTATCGGCACAGGAATCCTCATGTATTCGCCTTTCCGAATACATCGAGTATCTACCCGGTCCACGGTTCGGGGTACGTACAAGGGTCATGCCTCACATATGACAGTTGTCACAAGCGAAAAAACACTTTTTGTAATAAAAGATGAGATTATCTTCATATTCCCGATTCTGTGGGAAGCATGTACACTATTAGAGTGAAACTATCAAATAGGAATCATATGACGGATAATAAAGACGTGGAGGTCGGGCGCAATATTCGCTCTCTGCGTGAGGCACGTAGATTGTCTCTGCGTGAAGTGGCGACGCACTCCGGCCTATCGATTAACGCTATCAGCCGCATCGAGCGCGGGGAGAGTTCGCCAACGGTGGCGTCACTGCACCAGATCGCGGGTGCATTGGGCGTGACAATCACCGAGTTTTTCACCAGCGGATCTGAAGAGACGGTGATCTATGTCAAACAGGCAGATCGTGTACGCACTGAAGAGTCAATGACAAGTATCGAGAGCCTTGGCACGGGGCTGCGTGACCAGAAACTAGAGCCATTCCTCGTGACCGTACTACCTGGCAACCGCAATACAAACCCTATCACCCACGCAGGTCAGGAATTTGTATACTGTCTGGCGGGGCGGGTAGAATATCAGATCAAAGACACGATCTATGAACTCAGGTCGGGATACAGTTTACTCTTTGAGGCATCGCAGCCGCATTGTTTCTGGAATCCTACAAAGATTCCGACTCAATTGATCTTTGTGTTTCAGGCGACGAACGGTTACCAGCATCATAAACCGATCTGATAATGGTGGCTTGCATTGAAATCCAGTCCGCTTATTTCCGCATTTCTGCCTAAGCTCGACTTTGAAAATTTGTTTTTCGTTCAATTCAACAACTCGAACTTGAGCGCTTATCAGTAGAATCTTTTTCTCATGTCACTGTAAAAACATGACAGGAGAAAAATCTGATCGGTTTTGATAGGTTTCTACGATATGAACTTGAGAACAGCGTTGTTGAACCGTGAAACAAGCCCAACGGCGTGGCACAACTTGAAACCTTTACTCCCTTCAGGGCGATGAGTGATTTCTACTTCCCATCCCAACTTCTTCGAGACCCACTCCGCAAATGGCTCGCCGTCATATCCACCATCTAGCCGCACTTTTTCATGCGCTGAAGGTATTGTTTAAGGGGCAACATCGTCTGCTTGGCACCTTCTCGGTCTCCGATATTGGCAGCGGTGACTTTGATCTTCAGCAACAAGCCATTGGTGTCAACGAAGATGTGACGTTTGCGGCCTTTGACCTTTTTACCACCATCGAAGCCACATGCGCCCCCTTTTTCGTCGTTTTGACCGACTGACTGTCCACACTTCCAACACTTGGCGTTGGTTCGCGCCCTTCTTTCCGACGTAATTCCTCACGCAAAATCCGATTAATACGCTCCGATTCGCACCATTTGTTAAAGTAATCATAAACGGTTTGGTGGGGTGGAAAATCGTGAGGCAACATCTCCCAACCACCGATCAAATGACCCCTGCTACCCTGTTGCATTATGTTCGACAACATTGGCACATCGAGAACCGCCTGCACTATGTTCGTGATGTTACCTTTCGGGAAGATACTTGCACCATTCGTCACACCAAGCGCCAGCGGCTTTTGACGAGCCTCAATAATCTGGTAATTGGTTTGGTACGGCAGACTGATTTTCGGTATCTGCCCGAAGCTCGACGCTATTTCTCGGCGAATTATCGCGAGGCCCTTCAACTTTGGCTTTAGCGACT